>USGT01000001.1 GCA_900554335.1 uncultured Oscillospiraceae bacterium
ATTCCTTATTATTAGTAATCAGTTTGACGGAGACTTATTAGTTTAAATCAGGCAAATCTTGACCGGTGTAATCTTTAAATATTTCTTTCATGGTTTGGCCTAAATTAGGGAACTTCTGTAAGTCTACGATTCTATAGGGAATGTAAGTTTGTATCGAGTTTGCAATGTCTTTGTAAACTGCATTATGGAACCTTTGGCCTAAAACGAGTATGTCATTTTCATAAAGAATGATGTCGTTGTTAATAACGATTTTGGTGGGTATTGCGTAATACAAATTTATACTTTCTATTTTTAGTTTTTTAGCTGGAAAAATGTTCGCAGTGTATTTCATTAAAATTTTCGTATATTCTCTAATTTTGCTTATGCGCGGAATAGGTATACCGTTAATTTCGCTTAAAAAAATAGGGTCTACGATTTGGTCTTTGCTAAATTTTACTCCTACGTTAATTCCCTGTGAGGCGAGAAAACCAAAGAAAAACGCTGTTTCATAGCATTCTAACATGTTGTAATATTCTTTAGAACATTCTTTTAGGTTCTTTATATGTTCAGGGTTTTCAATTGGGTCTAGTTTTTTGAAATTAAATTCAGAATATAACGTAAAAATGCTTAGTGCGTTTGAGTCATCGTCGCTGCTTTTCAAGGCATCTCCTAATAACTCCATCATTTGTTGCCTTAAATAAGTGTTTTCCGTTAAATTTAGGTATAGTGAAGAGGAGTCAGAGAATACATTTCCTTTCTTTTTTGTTTCGTTAATTAAGTCGAGAGCCTTTGTGCCTATTTTATAAATGGTGCTCTCCGGAAGAAAACAATTGTTAATTTTTGCGCAAAGTATCGTCGCACTTCTGCGGTTTAGATTTGCTTTGAAATCTAAATTATCTTTTTTATTATTTACAAGGTAATTTAATAAAAAATTTAGTTGAGCTGGATTAGTGCGATAAATTTTTTCATCAAAATTTAAATCACCGATTTTAGTCACCATAAAATCTCGTGTATTTAATTTCCAGTTAGAAATATAAACGTCTGTTCCAGTTGTGCAGAGGAGTGCGGTTAAGAACGCTTTTTGATATACAATTCTTTCAGCCTTCATAGTTTGGTATTCAAAATAGGTTCTCCGAATGTTAGCCACGGTTCTCGTAGGGATTTTACTTTTGCCGCTTGCAAAGGCTGTGCTGCTAAGAGGAGATATGAAGCAAGCAAAAGCCATAATTGCGGATAATGTTTTTTTAATCATAATGACACTTCCTTTTAATTAATTTAATTTGATTTTATCATTAATTCGAAATGAAATCAACACAAAAAATTAACCGACCACGAAATGTAATCGGTGTTATGACTATAATTTTAAATAGTGAGATCTTTTCCAGTGTATTCTTTAAATATCTTTTTCACATTTTTGGTGAATCCAGTATTAACGTTCAGGTGAATGGCCCTGTTTATTTCATAAAGAGTAAGGGCGTTTTCAGAAATCATTTTGTAAATTAAGTCATAAAATCTTTGCCCCAAATTGATAACATCATTTTCGTTAAGAACTATTTCATTATTAATAGTAACTTTTGTGGGCACAGAATAGCTCATTGGCACAGTTTCTATTTTTAATTTTTCAGGCGGGAATATTGAATTTATTAATTTAATCATATTTGTTAAAAATGCGCATTGTGCATCTTTTGTGTAAATAGGTTGGTTGCCTAATTTTAATATAAAAAAGCATCTTGGGAAATTCTCATATTCTGTTTCGGATTGTGGCTTCACTACTACTTTGGTTCCAAAAGTGCTTATAAGGCTTGCAAAAAAAGTTTGTTCATAGCATGCTATAAGTAAAGAAGAGGTTTCAGGGTGCTTTTTTAAGTGTTTTACATGAATATGATTTGTTACAGGTTCTAGTTTTTTAGAAGAAGCAATTTCGAAAAATGGGAGCGTATTTTCATCTTTGGAAGAGCTCTTATCTAAAAGATCGCCAAAAATATTTGAAATTTCTTGCATAAATAAACTATCTTCTTTTAAATTTATGTCCTTATAACATAGATGATTGCTTATTATATATTGTCTTTTTTCTTCTATAAGTTTTAAAATTTTTTCGCCTATTTCGCAAATGGTGTTTTGGGTTAAAATGTGGCCATTAATTTTTGCGCAGGCTATTAAAACCCCTTTTGCAGCAGTGTCAAACGCAATTCCATTTATAGCCGAAAGGTTGTCCAGCAGAATGTTAATCTGAAAGTTATTAGCATATTTTTCTTTAGTGCCAATAATTGAATCTTGGATTTTTGTAATTTGAAAACAATCATATAATGTTTTTAATCTACTCTGGCTGAGTTTTATTTCTACCTCAATATCTTGCGCCAATAAAAGAGCGGTTAAAAATGCTTTTTGAACAGTTTTTCTTTTTCTTTGTAAGCTGGATTCTGATGCCCCAAAAACTGAAGTTTTTTGAGTTTTGCCTTTTTTGGGATATTGAACTGTAAAAGATATATTGCCTCCAGCGAAAATAGGCGCACTTAATGAAGAAGCTAGCAAAACGCAAGCCATAAAAGATGATATTATTTTTTTGACCATGAGTTTATTTTCCTTTTTTTATTGTAAAATTAGTTTTTTAAATTTTTTGTTCAATATCTTTTAAAACTAATGATTTGCCTATTTGATCGTGGCTGAAAATTTACGGTAAGTAAAAATCATGCACTTTGAAATTAGGTGCTTTTATAGGTTCTAAAATTTCACCTAGAATCATTTTAATTTTGTTTTTGAATTTTTCGTCTTTTGTTAGATTTACAATCCTGCATGCTTTATGTTCTTTGCGTGTGGCAAGCTTTTTTTCATAAATTATTTCTAAAATGACTTTGCTTACTTCTGAAATATATTTTCGCGTTAAAATATGGTTGTTAATTTGAAAGTATGAGAGAAATAATCCATTTTTAACTCTTTCAAATTTGATATGAGGCAATTTTCTTAGTGTAGAAATACTAGACGCTAAATATCCCACTTGATGGCAAGGAGAAAAATGCAAACAGTTAAATTCCAAGCTGTCAATGCTTTTTACTGTGAAATTGTAGACTTTTTCTGGCCTGTCGGAAATGAATTTTATTTCAACATCAATGTCAAATGCGCAGACGAGGCCCACTAAAAAAGCTTTTTGATGGATGTGTTCTTTGTTTTTTGGAATTTTTAGTTCTTTAGTTACTTTTGGAGCTTTTTCTTCGGCTCGGGGCTCTTCGCTGCCTGATGCCAATGCTACTGAAGAAAACATGCATGTTGAAGCCAAAAATGTAGATAATATTTTTTTAATTATTCCAATCATTCCTTTTTAATTTTTTATGATTTCAAATTTGGCAGGTCTTTTCCCGTGTATTGTTTAAATGCTTTTTTTATATTTTCAGTAAAACAGGAGAATCTATCGAGAGAAATTACCTTAACAAGACTGTTTTTATTTAATATCGAATCTATAAATGGTTGGGCTAAATCATAAAATCTTTTGCCTAGGTTGAAAATGTCTACTTCATCGAGTGTTATATCTTCTATTGTGACTTTCGTTAGAAACGAATTGTATAAATAAGATGAAGCTGCTATGTTCATTTTTTCAGGCGGGAAAATAGAATTAACAACATTTATTAAATGGCTCGATAACGTTTTTCTGTAGCATAATCTTTTTTCGTTAATTTTGTAAAGTGAAAGGCAGTTAGGGAATTCGCCTGGAATTTTGGAGTATCTTTTTACTCTTGTGTCAATTCCAAGCGCACTAAGTATTCCCGCAAAAAATGCTTTGTGATAGCAGCAAATCACGGAATAAGAATCGTCAGGGTGGGCCTTGATGTAATTTATGTGGTCAATATTTATGATGGATTCTCTCTTCTTAGAGCTATTGTCAAAATTTGGTGTGTAAAATTTTAATAAATTTTCGTCAGTGGAAGGATTGCCGTCCAATATTTTGCCGAGAATGTCTTTCATTTCTTGGCGCAGGGAAATATCTTCATTAATATTTGTTAAATCTGATATTGTGTGATCGAGAAGTGCCATATTCTTTTTTTTATAAAGTAAATCAAGAATTTTTTCGCCTATTTTATCGATTTCAGGTTTAGTTAAAAAATAATTGTTAATTCTTACGCAGTTTAACGTAAAATTCTTAACTCGCACATCGCAATCGAAATCTATAAGGTCTTTTTGAGATTTAAGAGTTTCTATTAAAAATTTCATTTGACACATATTGTCCCTGCTGCTTAAATCTGCAAGGGTCGACTCTTTTGTTCCGTAAACTGTGAAATCTAAATTTTTACTTTTGTAGTCTTTTCGAAATTTTATGTAAACCTCAGTGTTTAATGAACAAAGTAAAGCAACCAAAAATGCTTTTTGAACAGCTATTTTTTCGTCGAGAATTTTGTTCCTGGAAACTTGATGTTCAAATTTTCTGGTTTCTGAAGCTTTTTTGGTACCGCTCGCAAAAGTAAGGGTGCCGCTAGCCGAAGAAAGCAAGCAAACGCCCGCCATAAAGGCGGACAATAGTTTTTTTATCACGAAATCATTCCTCTTTAAGTTATTGTTTAATTTAAGTTTATCATTACTCAAAAATGTGTTCAATCTGAAAATCTTAGCCTAGTTTTCAAACAATTTGTAAACCGCCCACAAAAAGCAGTCAATTTGGCTTCTATTGCGTTTTTAAGTTTGTAGTTTCAGGGGTTTGGCGTTTTGAATTCATTTATTTTTAACGAATCAGCAATTTTTTCTTTCCAAATTAAGTGTTTTAAAAATACTGCTGAAAAAAATTAAAGTTAAAGTGCTTGCAAGCGTTAAAACTGCTTTATTGCTCAGGCAAACACTAATAACTTTTGTTTTAAATGTTATGTTTTTTTCGAATTTTGCAAAGGGGTCATTATGCACGGGATAATTTCATTACATGTATTTGGCTCTAAATGAAGGGTCATCTTCTGTGGATGAATCGTAGTTTAATTCATCTTTTAAAAGGTCTGTGGCGCCTTTGGTGAATAAATCATCTGCGGTTAGATTTATGATTTTGCCCAATAAAAACCTTGGAGTTGAGCACTTTGTTAAAATCATATCTAGAGCTTTTTCACCAAGCTTGATGATATCTTCGCGCATTAATAATTTTCCATTAATTCTAGCTGCTTCAATTATGCAGTCAGTAGGGGTTGCTTCATATATGAAGTTCATGTTAGTTTGATTTTTTGAAATAAATTCAATCAAAGCTTTTGTTCTAGGCCTATCATTAATGATTTCATTGCCTATTTTAAGAACTTTGAAATCTGTAACTTCCTTTTTTTTGTTTTTGTGAGGCGAGATATATACGTCCATTCCAAGGGAGCAAATCAGAGCGGTTAAAAATGCTTTTTGAGTGGTGTCAATCCTTTTTCTTTCGTTATAGTTCAAAATTTTTTTTTCATTCACAATACTAGGTAACTTTAAAATTTTTTTGGGTGATTTTTCTTCGGATTCTTTTGTTTCTAATATGTTGCTTAAAATTTTAGTGGCCTTATCTTTAAAATCTGTATTTTCGCTTAGGTTTGATGTTAATTCTAGAGGTGAATTTTGATATGCAATGTTCTTTTCTGCATAAAGTAAGTCAAGAATTTTATATCCCAAGTCTAGAATATCTTGGGTAAACAAAGTATGCCCGTTTATTACAACTGTTTCTATTTTAAACTCACTGGATTTTTTCTCTACCCTATAGTCTATTTTGCCTTTTTTGCTTTCCAGTAAAGTTGAAAGGATTTTTACATCATTATCTAGTTTGTATGTGTCATAGTTAATTTCAAAATCGTCAACTTTAATTGTTTTGAAACCAAAAGATTTGTACGCAAATTTTTGATTATGTTTTATGTAAACGTCTGAACCGTTTAGGCAGAGAAGAGCGGCTAAAAGTGCTTTTTGAGCAGTATAAAATTTTTTCGTTTTGTAATAATAACTCACAGTTTCAGGGGTGTACAAAATAGAAGGCAATTTCATTTTTGGGTTTTCAGGCGATTTTTCCTCGGTTATTTTTTTAATTGAGATGTTGTTTAAAATTTTAGTGATTTTATGTTTAAAATTTTCGTTTTCATTTAAGTTTAATATCCATTTGTTAGGCACTTTTTCAGTGGCTTTTTTTCTTTCTAATATGTTGCTTAAAATTTTAGCGGCTTTATCTTTAAAAGTTTTGTCTTCATTTAAGTTTAACACCAATTTTTGAGTTTCGTTTTGTTGTGCGGTTTGCTTTTTTTCATAGAGTAAGTTAAGAATTTCATTTCCTAATTCTTCAATATCTTGATCAGAAAAAATGTATCCGTTTATTTCAGCCTTTTTTATTTTAAAGCCGATAGTTTTTTTCTTTGGGCTATAGTCTATGTTGCCTTTTTTGTTTTCAAGAGTAGTTGAAAGAATTTCCATTTGATTGGCCATTTTGCATGAGTTGCAGTCAATGTTAGAATCATCAATTTTAGTTACTGTGAAATCAATGGATTGGTATTTAGGTTTTTCATCATATCTTATGAAAACATTGGAATCGTTTAAACAAAGAAGAGCAGTTAAAAACGCTTTTTGAGAAACATAAAATCTTTGTGTTCTGTAATAATAATTCAAAGCTTTAGGAGAATCTAAAATAGAGGGTAATTTCAATTCGTTTTTTTGGGATGATTTTTCTTCGGATTCTTTTCTTTCTAATATGCTGCCTAAAATTTTAGCGGCTTCATCCTTGAAAACGTAGTCATTGGTTAGATTTATCACATGTTTTTGAGGTTGGCTTTGGTTTGTGGCTTTCTTTCTTTCATAGAGTAATTCAAGAATTTTACGGCCGAACTCTTCAATATCTTGATCAGATAAAGTGTGCCCGTTTACTTCGGCTTCTCTTGTTTTCAGCCCGTAGGATTTTTTCTTTAGTCTATAGTTTATTTTGTTTTTTTTATTTTCAAGCGCAGTTAAAAGGGCTCTCATCTCATTGCCCAGATTGTAGTATGAGACGTATTTAATGCTAAAGTCGTCGATTTGAGTTATTGTGAAATTAATAGATTTACATCTACCGTCTCTATGATATTTTATGTAAACGTTGGAATCGTTTAAACAAAGAAGAGCAGTTAAAAATGCCTTTTGATTTATTGAACTTATTAATTCTTTCATGTGGTTACTAAAAATATTTTTTGAACCTTTGGGGGATTCTATTTCTTTTTCAGAAGTTGTTTGGCCTGAGTTTTCGCTGCTACATAAAATATCTTGGAATAGTACCATAATTTGGCTCATAAATGAAGTGTCGGTGGTTAAATTTTCTTCTATTTCTTTTGTGTATTTTGGGCTAAATTTCTCTTTTTTTTCACAGATTAAATTTAAAACTTTGTCACCGTATTCAAGCACTTCTTCTATTTTCAAAACTTTGCCATTGATTTTAATAAAATTGGTTATGCAGCGGTAATAGGGGGTATCAATTTCCACGTCTATGTCGTTATTTTCTTTCTCAAAAGAAACAATTAATGCTTCTAATTGAGCGGAGTGTGCGGTGGTTGTTTTTATTTTAACTGCAGAGTTATTAACTTTAGTTATTGTGAAGTTTGGGCTTTCTTTTTTTGTTATTTTATGCAATTTAATGTTAACATCCGCTCCGTTTAGGCAAGCTAAAGCGGTTAAAAAGGCCTTTTGTTTTATTAAAATTTTTTTTCTTAGAGTGTCTTTTGCCGGCTCGGATGGCTTCTTTTCAGGTTTAGGAGGTCTTGGTGCTTTGGGCGAAGATTGTTTGGTGGGTGAAGTCTCGCCGCTTGCAAAAATTATGCTGCCTGGGGCCGCGCTAGAAAATAAACAGGTTAGTGCTAAAAAAATGGATAATACTTTTTTCATTACAAATCCTTTCCTCTAATAACATAATATGTAATGAAATTGTAACATTAAATATAAATAAAATCAATGTGTTGAATTTGGGTGAATTTTAATATGTATTTTACAATTTTGTAAACCTTGTAAGATTAAATTTAGCATCTTTTTATTTTGAAAGTATCATCTCTAAAACGTCGTGAACTTTTTCGGCATCTTCTATTTTTGCGAGTTTTTGGTTTTCAGGGTTTGAAAAAAGCGCTTCTAGCAAGTATTTAAAAGAAATGCGCCAGGGTGAAAGCTTATTCGTGGCGGATAAAGTTCCGCTTATGTATTCTGCTGTTCCGAAAATTTTACTTTCTTTGGAGTTTATTAAATCAAATATTTTTACGCCTTGGGGAGTTTCTAAATTCAAAGTGAATTCATAAAAATCTCTAAGAAGATCGATGTTTATTTGAGTTTCAATGCCGCTTTTAGTTCTTGAGCGAAGCTTTATGTCATTCATCGGCGGTTTTAAAGAGCTTTCAAAAATTATGCTATTTACATCCGCTTCGAAACCTAAAAAGTTCATTAAATCAACCATATGAGGGAGTATTGAATAAAGAATTCCTCCGCCGGATTTGCAGTCGCTTTTCCAAGTTTTGTTTGGCGCGCATTTGTTAAACCCCGCATTGCAAGCGATGGTCACGGATTTAATTTCGTGTTCTTTTGCAAAGCTTTTAATTTTTTCTAAGCAAGGCAAAAATCTCAGTGCGTAGTTTACTCTGAAGCACGTTTTGCTTTGGTTTATAGCGGCTTTTATTTCGCTTATTTCATCTTTGGATAATCCTACCGGCTTTTCGCACAAAATTTTTTTATATTTTTTGCAAGAAGAAATTATGTGATCTTTGTGTTTGTAAACAGGAGTGCCCAAAAACAGCCAGCTTTCAGAAATTTCATCTGTTTTTTCATCTGAAGGAAGAGGATTTTCCGAAATGCGAACCGACTTCGCTATGATTCCGGGGAATTCTTTTAAAACGGGCTCATGCAGCCTTGTGGCTATTCCACTGCCAGTGATGAAAACAGTTTCGCCTGAAGCTGCTGCGAAGTTCATACTGCTGCTTAAAACTAAAAAACATGATGTTAATAATGATAAAAATTTGCAATTTGCCATAATATAAGTGCTCCTTTAAAATTTGATTTTAAACTAAATCTAAAAAAGATTATAAAAAATACCGACCCTGACAAAAATCAGACTCGGCAAAAAAGTGGTCGAGGTGACAGGACTCGAACCTGCGGCATCTTGGTCCCAAACCAAGCACTCTACCAAACTGAGCTACACCTCGATAGTAAATATTATAAATACTTCTGAAAATTTTGTCAAGCATAATTTTACAATATTTCAAAAGTTTAAATTGTGATATAATTATCTTGAAAATCAAGGGGGTGGCCGAAATAGTAAAATTCATTTTAGGAAGAGCCGGAAGCGGAAAATCAAAAAAAATAAATGAAATAATTTTAAACGAAATAAATGCAGGGAACGAAAAATTAATGGTAATAGTGCCTGAACAATTCTCTTTTGAAAAAGAAAAATCAATGCTTGAATATTTGGGGAATAGCAAGTTCAGCAATGTTAAAGTCATGAGTTTTTCAAGGCTTTGCGATTTTATTCCGAGCGTTATTAATATTCCTGCCGTGAAACCTTCGAGCGACACGGCGCAAATTTTAATGATTAGCGAAGCTATTGAAAGCACTAAATCAGACCTTAAAATGTATGCCAAAGGTTCGGCGGACATGAAAGTCGCTGAGCTTATTTTAGAAACAATAAAAGAATTTAAATCGAATAAAATTGACAAAGAAGCCTTGCAGAAAATTCACGATTTGTGCAGCAAAGATATTTTAAAGCAGAAAATTAAAGAAATGATCGCTATTTATGATGTTTATAAAATTCTTTGCAAAAGCGGTGAGGGCGATTCGGCAGATAGTTTAAGCGCTCTGGAAGATATCATAAGGTCAAGCAATTTTTTCGAGGGTTACACCGTCTTTTTTGATGGCTTTAGCAATTTTACGGCGCAGCAATTTTCGCTCATAGAAGAAATTATGCTTCAAGCGAAAGAAATTTACATGGCCTTTTGCGTTGATGAAAAAGAAAGCGTGGTTTCGGAGTATAGCCTGTTTTTGCCTTCTTTGAAAACTATTGCCAAAATCAAAAAGATAGCTAGCAAAAATTTCATTAGTGCTGAAGAAAAAATAATTTTAAATAAAAACGTTAAATTCGAAAACAGCGAGCTTAAAACCCTGGAAGAAAATATTTTTCGGCCGGTTAAAAAGGCTACCGAGAAAGCTCCTGAGAATATTTTTCTTTATAATGCCCTTGACCTTAGCGACGAATGTGAGCAAGTTGCTAAAACTGTGAAAAAGCTGGTGATGCAAGGCAAATGCAGGTATAAAGACATTGTAATTTTAACGAGGGACATGCAAGCCTACGAAAGCGTTATTAAAAGCTCGCTTAGAAGATATCTTATTCCATTTTTCGTGGATGCTCCTGAAAAACTTTTTAATAAAAACCTCACGAATCTTGTTCTTTCGGCTTTTGACGTTATTCATGGGGGGTTCATGCCTGAAGACATTTTAAGATATTTAAAAACGGGTCTCACAGGAACCACCTCTGAAGAAATTTCGCTTCTTGAAAACTACGTTTTAATGTGGAATATAAAATCGGAAGGATGGTTTAAAGATTTTTCTTTTCACCCGAAAGGATACTACAAAAACTTTGAAGAAGAAGACGAAAAAACTCTCGAAGAGCTTAATTTGATAAGAAAAAAGGTTCTTTCGCCGCTTGAAAACTTCAAAAATAACGTTAGAAACAAAACGGGAAGAGGCATTTCAATTGCGATTTACAATCTTTTAACTGAGGTAAACGCTGCGGAAAATTTGAAAGATTTTTGCGAATCGCTTGAAAAAAACGGAAGGCATGAAACTGCTGAAAAGCACGCAATGATTTGGGATGCGCTCATGGAAGTTTTAAATGAAATTGCTTCTTTGATGGGCGAGAAAAAGGTCTCTTCGAGGAAATATCTTGAAATTTTAAATCTTGCGCTTAATTTCGCGAATTTTTCTTATGTTCCGCAGTGCATCGACAATGTCACGGTTGCTTCGGCTGAAAGAAGTTTGGTTTCAGGCACGAAAATTATGTTTCTAATCGGGGCTGTTAGCGGTGAATTCCCGAAAATTCCAAGCAGCTCGGAAATATTTACGGATCAAGAAGTAAATTACATTTCAGCCCTAGGCATCGAGCTCAAAGACACGACCGAAGCCTTTTTGATAAAAGAAAGATTTTTGGCCTATGGTGCAGTAGCTGCGCCGTCTTCGAGGCTTTTTGTTTCATGGCCTTCGGCGGATTCCTTCGGCAAAAGCAAGTATCCTTCAGAGATAGTCAAAGAAATAAAAGAAATCTTCCCGAATATTAAAGTTTTTTCGAAAGACAGCTTCAAAGACGAAGAAATGATAGTTTCAAAGGCCTCTGCCTTCGAGGCTTATGCCAAAAATAAGGGTACGATTTCGAGCTTAAACGAAACTTTGAAAAAGTTTTTGCTTTCGGATGATGATTACAAAGCAAAATGCGAAACAATTGAAACTTTCCTTGATGAAAACCGGCTTAACTTTGCTTCTTCCGGCGGAGCTTTGAACCTTTTTGGCGAAAATTTGAAGCTTTCGGCTTCGCAGATTGAAAAATATTATTCCTGCCGGTTTGCCTATTTTTGCGAATACGGCCTGAGGGCAAAAGTGCGCGAAAACACTCCCTTTGGAAGCATGGATTATGGCACGATGATTCACTTTTTGTTTGAGAAGCTTTTTAAAAAATACTCAGATGACAAAATAATTTCGCTTGAAAATGAAACGCTCGAAGGTGAAATCTCAAAACTTTTGGAAAATTACATAGAAGAAAATCTCGGCGGCTTTGAAAATAAACCCCAGATTTTTCTTTACACAATCGAAAGGCTTAAAAAATCGGTTGTGTTTTTAATAAAATATCTTTCGCAGCAGCTGGAAGCTTCTGAGTTTAAAGTCCTCGGAGCGGAGCTTGAAATTTCGAAAAAAGGCGTCATAAAACCAATTGAAATAGATCTCCCCGGCGGCAGAAAAGTGGTTATTGAGGGCAAAATTGACCGCGCGGACATAATGAGCAAAGAAAACGAAAATTTCGTTAGAATAATAGATTATAAAACAGGCAGCAAGCAGTTTAAGCTTTCGGATGTTTTTTATGGTCTTAACATGCAGATGCTTATTTATCTTCTTACGATCAAAGAAAACGGCATTAAAAGCTACAAAAATATCATCCCTGCAGGGATTCTTTACTTCACTGCTCTTAAACCTTTGATTGAAACCAAGAGCCTTGAAAGCGAAGAAAAAATTGAAAATGAAATTAAAAAGAAGCTTAGAATGAACGGGCTTATTCTTGGCGATAAAGAAGTTGTTCTAGGCATGGAAAAGGGCGGCAAAGGGCAGTTTATTCCTGCAAGCGTTAAAGATGGCGAGGTTAAAAAGACTGATTCCGTCATAAGCCTTGGCGAGCTTGAAACAGTGGGTGAGCATGTTAAAACGCTTGTTAAATTAATGTGCGAAGACTTACTTTCGGGCAAAGTTTCCGCCAAACCTGTTATGTTCAAAAGCAACAATTCGTCATGCAAATTTTGCAAATATCATTCGATTTGCGGCTACGAAAAAGATAATTTCAAAAAAATTGCTTCGATGACTAACGAAGAAACAATTGAAAAAATGAAAGGAAGTGAAACTGAAAATGGCAAGTAACTGGACTGAAGACCAAAAAAAGGCCATTTATTCAATCGGTGGGACGGTTTTGGTTGCGGCAGCGGCAGGCTCGGGCAAAACTTCGGTTCTGGTGCAAAGGGTTATAGACCGCATAACCGACGAAAAAAATCCCGTTGACCTTGATAAATTTTTGATCGTTACTTTTACTAATTCCGCCGCAAGAGAAATGAAAGACCGCATTTCGAGCAGCCTTTCGAACCTTTTGACCAAAAACCCAGGGAATTTAAATCTTCACAGGCAACAAATGCTTCTTAAATCCGCGCAAATTGGAACTATCCACAGCTTCTGCAACAATATTGTTAAAGAAAATTTCTTTCGCTTGGGGATTTCGCCGAATTTTAAAATAGGAACTTCAAGCGAGCTGGGAATAATAAAAGAAAAAGCGCTTGAAAACACTTTCGAGCATTTTTACAGCAGCGAAAAAGAAAAATTCACTAAAATTCTTGATATTTTCAGCGGCGAAAAAAACACCGAAAAGCTCGAAAACACTGTGTTTGCTTTAAATGAGTTTATGAATTCTCTTGCGTTTCCTGAAATTTGGCTTGAAAAAAAGCTCAAGCTCTATGATGAAGCTTCGAGCTCGGAAGATAAAAATATTTGGATGAAAACCATAGTGGATTACTCTCTCGGCGGAGTTGATTACGCTATCTGCCTGCTTGAAGATGCTCTTAAAACTTCAGGCGATTTTGAAGACCTTAAAAAATCATATTTCGAAACTTTAAGCGCTGATATTGATATGCTAAAAAACTTAAAAACCAGCCTTGAAACCGAAAGCTGGAGCGAAATTTCAAAAAAAGTTAACGAGATTTCATTTGCCAGGCTCAAACCTTGCCGCACGAAAGAAAATGAAGAGCTCAAAAACGAAATAGTTATGAAAAGAAATTCAGCAAAAGAGGTTATTTCAGGGCTTAAGAGCCATTTCGTTTCAAACGGCGATGAAATCAAAGAAATAGGCCAGATTTTGAAAAATCTTTTTGAAATAACTCTTCATTTTAGAAATGAAGTTTGGGCGCTTAAACTCGTGCGGAATATGATTGACTTCAGTGACCTTGAAAGGCTTACGATTCAAGTTTTGGCTGAAAATGCCGAGCCTCTTGAAAAAAGCGGTGTTGCGAAAGAAATTTCCGAGAGATTCACTGAAGTTATGGTCGATGAATATCAAGACATAAACGAAGTTCAAGACACGATTTTTAAGCTCATCACGAAAAACGAAAGCAACCTTTTCATGGTTGGTGATGTTAAGCAAAGCATTTATAAATTCAGGCAGTCACGGCCGAAGATTTTTCTTTCTAAAAAAGGCAGTTTTGCGGTCTACGATGAAAGCAAAGATCTTTACCCCGCGAAGATTATTCTTGGCAAGAATTTCAGGAGCAAAGCGGCGGTGATCAGCAGCGTTAACTTTATTTTTAGGTGCCTTATGTCTGAAAAAGTGGGCGAGATAGACTATAACGACGAAGAAAAACTCTTCCCCGGAGCGGAATATGAAGAAACCGGCGAAAAAGATGTTTCGGTCAAGTTTATTAAAGCTTCCAGCGATGAAGACACTTCGGTTTTGGAGGCAAGAGAAATTGCAAAAACGATAATGCAGATGATTTCAAGCGGGTTTAAAGTTAAAAAAGGCGACAGCTACCGAAATGCAACTTACAGCGACTTTTGCATTCTTTTAAGAAAATCAAATGCCTTTGCGCATATTTACGCCAAAGAACTAAGCGCTTGCGCGATTCCTGCATGGACGGAAACTAACGATAAATTCCTTGAAACGGCCGAAATTTCTGTTATTCTTTCGATTTTGAAAGTTATTGACAACGCCACCGATGACGTCCCGCTGATTTCTTGCATGCTCAGCCCGCTTTTTGGGTTTAATATCGATGAACTTTCGAAAATTAGAAGCCTTAACAAAGATATTCCGTTTTATTTTGCCTTAAAAGATTATGCAAAAAATTCCGAAAAACTTGAAAAATTCCTTGAAAAAATTGATTACTTCCGCAAAATTAGCGGCACTATGCCTTGCAGCGAACTAATTGATTTTATTTATGAAACAACGCAGTACCCTTCCATTTGCCTTGCTCTTCCCGGCGGCGAAATTAAAAAAGCTAACCTCATTTTGCTAAGAGATTATGCCAAAAAGTTCGACGAAGACCTTTCGAAAGGCCTTAGCGGCTTCCTTAATTTCATTAAAAATCTTCAAAAGAAAAACGCCGATCTTCCTTCGGCTTTTGTCTCTTCTGAGGCTGATAACACCGTTAAAATAATGAGCATTCACAAGTCAAAAGGTCTTGAATTTCCGGTTTGCATAATTGCGGGTTGCTCGAAGAAATTTAATAAAGACAGCGGCGATTTAGTTATTCATCCTGAGCTTGGCTTTGGAATAAAAACGAGAAGCGCAGACGGCCTTTCGCAGCACAGCAACCTTGTTTTTGACGCGATAAATCTTAAAAACGAAAGCGAAAACACCTCCGAAGAAGTGAGGATTCTTTACGTTGCACTTACTCGCGCCAAGCAAAAGCTTATCATCATAGCGAGCGTTAAAGACGAAAGAAAAATAACCGAAAAGTGCCTTTTGATTCAGAGTTTCAGCTCGGTTAACCCTTATCTTGTGGGCAGTTCGAGTAGCTTCCTTGATTGGATTTTAATATGCATTTGTTTTAGCAGCGCAAAACCGCAGCTTTTTGAAGCTTTTGGAATTGAAAATCAGCTTTTGGAAAACAGCGAAATTTCAGAAAATTTAAATTGGGATATTGAGTTTTTAAAGCCCGATTCTTCTTTAAATGATTTGCCCGAAGAAGAAATTTTAAATGAGCCTTGCCAGCAAACTGAAAATATCGACGAAGATTTTTTGAAAAAACTGGAAGAAATTTCAAGTTTTAAATATCCTTTTGAAAAGTCTTCTCAAGCCCCGATAAAAATAGCTGCTTCGAAGCTTTCGCACAGCGGTGAATGGCAAAATTATTTTGCAGCGTCGGTTCCTGCGTTTATGTCCGCTTCGAACACTTCCGCAACAGCAAGAGGCACGGCAATGCACAAATTCATGTGTTTGGCCGAAATAAAAGCCGCCCGAGAAGATCTCAGCCGTGAAATCGAAAGGCTTTTAAACCGAGGATTATTTTCTTCTCAGGAGGCAAAACTGCTTAATAAAAATTCTATCGAAAAGTTTTTAAACTCGAATTTATGCGAAAGAATTTTGAAAAGCAAAAAGGTTTTAAGGGAGTTTAAGTTTTCAGTGAAAATGCCGCTTAGTGCATCGCTTTTTGAAGAAGATGAAAAAGACGAAAACTCAGTTGTTGTGCAGGGTGCGATGGACTGCGCCTTCTTAGAAAATGACGGCTTCGTTATAGTCGATTACAAAACTGACAAAACCGAAAATATGCAGTCTCTTTACGATAAATATGTTTCCCAGCTTAGCATTTATAAATATGCGCTTGAAGAAACGCAGAATTTGAAAGTCAAAGAAACAGGAATTTATTCGTTTTATCTTTCGGATTATTTATGCTAAAGCTTCTTCAACCGCTTGGCGAATAGTCCTCACGCCGATGATTTTAATGTCATATTTTTCTTTGTTTTTAACCGATTTTAAATTGTGGTAGGGAATAATGCACTTTGTGAAGCCCAGCCTGCAGGCCTCTCTTATCCTGTTTTCGGCGTTTGAAACCGCCCTAATTTCCCCCGCAAGGCCAATTTCGCCGAAAGCCATTGTTTCGTCATTTACGACGGCATCTTTAAGGCTGGAAACAAGAGCAATTGCAACCGAAAGGTCCGCTGCGGGCTCATCGAGTTTGATTCCTCCAACGGCATTGATGTAAGCGTCCATATTTGAAAAATGAAACCCAGCGCGCTTTTCAAGAACGGCTAAAATTAGCGCCATTCGGTTGTAATCAAACCCTGTAGCGGTTCTTCTGGGGTTGCCGAAATTAGTTGGAGTTACCAGGCCTTGAACTTCGGTCAAAAGTGGCCTTGAACCTTGCATAAGGCAAGCAACGCATATGCCCGAAACGCCATGAGGTTTGCCCGAAAGAAGCATTTCGGAAGGGTTTTCAACTTCGCTTAGGCCTTCGTTTTCCATGCAAAAAACGCCCATTTCATTCGTTGAACCGTGCCTGTTTTTGACTGCTCTTAAAATTCTGTATGAAGTTTGGTTGTCGCCTTCAAAATACAAAACTGTGTCAACCATGTGTTCCAAAACTTTCGGCCCGGCGATTGCGCCGTCTTTGTTAACGTGGCCTATCATCAAAGTGGTTATATCAAGTGATTTTGCAAGCTTCAAAAGTGCGTTTGTGCACTCTTTAACTTGAGAAACACTCCCCGGAATCGAAGAAGATTCAGGGCTGCTCATGGTTTGAATTGAGTCTATTATTAAAATATCAGGGTGAGTGAACTCCGCTTCAGCGCAGATTAGCTCAATGTTTGTTTCGGTCATTAAAAAGAGGTTTTCGTTTTCAACATTTAGCCTTGAAGCTCGCATTTTAATTTGCCTTTTTGATTCTTCGCCCGAAACATACAGGATTTTTAAATCTTTGTTTATATATTTGCAAATTTGCAAAAGCAGCGTGGATTTTCCTATTCCTGGTGTTCCGCCTAAAAGCGAAAGAGAACCTTTGACTATTCCTCCGCCGAAGACTCTGTCGAGCTCTTTAAAGCCCGTTTTGAATCTTGTTTCTTCGTTTATGTCAACTTTGTTCATGGGGATTTGAGTCACGCTTGATTGAGTCATTTTTGGCTTCAGGCGTGGCTTTTTCCCTGCTGAAGATGTTTCCACCACGGTCTCTTCGTTCATTGTGTTTCCTTGGCCGCAAGAAGGGCATATTCCGTTCCATTTGCTTGAGCTAAAGCCGCATTCTGAGCAAACGAAAACGCTTTTTGATTTCTTTATCATGTTAACTTCCTTTTCTTTTTTAATTATAATCTACTAGATAATTTTTTTTAAATCAAGGGGTATTCATTAGGTAATTCGTTATGCCGCAAAAAATCGAAAATGCCATTTGACTTTGGTATTTTTCGTCTTTTAATTTTTGAGCTTCGCCAGGGTTTGAAATGAACCCGCACTCTACTATAACCGCCGGAATTTTAGCGTTGTGAAGAAGGAAGATTTTGTTGTTTGCTGGTTTGATTTCTCTTTTGTTTTCAGGCTGCAAAAGCCCGGTGACGGAATCTTTGATTTTGTTTGCAAGTTCCATGCTTTTTTCATCATTCACAGAATAAAAAATTTGCGTTCCAAAGTATTTTTCATCAGGGAATTTATTTTGATGAATACTAACGAAGACGGAATCATTTTCTTTGTTTTTATTCATTATTCCCATGCGGTTTCTAAGGTCGGATTTCTTTTTTTCTTTCAAAGTTTTGGCCGAGTCGTCGTAAATTGCGGTGTCTTTTTCGCGCGTCATTATAACTTTATGGCCCGAGGCTTCAAGCAAGCTTTCGAGCTTCAAAGCTATTGCTAGGTTTATGTCTTTTTCAATTATTCCTTCAGAGCCAACCGCTCCGCCGTCTTCTCCTCCGTGGCCGGCATCAATTATTATTGATTTTTGATTGCTGCCTTCGGCTGACTTTGATTTTGCATAAGATATAAATGTAAGCGAGCAAAGCGCCAGAACTGTCATGGCTATGGATGAAACTATGATTTTGTTTTCTTTAAGTAATTTAAACTTCAAAAATGTCACTCCTTAAAGCATTTTTATTTTGAATATTTGGTGAAATTGTGGTATAATCTTTGTGATTTTTTACAAGCGAGGTAATAAAAGAATGGAAAAGCAAAAAAAATTAGGCAGCTGCGCAAAAAATGCCTTTGGTCTTCCAAGCTACAGTTTTTCGGAAGAGCTTTTTAACTCGATAACCCACGGCCTTGGAATCATTTTTGCATTTGTGGCGTTTTTTATTTTAATCCCGAAATATAAAAATGATTTTTGGAATCTTTTTTCCGTTGTGGCTTATCTTGTCACGTTGTTTGTGCTTTACACCGGTTCAACGCTTTATCATTCTGTTAAAAACCCAAAAGCCAAGAGCTACCTTAGAAAGTTTGATCATTGCTCAATTTTTCTTTTGATTGCAGGAACTTACACTCCAATTTGCACGGTTTTCATAAAAGGCCTTGCAGGCAAGATTGTTCTTGGTTCGGTTTGGTTTTTGGCCATTTTGGGGATAATCCTTAACATGATAGACGTTAATAAATTTTCAAAATTTTCTCTAACGTGCTATATTCTCATGGGTTGGAGCGTTGTTTTCATAGCGAAATCTGCATTTGATTGCCTTTTACCGAGCCAGCTTTGGTGGCTTTTGACCGGTGGCGTTTTTTACACTGTGGGAGCGGTGCTTTATGTTCTTGGCAAGAAAATAAAATACATGCATTCTGTTTGGCATTTGTTTGTTTTTGCGGGTAGTGTTTGCCATTTCATGATTTTGGTTTAGTCATTTAAAGCTCATGAACCCTGGGCCAAACCAGCCCGGCCTGCGCTTTTTCTTGCAAATGGGGTTGTAATTCACCAAGATGGTGTCATCTCCTATGACTTCAATGTTTTCCCATTTTATGATGATGTCTTCTTCTCTCCCCAAAAGCCCGCAGCACTTCAGCCTGCCATAAACCACAATTGCAACGATTTTTGCGCATTTCATGTCAACTTCAACGTCATTAACGCAGCCTATTTTGCAGCCGTCTTTTATGCTTATCACTTCTTTGTTTTTCATGTCTACTATTCTGCAAATCAAATTTATCACCCTTTTTTGAAAAATTATAAACATGAAATTTTAAATTACGCTAAAGGAGGATTCTAATGGAAAATTCAAACGTAATAAGATATAACCCGCCGAGTGACTACGGCCTTACAAAAGCTGAGGTTAAGCAAAGAAAAACCCAAGGCCTTGTGAATGTTGACAAAACCATATCTTCGAAAAGCACCGCTTCTATAGTTAAAAGCAATCTTTTCACGCTTTTTAACTTCATAAATATTGTTCTTGCTGGTGCAATTCTTTACACAGGTTCATATAGGAATCTTATGTTTATGGGCGTTGTTATATGCAATCTTGTTGTTGGAATATTTCAAGAGATTAAGGCGAAAAGAACGGTTGACAAACTTAATTTGATGGCTTCGAGCAACACGGTTGTTCTAAGAGGGGGCAAAAAGGGCAAGATAAGGCTTGAAAAGATAGTCCTTGATGACATAATTTGCCTTGAAAGAGGCTGCCAAATTCCTTCCGATGCTGTGGTTATTGAGGGCAAATGCGAAGTTAATGAGTCTCTTTTAACTGGTGAATCGGATTTAATTCTCAAAAAAGTAGGCGACATGCTTTTTTCCGGCAGCTATGTTGTTAGCGGAACATGCAAGGCAAAAGTTGAGCACATTGGCAAAAGCAACTATGCTTCGCAGCTTTTAAAAGGCTCGAAATATATAAAGAAAACCAAATCTGAAATAATGACCACGCTTAACAAAATAATAAAAATTATTTCAATTGCGATAATTCCGCTCGGTGCGCTTCTGTTTTACCGCCAGTTTATTTCTTCGGGCAGCGATGTAAACTCAGCAATCGTGACGACTTCTGCAGCTTTGACGGGAATGATTCCTGAAGGGCTCGTTTTGCTCACGAGCTCAGTTTTGGCAGTCGGAGTGATGAGGCTTTCGAAAAGAAAAGTTTTGGTGCAAGATATGTATTCGCTTGAAACTTTGGCGCGTGTTGACACGCTTTGCCTCGACAAAACCGGAACGATAACTCAAGGAAGCTTCGAGGTTCACAATCATATTTCCTGCGGCGAATATTCACAAGAAGATTTAGGCAAAGCTATGAAAATGTTAAGCTCGATGCTTGACGACAGCGGCGAAACTTTCGCGGCTATTAAAAGTGCATTTCCCGCTGAAAAAAGTGAAAGAAGAGCAGATGTAGTCGTGCCGTTTTCTTCCGAGAAAAAGTGGTCCGGGATTTACGTTAATGGCTATGGAAGCTTAATAATGGGCGCTTATGAATTCATTTTTAAAAGCGGATGCGATGAAATTAAAGAGCAAGTGAAGAAATATTCGGCGGATTACAGGGTTTTGGTTGTTGCTTATTCTGAAAATGAAATTTTGGATTCTTCACTTCCTGAAAATTTAAAACCGATGGGATTTATTCTCATTAAAGATAAAATCAGAAACAATGCCGAAAAAACGCTCAGGTTTTTCGCGAAGCAAGGCGTTAACATCAAAGTGATTTCCGGCGATGACCCGCTGACAGTTTCGAACATTGCAAAAAGAGTTAACCTTAAAAATGCAGATGAATTCATCGACGCAAGAACGCTAGATACTCCCGAAAAAGTCAAAGAAGCAGCGAATAAATACACTGTTTTCGGAAGGGTGACGCCTTCGCAAAAGCAGGAATTAATCAAAGCGATCAAAGAAGCCGGGCACACTGTTGCGATGGTTGGCGATGGCGTTAATGACGTTCTTGCGATGAAAGAATCAGATTGCAGCGTTGCAATGGCAGGGGGAAGCGAAATAGCAAGAAACGTTTCGCACATCGTGCTTTTGAACTCCGATTTTGCTTCAATGCCAATGGCTGTTGCCGAAGGAAGACGTGCGATAAACAACATCAAGCGTTCATCGAGTTTATTCCTTGTTAAAACGATATATTCCTTCTTGCTTTCAATTCTTTTCTTGCTCATTTCTGCGCCTTACCCGTTTATTCCTATTCAAATGACATTAATAAGCATGGTAACAATTGGCATTCCTTCGTTTGTTCTTGCGATGGAACCTAACCGGGAAAGAATCAAGGGTAACCTTTTCGGAAGCATAATAAAAACTTCGCTTCCTGCGGCACTTTCGGTTGTTTTTTCAATTATTCTTTCAGTTAGCATTTATTCTATTTTCAAGCTTTCTTATGAAACTTATTCCACGATAAACGTTGTAATAACCGGCATAATTGGAATAATATTAATATACAGAATTTCCCAGCCACTGAATTTTTTAAGGAAAAGTTTGCTTTGGTGCATTTCTTTAATTTTCATTCTTGGAATAACGAAATTTGGCTCGTTTTTCGAGCTGCAACCTTTGAATTGGCTCAGCCTTTTGATAATACTCCCGATGATAGTTGTTGCAACTGCGGTTTACGATTATATTTACGATGCAGATATTGAAAAATTATTTAAGAAAAAAGAAGTTATGAAAAATTAAATTATTAATCTTAGCTTGAAAAATCTAGAATATAGATGTAGAATATGTTTATTATAAAAAATAAAAAGGAGAGATTGCTTTGAAAAACAATAAGGATAATTTAGCATTCGTGATAGGAGTAATCACCTGTTTAGTAACAATTCTTTCTTTAACAGTTGCAATCGTTGCACTTTTTGACAAGAAAAAGAAAAAAGAAGAAAAAGACCTCGAAGAATATTTGGAAGCTTCAATAAATTAAGTTAAAAAATTAGGCCTGCTCGTTTATGAGTAGGCTTTTTTATTGCTTTAAAATGCTATTTACGCATGAAAAACCACCGGAATAACCGGTGGAAAATTATTTTACTTTTTTTCTTCTTTGTCGCTTGATTTTTTCTTCAAAATCGGGATTAATATCAGCGCAAGGATTCCAAAGCCTAAGATCAAAACGATTATTACTGCCGGCAGCTCATTTTTAACAGCCCAATTGTATGCTTTATCTTTCAGGGTTTCTTTGCTTTGGCTTTCTGAGCTTCCGCTTGAGGTGTTTCCGCTGCTTGAGCCGTCTGAGCTATTTTGGGAATTATCTTCATCATCATTATTTATAAGTTCGCCAATTTCAGAAGCGGCATTTTCGCCAAGAAGCGATTTGAGCTCGTCTTCGCTTTTAACGAGGCTTGCAACCGAAACAGTTGCGTTGGTGAGCTTGCTTGAATCCAGCGGAATCTTCTTTCCTGCTATTCCAAATTTGCTGAAAGAAGTTGTTTTGAACTGCGCTGTGTCTGATTTGATATTAACGTCAAGATATTCGATTCCTCCAGCGGAATTTTCATGAACAACCATTATGTTTTCATACTGGCTAATATTCGTGGGGCAGGGGATTGTCACGGTAACTTCTTGGCCATAAGGCACTTTGTAAATTTCGTTTTTAAGCATGTCATAAAGCTTGATGTCATAAAGATTTATCAGCTCTTTTCTGTCAAGGTGGCCGTTTAATTCTTCAATTGCTTTTTCGTCATCGTTTAGCGAAGTTACTATTAATTTAATATACCAGTCAATTCCTGTAACTGTTATTCCGTCTGAAGTGTGGTTGAAAACTCCCGCTGATTTTTGCGCTGCATTTAATTCGTCAAGGTTTGTTACAAGGCCTTTTTGCTCATCGGAAAGATTGTTGTAAGCATTTGTCGCTGAGATTATTTCATCAACGTCTGCTGAAGAAGAAATTTCATTTGTAACGGTTGTTATTTCTTCAATGGCGTGTTCTTCGGGGTTTTTCTTAACATTTTTCACGCTTATTGCAACGTCGCCGCTTATTCCTTCCACTTTGTAAATTCCTGCATTTGCGGAGATTTCCGCCGTGTTGTTAAGCAAAACAGTTGGAACAGAGCTGTCGTAAGCGTCCATGAGAGTTATTTTGAATTGAAGAGTGTCGCCGTATTCAACTTCCATTGATTTTTCGAAAGTTTTGTTTTTAACAGTCTTGTAAATAACGCCTTCGGTTTCTTCGAATGTTACTTTGTAGGTGTTTTTAGTTATTCCAGTTATTTGAAGGATTTTATTTTCAGTTATGTTTTCTAATTGGTAATATCCTTCTGAATTCGGCGAAAGAGTGCTTGTCGTGCCTTTAATTTCAACCACGGGGCTTGATTTGTCGTAAATTTCGTCTAGCGAAAGCCTGAACATAAGAGTGTCGCCGTGGTTAACTTCCGTTTTGGCTGAAAGTGTGTTACCGTTTGCGTCAAGGCAAGATACACCGGTCGTGGTTCTTATTTCAACGGTATAAACCGTGGGTTTTGAATCCGTTGTGTAAACTATATAATTGCCTTGAATGTTTTCTACGGTGTAAATGTTGTCAATTGCAACTAGCTGGGTTGGGGATTTATCATTTTCGTATTTTTTAAGCCAAACTTTGAGGTTTGAAAGGTCAACGCCTTTTCCTCCCGAAATTCTGAAGCTAAAGTTGCTTCCATGGGTTACACTTTTGCAAACGGAATTGCTAGGCGCGGTTACATCTGATGTAAGATCACCGTCGCTATAAGCTTGAGTATACTTAAATGTGCTTTCGTCGTCTTTATTGTCGCTAGTGGTTTTCTCAGGTTTATTAAAGGTCAAGGTGTAAGTGTTAAGAACTATTCCGTCAATGGTTATTTTCGAGTTTTCCGTCAGGTTTTTAACCACGCATTTGTGAGCGCTGTAATCATACTGAATTTGGTTGTTTTCGCTGCCGTCTGAAGTAGCGCTTGACAAACGAACCTGGATTCTGTCGTCGTCTTTTTCGGTTTTATCTTTTAGTTTCGAAATTGAGCTTCCGAAATTTATTTTGAATTCGTAGCTGCTGCCGTATTCAACGCTTACGGATTCTCCTATGGCTTTTCCGTTTGAATCAAGGTAGGTTATGTCGTCGTAATCAGTGAAGGTTAGTGTTCTTGTTTCTTTTCCAATTCCTAAAATCTTTATGGTTATGTCTTTTTCTATGCTGTTTATGGTGTAGTAGCCGTTTATTAAATTATAAACGTTTTCGTCAGTGTCTTTTACCACCAAGTTTGTTATGTCGATTCCTGCAGCAGGTGTGATTGAAAATGAGAAGGAATCTTTATATGGTTTTGATACATCGCCTGTGATTTCATCACCGTTTAAGTTTCTAACGGTTATATTTTCATTTTTCGCAGGGAATGAAATCGTGAAGTCTTTTTTCTTTCTTCTGAGCTGAACATCGAAGCTACTTTTAACTCCTTTGAATTCAATGTCAAAAACTAGCTCGCCTTTGTCGATGCTGAATTTATATCTCATTTCGTCAACGATTTTCGAAAGCTTTTCATATTTTTTATTAACAACCCAGTCGGAATCCGACGTTTTGTCGGGGCTTGGGCCATTTATATTTTGATTAATGTCTATGAATGTGTAAGCCGAACCATTAGGCGCGTAGAGTATGAGTTCGCTTATTTCATCGGTTTTATAGCCGGCTTTTGCTCTCGAACGAATTTTAAGGTCATTGCCGTAACTAACGACCTCAGTAGCTTCTACGTTGCTGCTTTTTTCGGTTGTGTTGCCTTCATCATCCGTTTGCATGAGATGAATGTCAGTTCCTTCAATATATTGTTCTGGGAAGCCTACTTTCAGTTTCCTTTGTTTTAAGTTTTTGACGTGAACGTAAATATCTTTGGAATAGACATTGCTAATTTTGAAGGAATCTTTTGTTCCTAGGTCGGAAATTATGGGGTATTTAAAAAGTGTTGAAAAAGATGTGGTTTTTTGTTCCATTGTAGGAACACTGGTTGGCTTTATTTCCGACGCTATAATATCTTCGTATAAAAATCCTTCCGGTATTTCTATTGCAAAACTTTTTTCTGCTGCATTTACTGCCGAGTCAGTGCTTGGGTCGAAGTTGGTTTCTTTATAGATTTTGTAAGTCTTTATGGAGCTGTCGTCTTCATCTTGATCTTCTTTCACTGTGATGTTTGATACTGAGATTCCTTTGTAATTCGTGCCGTGGTTTTTAGAATATTCTATTATGTTGCTGTCGCCTTCAGTGTTGTAAGAAAAATGGATGTTAAACGAATTAAGCGGCTCTAAAATTATTCCGACGTAAATTTTTTCATAAAGATAATTCGCTTTTTTGGTGTAATCCACACTGCCTCTGTCGGCAATGTATTCGGAAAGGGCAGGGGCAGTTCCTTCAAAGTTTTTGTCTTTAATGTTAATTTTATATTTGAAGCTTTCTCCGTCTTTTCCGTCTTCTTTTTTAAGAATTTCATTGCCGTTTTCAAAGCTGCTCATGTCAATTTCTTTTGTTAGTTCTTTATCGCTGTAAAATTTGCATTTGTAGTTACTTTCGGTTAGTTCATAGGCGTCTTTATCCGCCATTGAAAGCGTGAAATCAAGCTCTGTTTTATTTAAATTATAAGTTACATTCTCGCCGTTTATATTTTTTTCAAACATAATGTTGTCTGAAGTTGTTTTTTCGGTAGTTGTGAATTTAGCATCAACTATTTTTTCAATATTCGGGACGAGCTCGAAGGATTTTGTTAGCGTCCAGAAGTGTGTTACGCTGTTTTCATCGCCGTTGTAAATGGTCAGTTTGCAGTTTTCTTCCATGCCGGTTATGGTTACTCTGTAAATTTTAGTAACAGAAGAAAAATTCGCTTTTATTTCGTTCCATTCGGCATCGTTGCTGCTAATTTCTTCGAATTTTTCAAGTTTTACTGTTTCTGAACTCATTAGAGATGCGCCGAGTGTGTATTGCGATGAAGCACCAATGTAAAACGTCATGTTTCCCCCAGGGGTTAGGTCATTGCTCGAAATAATCGCATTTCCGGTTTCTTGATTTTTAGTGTTAGTTTCAGCCATCACTTGTGTTTCGCTTCCGCTGCTGTTTGTTTTTTGGAAATATCTAAGGTCGGTTTCGTTTGTAATTATCTCCACATATGGCTTTTCGGTTTTAAACACAGCTCCGGTTATGCTAACGGTAATAGGGCTGCTGTTTTTTACTAGGTCAATTGTGTAAAAACCCTTACCGTCGGGGTCTTTTTCGTTGCCGTTTACAGTAACTTTCAGCGGGATTTCCTTGCCTTCGGCATCTTTTGCCAGTTCGAAGCCATCTTTGAAATCTGTTTTGAATTTATATTCCGTGTCGTTTACATCTGGGAAAATACTTCCGCCGCCGCTAAAGTTATATGAAGTTTCGTTTACATCCCTTATTTTTATTCCCGGGCAATTAAATTTAATTTCTTTTTTCAGGTCTTCGGTGTATTTTTCTATGTTTATGCTAAGATCTTCGCTTATATTTGTTACTGTGCATGTGTAGGTGCCGTTTGACTCTTTAGTTACCTTGAAGTTGTCGTCTCCAGATGGATTTTCAGTTGGATTTTCAGTTTTAATGGCGTCTAGTTTGCATGATTTCTCGCCAGCTTTAACTATATATTTATTGTCGGATCCAGCATCAGGGGTAACCGTGAAAGTGAAGGTGTTTGCGTGCGTTTTTTCAGTTTGCCCAGTTTCGCTGCAACGAACAATGTAACCATTAGCATATTTTTTCGCTATTTCTTTTTTGCTTGCATCTTCTGTGATTACATTCAAGCTTACGCCTGAAACATACGAAGGGAAGGCAACAAAATGCGAAGCAATGGGGCCCTCTGTGCTGGGGCCAAGCACAGCTATTCTAGGCTGTGTTATCTTTACTCTGTCGTCTGTTCCAAAGCCGTAAACATAACTATCGTTTTCATATGTTGCTTTGTAATTTTCATAACTGCTTAGGCTGTCGCCGCTAGAAATAGCCTTTGTTAAGCCGCTAAGCTCGCTTGTTGGAACAAAATAAATGCTTGGCCTTGTAAAGCCGTATTTTTTAATTCCTTCTTCGTTTAGTTCAAGTGTAGCTTCATAAGCTTGTGAAGTATTATTTCTCTTACCATTGCTACCCATAAAAATGTAACTTTTATCTGATTTAGAATAATCATTGTCAGGTTTCTTTGCATATTTTGTGTAATAATCGTCAAAATTAATAGCCCACTTGTAGCCTTCTTGGTTGTAGGGAATAGAATAGTAACCAGTATAATTATCGGATTTTTTGAAGCTAAGTTCAGCATCATCTTTTTCGAGGTAAACTTCGAACTTATAAAAATTATAATCATGGTTATGATCTTCAAAATAGTCTTTATATTCAGTGGTGTAAGATTGGCTAATTGTCATTTCTTCGTTTTCATCGTAATGCTGTGTTTCATATATTTCAAATCCGCTTTTACTAGGGTCTCTAACACGTTGGCCATAAGTTGGGTCGATTTCAGCGCCATTAAGAGTTATAACTTTAAGTTTTTGTTTATAAATGCTGGAACCATTTGGCCCTTTATATCTTACGTAAAATACATATTTGCCTTTTTTAACATAGTGCGGGGAGGAATTTATGTGTTTAATGGTGTTTTCTTTTCCTTCAACTGGTTCGAACCAGTCAAAGTAAGTGGTGCCGGAGTCGTCTGTTCCGTTAAGAGTCAGGCGGCATGTTCCGCTTTGGCTAATATTTTTAAATGTTATGCTTGGTTTTTTTGAAAGGTCGTTTATTTGAAAATTGCTGATGCTAATAATCATTTTGTTATTGTCGATGGTTTGCGTTACTTTGCAGTTAGTTCCGAAGTCCTGAGAGTTTATAATTGCGTTTGTAATGCCGTATCCGAATTTAGCCGAAGCTTCAATTTCCAGCTCAGAATTATAAGGGATGCCTTCAAGAATCAAGCTTTTGCCGTCATCCGCTGTGCTAATTTTGTTTCCTTGTTTTGTTCCGTTATTCAAGGTGTAACATTTAATGTCAAGAACGTTGTTTATAAGCGCATTTTCGCCCAGGGCTTCGTTAGCCTCAAGGTTAAGAGTGATATTTCTTTTAACTGGTTGGCCATTAAATTTAATTTCAAAAACTTCCGGCCCAGTTACGGTTATGCTAGAAGTGATGTAGGTTTGTTTTGAGTCAATTTGGCTTTCTTCATTAACTTCGCGAGTAATAATATTCCCCGTGGAGTCATAATCATAAACGTAAAGCCTTATGAAGGAGTCAACTCCATTTTCCGAGAATACTTTAAAGTCTTTTATTTTTGAATTCTCGTAAAAGCTGTTGAATTTCACCAGGAAGTTTAATTTGCTTCCCGCTTGAATCGATTTATATTTAACTCCGTCCGTTGAGCCTTGCGGCTTGCCGTCAATCAAATATTCAACTTTATCTATGCCAATATCTTTTTGCGGCAAACCGATTTGATAGCTGTGTGCGGTTGCAGCTTTGGCAAAATTTGAAAAAAGGCATAGAAAACACACTAATATAGCTAAAACTGGACCATAATTAAGAATTTTATTTTTTTTAAACAACATATCTTAAGACCTCCAAGTTTATTGTTTCTCCCTATTTATTATAAGTATACTGATTTGATAAAATATTTCAAGATATTTTAGCATTATTTTATATTAATTTTATAAATTTAAATCGTTTTTAAAGGAGATTTTTTTATGGACGAAATGCTTCCGAAAAATAAAAATTTCACGCATTTTAACAGAAAATTTTTGATAAATAATCTTTTGAAAGAATATAACTTTCTTTTTTCAGGCAAAATTGGTCAAAGTTTGTGCGGTAGAAGCATAGATTTCATAAGGCTAGGCAATCCTAATAATTCAAATTTGTGGGTTTGCGCTCACCATGGCATGGAATGGCTAACTTCGATGGTTGTTCTTAAATTTTTGAAAGAAGTTTGCGAGAAAATAAAAAATAAGCAGTGTTTTTGCGGGATAGACCTTGAAAAAAAGTTCGATGAAAAAGGCTTAGTGATAATTCCTTGCCTTAACCCTGATGGCGTTGACATTTCTCTTCAAGGGCCGGCTGCTGCAGGGAATTTTTACCGTTTTGTGGAAATGTCGAGCCGCGGGAAAAGCAAATTTTGGCAGGCAAATGCTAGGGGAGTAGACCTTAACCACAATTACAGCGCTGGCTGGAACGAACTGCACAAAATGGAAATTAAAAACGGGATTATCAAACCTTGCTCAACGAGATTTGGCGGTGCACGGCCTCTTAGCGAGCCGGAAACGATTTATCTTACTAATTTTTGCAAGAAAAATAATTTTTCAAGCGCAATTGCTTTTCACAGCCAAGGTGAAGAAATCTACTGGAATTTTGGCCCAAAAACTCCCAAAAATTCTCTTGAAATTGCTGAAGTTCTAGCAGTTGCTTCAGGCTACACGGTCAGCAAACCCGAGGGCCTTGCCGTTGGTGGAGGTTTCAAAGATTGGTTCATTGAAACTTTCAGCAAACCTGCGTTTACAATCGAGCTTGGCAAAGGGCAGAACCCTCTTCCTGCTTCGGATTTAGGCCCTGTTTACAAAAAAGCCGAGAAAATGCTTTACATAGCGTCGTTTATTTAAAGTTTTTTTGAATTCTTGAATGAAAAATCTTTTTATGATAAAATGCTCTTGTTAACGAATAACGAAATGAGAGATATTTTATGAACATCGATGAAATATATAAATCTTGGGTTGAAAACGCCCATGTTCCTGAAATTCAAAGAGAACTTTTCAAAATAAAAGATAACTCTGAGGAAAAATACGAGCGTTTTTACAAATCTTTGGAATTCGGCACAGCGGGCATAAGGGGAATAATGGGCGCCGGAACAAACAGAGTGAACGTTTACACTGTTGGAAGAGTCACGCAAGGCTTTGCGAGCTATCTTCTTAAAAAGTTCAGAAACCCTTCGGTGGCAATTTCCTACGACTCAAGAATTCGCTCCAAAATGTTTGCTTATCTTGCGGCAAAAATCATGGCAGCAAACGGAGTTAAAGTTCATTTAGTCTGCGAAACTCAGCCTACTCCGTTTCTATCCTTTGCAGTTAGGAAGCTCAGGTGCAGTGCGGGGATAATGATCACTGCCAGCCACAACCCCAGCCAGTATAATGGCTACAAATGCTATGGCAAAGACGGCGCGCAAATTACCGAAGAAATTGCAAAAGAGATTTATGATGAAATATCCAAAGTTGATATTTTTTCAGGTGTTAAAAAAATGAGAATTCAGCAAGCTTTCGAAGAAAAACAGGCTGTGTTTATGAATAAAAACGTGGTTGAAGAATATCTTGATTGCGTTACGAACCAGAAAATAAACAACACCGATTTTTCGCACCTTAACGTAGTTTACACGCCTCTTAATGGTTCAGGCTGTAAGCTTGTTTGCAAAGCTCTTGAAATAATTGGGGTTAAAAATCTTAAAATAGTTTCAGAGCAAAGATATCCCGACGGCAACTTCACGACTTGCAGGCTGCCGAACCCTGAATATTTGGAAGCTTTTAATTTAGGTATTAAATACGCCATGAATTCAAAAGCTGATATTATAATAGCAACTGACCCGGATTCTGACAGAATGGGCGTTTGCGCAAGGCACAAAGGGGAGTACAAGCTCATCACCGGCAACCAAATTGGCATTTTGCTTTTTTATTACATTGTTAAAAAGAAAAGAGAGTTCATTGATTCTTCCGTCAGGCCTGTTGTTGTTAAAAGTCTTGTTAGCAGCAAAATGATTGATGCCATTGCGAAGAAAGAAAATTGCGAGGTCATAAGCGTTCCGACGGGCTTTAAAAACATTGCAAAAGAAATTGCCAAGCTTGAAGCAAGCGGTAATATTTCGAGTTATCTTTTCGGATTTGAAGAAAGCAACGGCTATCTAAGCGGAACTTACGCCAGGGATAAAGACGCCGTTTCTGCTGCTGTTTTGATGTGCGAAGCTGCTGCGTATTTCAAAAGAAATAACCTCAGTTTGATAGATGCTTTGGCGAAAATCAGCGAAAGATACGGCCACTATGGCGAGAAAAATTTGAGCTTTGAATTTAAAGGTTCTAAAGGCAAAGAAAAAATGGACAAGATTATTTCAAGCTTTGAAAATTTGATTCCTGAAAGCATGGGCGTGATTTCAGTTAAAAAAGATTCCGGAATGTTTAGCTTGGAGCTTGAAAACAAAAATGAAATCGTGATTCGCCCTTCAGGAACCGAGCCGAAACTCAAAGTTTATATTTTAGCTCATGAAAACAGCGAAAAAGAGCTTTTCGAAAGGCTTAATGTGCTTTCTGAAAGCATGGAAAAAATAATAAATGAATTTAGCGGTGAATAAAAATTGAAACTTAAAGCATATGCTCCGGCGAAAATAAATTTGGGCCTTGAAATTCTTTCGAAGCGGCCTGATGGCTACCATAATGTTGACATGATAATGCAAAGCATTAATCTTTTTGATGAAGTGACTTTGGAAAAAACTTTCGACGGTAAAATTTCGGTTTTTAACGAGAAAAACACATCTTGCCCGCAAAATGAAGATATTGCTTTCAAGTGTGCGGATTTATTTTTCAAGGAAACGAAAGTGCCTTTTAGCGGGATAAAAATTGAAATTAAGAAAAATATTCCCATAAGTGCTGGCCTTGCAGGCGGAAGTGCAGATGGCGCTGCAGTTTTGGCGCTTTTAAACCATATGTATGACGAAAAAGTTTCTCTAAACGAGCTTCTTGGAATAGGCGGGAAGATAGGCGCGGATATTCCTTTTTGCATTTTGGGCGGCACTGCAAGGGCCTCGGGCAAAGGAACTGAAATTAAAAAAATTCCTGAGTTTAATGATTATTTTTTGGTGCTAACAAAGCCTGGAATTTCCATTTGCACTAAAAGGGCTTATTCGCTTTTTGACAGCGCTCAGATTAAAAATTTTAAAAGCTTTGAAAAAATGGAAGAAAGTTTGAAAAATGCTGATTTTAGCGGTTTTTCGGGCAGCCTTTTTAATAGGTTCGAAGAATTGGTTCAAAGCAGCGAAGTTTTTAATATAAAGAAAAAAATGCTTGATTTAGGAGCAGTTTCTTCGCTTATGAGTGGCAGTGGGCCGAGCGTTTACGGCGTTTTTGAAGATGAAACTACTGCGCTGAAGTGCCTTTCTGAAGTTAAAAAGTTTTACCCGCAAACGTTTTTGTGCCGGCCGATTGACCACGGCGTTAAAATAATATAAAAAATAGAAAAAGAGTATTTTCCTGCACTCCAAGGGGCTGAAGTAAGAAAATACTCTTATTGTTTTAGTTTAATTAGTGGCAATTTTTAGAATTGCTTGCGTTTTTAGAATTGCTGGTTTGGTTTTTTTGGTTTGTCTGATTTCTTGAATTGTTTGTGTTGTTTGAATTTGTTGAATTGTTGTTTTTCATTTTTTTCACCTCCATGGTGATATTATTTGCCCGTTGCTTTCTGAATATACTAAAAATCAAAAGTAATTTTTTAGCAAACAAATATCCATGGAGGTGTCTTTTTTATTCTGCTCTTATTTTATCTATTATTATATCTGCGCTCATTCCAATTCCTGCGCCAAGCGATGCCCCTGAAGCTGCGCCAACTATTGCTCCGCCTAATCCGCCAGCCACGAAACCTGCCGCTGCGCCTGCTGTTACTGTTATTGCTTTTTCAGCAAGGGTCATGTTTGTGTTTAATTCAGTGTATTTTTTTGCTTCTTTTGCGCCTTTTAAAGAACCTATTATTATTCCTGCGCATGCGCCTATGCCTGCGCTTGAAGGAGCCGATGTCATAGCTGCAGTTTTTAGCAAAGTGAAGTCTCTTTTTCCTCCTGCAACTGCTTCTAATGATTTATCGTTTAATTTTTGGATTTTTAACATTTTTGTTTCCTCCCTGAAATAATCATTTCGATTGATTTTATTATACTTTTTTATAAATGTCAACTATTTTTCTTTATGAAATCATACGCATTTATGCATGCTATTGTGCCCGCACCTAAGATTGATCCTCCGGCCAAAACGCCTGCCATAGTGCTGAAAAATAGTGCTTTGGCTTTCCTTTTAAACCTAAGTTTTCTTTTCGAAGAATGTTTTTTTGCTATTCCTGCTCCGGCCGCAAAACCTATTATCATTCCTGAAAAGGCTCCTATTTTTAAGCCCTTGAGAACCATTTTTTCTTCGGTTTCTTTTTTTATTCCTCCGGCAACTTTTTCTAGCAATTCGTCATTTAATTTAAGCATTATTTTTCTCCTTGTGGCTATAATGCTTTTTATTATATCATGTTTTGATTCAAATTCTCATATGCAATTTTGATATATTTTTCAATAGCTAACGCAATATTTTTGAAATAAATATAAATTGCGGATTTTATAATCATATATTTTACGGTAACATTTATTTGTGTGGTATAATTATAAAAAAATCATAAACAAAGGGGAATCATTTAATGGATAAAAAGAATTTTTATATAACCACTCCGATATATTATGCTTCCGGCCACCCGCACATTGGCCACGCTTACAGCACGATTGCTGCCGACACTATGGCTCGTTTTAAACGCTTGCAAGGCTGCGATGTTATGTTCCTAACTGGGATGGACGAACACGGCCAGAAAGTTGAGCAAAACGCCGGCAAAGAAAACAAAACTCCGCAGAAATTCGTTGATGAAATAGCTGCTGATTTTAAAGATCTTTGGAAAACGCTTGACATTTCTTACGATAAATTTATTCGCACTACTGATGATTTTCATGTTAAAGCAGTTCAAAAGATTTTCAAAGAACTTTACGATAAAGGTGATATATATAAAGGAAAATACGAAGGATGGTACTGCACGCCTGACGAAGCGTTTTTCACCGACAAACAGCTTAAAGACGGCAAATGCCCGGACTGCGGAAGAGAAGTTAAGTGGACTGAAGAAGAAGCTTATTTCTTCAAGCTTTCAAAATATGCAGACAGATTGCTAGAATATTACGAAGCTCACCCGCAATTTGCTCAGCCTGAAGGCAGAAAGCACGAAATGATAGAGTTTATTAAATCCGGCCTGGATGACCTTTGCGTCAGCAGAACAAGCTTCAAATGGGGCGTTCCGGTTACTTTCGATGAAAAGCATGTTGTTTACGTTTGGCTCGATGCTCTCACGAACTACATCACTGCGCAAGGCTTTGGAAGCAGCGACGAAAGCAACTTTAAAAAATATTGGCCTGCTGACGTTCATTTCGTAGGAAAAGAAATTTTCAGGTTTCATGTTATAATTTGGCCGGCAATTTTGATGGCTCTTGGTTTGCCGCTTCCGAAGGAAGTTTATGCTCACGGCTGGATTTTATTTGAAGACGGAAACAAAATGTCAAAATCAAGAGGCAACGTGGTCGACCCGAAAATGCTTTGCAAACGCTATAAACCTGATGCACTCAGATATTTCCTTTTGAGAGAATTTTCTTTCGGCCAAGATGGAATGTACAGCAACAAATCTCTTATAAACAGAATTAATTTCGACCTTGCAAACGACCTTGGCAACTTGGTTTCAAGAACTACTTCAATGGTTGATAAATACTTTGGCGGAAAACTCCCGAAAGATCAAAAACCTGGTTCTTTGGATGCAGAGCTTGCTACTTCAGCGGTTGCGCTCGCAAAAGAATATGAATCAAAAATGGAAAGGTTCAAGTTTGCTTCGGCGCTTGCGGATGTTTGGCTTATTATTTCGAAATGCAACAAATACATCGACGAAACAATGCCATGGCAGCTCGGCAAACTCCCTGAAAAACAAAGCAGACTTGCGGCAGTTCTTTACAATCTTTGCGAATCGCTCAGAATAGTTTCAATTTTAATTGCTCCCGTTATGCCTGAAACTTCAGAAATCATTAGAAAGCAAATTGGAGTGACAAAGGAGATGTTTACTATGGAAAAAGCCAAAAATTGGGGAATCCTCCCTTGCGACGCTAAAATCGAAAAAGGCGAGGCTTTGTTCCCGAGAATGGATGTTAAAGAAGAGCTCGAAGCTCTTGAAAACCTTGCAGCAGAAACCGAAGAAAAAACTGAGGAACCTGAAAATTTCATAGGAATTGAAGATTTTGCGAAAGTGAGCCTTATTGTTGGAAAAGTTAAAGAATGCGAAAAGGTTAAAAAATCAAAGAAACTTTTGAAACTTGCAGTCGATGATGGCGCAAAGATTAGAACCATTGTTTCTGGAATTTCCCAGCATTATGAGCCGGAAGAATTAGTTGGCAAAAATGTTATCATAGTTTCGAATTTGAAACCCGTTAAACTTTGCGGCGTTGAAAGCCACGGAATGATTCTTGCAACTCAAAATGAAGAAGGAAAAGTCACGGTTATTTTCCCGGATGAAAGCATCCAGCCAGGCAGCAAACTCAGCTAAAAGAGGTGAAAAAAGTGATATTTGACACGCACGCTCACTACGATGACGAGGCCTTTGAAAGCGATAGGGAAGAACTTTTGAATTCTATGCACGAAGGCGGCGTTTTGGGGATTGTTAACGCCTCGGCGGATATAAATTCGTCGCTTTCTTCAGTAAAGATTTCAGAAAAATACCCTTATGTTTTCGCTGCAGTTGGTGTTCACCCTGAAAATCTTGATGGTTTAAGTGAAGATTACACCGAGCAAATTAAAAAAATCGCCACTGAACACAAAAAAGTCGTGGCGATTGGCGAAATTGGGCTTGATTATCATTTTAGGTTGGATAACAAAGAAAAGCAAATTGAAGTTTTTGAAAATCAGGTTAAGCTTGCAAATTTTCTTGATTTGCCGGTTATAGTTCACGACAGAGAAGCCCATAAAGACACTTTTGATATCCTGAAAAAATATAATCCAAAAGGAATAGTTCACTGCTTTTCCGGCAGCGTAGAAATGGCAAAAGAAATCGTTAAACTCGGCATGAAGCTTGGAATTGGCGGGGTTTTGACTTTCAAAAATGCCAAAACGATAGTGGAAGTCGTCAAACAAATTCCTTTAAGTCATCTCGTTTTAGAAACTGACGCGCCGTATCTTGCTCCAGTCCCATTTAGGGGAAAGAGATGCAATTCTTCTTACATTAAATTTGTTGCTGAAAAAATTGCGGAAATAAAAAACATCAGTGCGCAGGAAGTTTACAAAGAGACTTTCAAAAATGCGCTTGAAGTTTACAATATCAAGGAGGATTTATGAGGATCGGGCATGGCTATGACGTTCATAAATTAGTCAAAGGAAGGAAGTTGATTCTCGGCGGGGTGAATGTAAATCACGAGTTTGGACTTTTGGGCCATTCGGATGCCGATGTTTTAGTCCATGCGATTATTGATTCTCTTCTTGGCGCGGCAGCCCTCGGCGACATTGGCGCTTTGTTTCCTGACACCGATGAGAAATTTAAAAATGCTGACAGCATTGAGCTTTTAAAGAAAGTTTGCGAAATTCTTGAAAAAAAGAATTTTAAAATAGTTAATATTGATAGCACGATTATTGCTCAGAAGCCGAAGCTTAAAGACCACGTTTTTAAAATGAGAGAAAACATTGCAAAGGCTTGCGGCATTGAAATTGATTTTGTTAGTGTTAAGGCCACAACTGAAGAAGCCCTTGGCTTCACAGGCCGCGAAGAAGGCATTTCAGCGCATGCTGTTTCGCTCATAAATTAAAGACCCACTGTTTTAGTGAGTCTTTTTTTACTTTTGCATGGAAATTAAAATTTTATTGGGTGTTTATGGTCTAAATATAAACACGTGGCGAGTGCAGTTCCTATTCCAGCCAAGAGCACGGTTGATGCAGCGATAAGTTTAACTTTTTCAGAAATGTTAGGTTTAATTCCGCCAGTAATTTCATTTAAAGTTTCTTCTGGGATTATATTGTTTTTTAATTTTTCCATGGTATACTGTCCTTTCAAAATATAAGTATTTTTATATGATACTCGTAACATTATATACCATTATTATTAAAACATCAATGATTAAAATTTAATTTTTTAATAATATATTTAAAGCCCTTTTGCGTAATCGCGAAAATTAAAGACCCACTGTTTTAGTGAGTCTTAATTATTTTGATCTTACTTAGTTCAGCTTTTGGATTTTTTATCTATAAGGCAACTGGTGCCCACCACACTTGCCGCAAATGGTATGTCGGTTAAAACTGTAACCCCTGCGGCCATGAAAGCTTTTAAAAGATTGGATTTAGACAAGCTAAGCCCGCCTGCGATTTCTTCCAAAGCCTCTTCTGAAATTACTCCATTTTTGATTTCTTCCATGTTAAATCATCCTTTAAATAATTTTTTTAACTTAGGTGCTAGTTATCAGAATAACCCCCATTCCTTATTGGAAAGGGGGCTGTATTTATTATATTTTGAGTAAATGACAACTATTCAATAACTACGCCGTTACCCTTCTTTGGTACTGGCAATATTGATGGCTCTTCGGCTTTTACTTCTGGTTTATTGCTACCTTCCTCTTTCTTTCCTCTAGTAGCAAGTTTGTAACCTCCATATCCTATACCTGCAGTTGCACCTAATGCGCCTAATGCACCAACAACAACTCCTGCGGTAGCAAGAACTTTTTTAACAGTTGACTTAGATATTTTAAGTCCGCCTGCGATTTCTTCCAAAGCTTCTTCTGAGATTACTCCATTTTTGATTTCTTTCATGTTAAACCATCCTTTCAAAATATAAATATTTTTCATTTGGTCCAACGACCATTTTTATTATATATCACTATATTTTAAATGTCAACACCTAAATTAAAATATTTTTTGCACAATTTCGTTAAAATAAAAACCGCACTCCTCAATAATGAAGAATGCGGTTATAGTTAAATTCTAAAAATCAAATTTTAATCGTAGTCTTAGCCCTTTTTCTTTTCATTCAGTTGCTTCCAACAGTCGCTTAAAGTTTCAACTGGTTTTAATTTTTCTCCTGCAAAGCATCCGCAAAGAAAAGTTACTCCAACAGCGGCGAAAAATGTAGTAACAGCACACACTTTTTTAAGAACTTTGACCTTACTTTTGCTAATTTTAGTTCCGCCTGAGATTTCGCTTAAAGCTTCTTCTGAAATTGCATAATTTTCAATCTTTTCCATGGTTAATCGTCCTTTCGTGTGATTTTTATTTGCTTGATTTTGTAACTGTATTTATTATATCAGAATATTTTTAAAATGTCAATAACTAAATTTAAAATATTTTTTAAACATTCGATAACTTATTTGAAATATTTGGTATAATTTTTTTATATAGAATCATATTGTGGTAGCTTATATTTTTGATAGGGCCTTAAAAAATTTTTTTGAAAAATTAAAATCCACGTCCTTAAATAGACGTGGATGAATGGTAAATTACTGAACTAATTATCCGTTTTTAAATTCGTATCAATACCAATTTTTGAAATTATTCAGAAACTTTTTTGTCGCTAGCTAAAGTTTCAACAGGAGCATTTCCTTGAACTGTTTGATCTCCAGATTTTTTAGATTCTCTACGTTTTTTAATGAAGTTCATTGCTCTGTCGATTGGTTTAAGTTTTTCTCCTACAACTGTGCCACCTACAAATGAAGTAGAGAATGCAAGGCCGCCGCCGAGAACTATTCCTGTGTAAGCAAGAACTTTTTTAACTGTTGAAGATTTAAATTCTACTCCTCCTGTTACTTGTTCTAAAGCTGCATCTGAAATTGCGAAATTTTCGATGTTTTTCATGACAAACTTCCTTTCAAACATTGATTTATTATTTTGGTTTAAAACCATCTGCATTATAACTAAGAAGAGAAAGTTTGTCAATAATTAATGTCGATTTAATATCGCCAAAAAAATATGAAACCAAAATGAATATTTTGTATATTAATTTAACAAATATCTACGTAAAAAATAATCATTAGTTTATCAATACAAAAAGAGTAATAAATTTTAGTTCTTTTTCATTTTATAAATCAAAGATTATTTTTCGGAGGTAATTTTATGAGCACAGGTAAGCTTCAGATAAATGTTTTTGACGGATCAATTGCAAACCCGCTTTCGAATTCAACTGTTTCAGTAACAATTTCAGGCCAGCCAGAAAACGTTGTAGGCGAGGTTTTGACTAATTCTTCGGGCAAAACCGACACTCTCACGCTTGATGCTCCACCGGTTGAATATTCCTTGAATCCGGGCTCACCGAAGCCTTACTCAGACTATGATGTAATTATTAAAAAAGACGGTTTTGAATCTATCACCATAAACGGCGTGCAGATTCTCCCTGATGCAATTGCTGCTCAGAATATTTATATGAAAAAATCGGATGATAACGAAAATTCCGAACGCAGCTATACCATACCTGACCATACTCTTTACGGGACTTTCCCTCCAAAAATCGCAGAAGAAGCCGTTAAGCCTCTTCCGGAAGCTTCGGGGTTTGTTGTGCTTGATAAGGTTGTTATTCCTGAGTTCATAGTCGTGCATGATGGCAGCCCTTATGACGATTCAGCGCCTAATTACTGGATTCCTTATCAAGATTACATTAAAAATGTTGCCAGCAGCGAAATTTACGCCACCTGGCCAGAAGAAGCCATTAAAGCCAATGTTCTTGTGATTATTTCTTTCACTTTGAACAGGGTTTTTACGGAATGGTACAGGAGCCGAGGCAAAAATTTCACGATTACTTCTTCAACTGCTTACGACCAAAAATTCGTTTACCAAAGAAATATATTTCAAGAAATTTCGAACGTTGTTGACGATATTTTTTCAACTTTTATTACAAAACCCAGTATTGATCAGCCGCTTTTCACGCAATATTGCGATGGAATAAATGTTACTTGCCCGGGCTGGCTTTCGCAGTGGGAATCGAAAAATTTAGGTGAGCAAGGCGAGGATTACATTAATATTTTGAGAAGATATTATGGCTCTGAAATTTACCTTGAAAGTGCAACTGAAGTGACGGGCATTCCGATTTCTTTTCCTGGCGAAACTTTGGACGTAGGCTCAAGCGGCGATGCCGTTAGAACAATTCAAAGGCAGCTTAATTCAATAAGCAATAATTACCCTTTGATTCCTAAATTAGCTGTTGACGGAAATTACGGCCAAAGCACTTTAGACGCCGTTAAAACATTCCAAAAGATTTTTGACCTCCCGCAAACTGGTTATGTTGATTACAAAACCTGGTATGAAATTTCAAAAGTTTACACTGCCGTTATGAGGCTTAGCAATTAAATAAAAACTGTTTTTTCGCTTATAATAATTGTGAGTAAGAAAGAGGGCTGTAATCTTTCTGTTTATTGACTAAACTATGTTAAGTGTGGTATTATCCTCATTAGGCACACTTGTATTATGAAAGATTTCTAACAAAAAAGGAGTTTAAAATGCGTAAAACTGACATAAGTCAATACAGCAAATCAACCGGAAACTCAGCGGCCTCAAGAGCGAAAGGGCCAAGAAACAATTTTTCAAGGATTAGTGTTTCGGTTTTGAAAATTTTGTGGAGGTTTTTTCTAAGTATTTTTGCAATTATTTTTTTAACCGGAATAATAATTCTTATTTCGCTTAATTTTTATAAATCTGCGCTTCTCAAAAATGACATCGCGCTTAACATAAATGCTTCGAAAGTTTCGCTGACGAGCTTTGTTTATGCAAACGATGAAAACGGCAACCCGCAGGAGTACCAAAGACTTTACAGCCTTGAAAACAGGGTGTGGGTTGATTTTTCTGAAATTCCGCAATATATGAAAGATGCGATTATAGCAATTGAAGATAAAAGATTCTATGAGCACGGCGGGGTTGACTGGAAGAGAACCTCCGGAGCTATCATGAACCTTACCAAAGGAAGCTCAAGCTACGGCGGCTCAACGCTCACTCAGCAGCTCATAAAAAACATAACCGAAGATAACGAAGTCAGCTTGACTCGTAAAATAAGGGAGATTTTTAGAGCGCTTGAACTTGAAAAGAGATATTCGAAAGATGAAATTTTGGAATCTTACCTTAATATAGTAAATTTCGGCGGCGGAAGCAGAGGCGTTGAAACTGCTTCTAATATTTATTTCGGCAAAAGCATCAAAGAATGCTCGCTTGCTCAGTGCGCAACAATTGCGGCTATAACTCAAAACCCAACGGCTTACAACCCGCTTTATCACCCTGAAAACAACAGGGTAAGGCGCGAAACAGTTTTAAGCGAAATGCTCGATCAAGGCAAAATTTCTAAGGAAGAATATCAAAAAGCTATGGAAGAATCTTCCAAGATGACTTTTGCGGATTATTCCAAAAAGACCTCAGAAGAAATTTCTTCTTCAAATGTTAGAAACTGGTATGTTGAAACCGTTTTGAAGGACGTTATAAGCGACCTTTGCGAAAAATATAACATAGGAAAATCCGCAGCCGAAGACATGATTTATTCCCAAGGGCTCAAAATTTACTGCGCTGTTGATAGCAAGGCTCAGTCGATAGTTGAAGAGGCTATCAAAAATAAATCGATTATGTCCACTGACCAAAACCTTGAAATGGGCTTCTCGATGATAGATCTCAAAGGAAGAATTCTTGCAACAGTTGGCTCAAGAAAACCAAAAACAGGCAACTTGCTTTATGATAGAGCAAACTTCGCAAGGCGCCAGCCGGGTTCAACGATTAAACCTTTGGCGGCTTACACCCCTGCCATTGAAGAAGGCATGTTTAACTATTCTTCTTTGATTCCTGACGAGCCGCTGCAAATTCCGGCTGCAAACGGAGGCTACAAAAGCTGGCCGAACAACTGGTATAAAGGCTACAGGGGAAAAGTCACGCTTCAGTGGGCTCTTGAAAAATCCGCAAATGCTCCTGCTGCGCAGCTCATAAACATGCTCACTCCGATGAAGAGCTATGAATTTTTGACCAAAAAGCTTGGCTTCACGAGCCTTGATTCAAGCGATGCCGTTTCTTTGGCAGCTCTTGCCACGGGCGGAACTCATTATGGTGTAACACCTCGTGAAATGGCCGGGGCGTTCCAAATTTTTGCAAATGGCGGAAAATTCTATAAACCTTACAGCTATTTTTATGTAACTGACAGAAACGATAAAATTTTGCTTGACCACAGGGATGACATCCCGATTCAAGCGGTTAGCTCTCAAACTGCAACTATTATGAACAGGCTCTTGAGAAACGTTATTACCGGCCGTGAGGGAACAGGTAGAGCCGCAAATATTGACGGCTGGAACGTTGTTGGTAAAACGGGAACTACAAACGATGATTACGACAGTTGGTTCATTGGCGTTACGCCTTATGCTGTGGGCGGAATTTGGACAGGCTACGACAACCCGAAAAGAATCCGAGACACGCCTGCGGCCATTAGAATTTGGAAACACATAATGACGGAATATTTAAAAGGAAAAGAAAACAAAGATTATGATTTCGACCCTGAAGTTATTTCGGCTAATTATTGCAAATCTTCAGGCAAGTTGGCAGGCCTTGGCTGCGGAAGCACCGCTACAGGATACTACAGCCCTTCGAACATGCCAGAAGTTTGTTCTGGCCATGCTTCCGCCAGAAGAAATGTTCAAGAAAGAGATTCCTCTTCAAGCGAAGCTTCTGATTCTTCGAGTGAGTCTTCAACGGCTGAAACTCAGGATTCCGAAAGTAGCGGTGAAGCTGAGCCGGCTGTGAGCACGCTTATCGATGACGATGATGATTAAAAATTAGCATATTTTCTTTTCCCGGCATAATCTTAAAATATAGATACTCTCCAGATTGAAGGAGGAAACTTATGAGTCTTATAGTACAAAAATTTGGCGGAACTTCCGTCGCAGACACCTATCATCTGATAAGTGTGGCCAAAAAGGCTATTGCTTTTTATGAAAAGGGCAATGATGTTATAGTCGTGGTTTCGGCTCAAGGCAACACAACCGACGAGCTCATCAAAAAAGCAAAAAAAATAAGCCCTTACGCAAAGGGCAGAGAAATGGACGCTTTGATGGCAACAGGCGAGCAAATTTCCGCTTCGCTTCTTGCAATGACCATTGAAAGCATGGGCGTTCCTGCAATTTCTTTGACGGGTTGGCAGGCAGGCTTTGAAACAAGCAGCGTTTTTAACGATGCAAGAATCCTCGAAATTAACACCGAAAGAATTAAAAAAGAAATTTCCGAAAAGAAAATCGTGGTTGTGACGGGCTTCCAAGGAATAAACTCATCCGGAGACATAACCACGCTCGGAAGAGGCGGCTCAGACACAAGCGCCGTTGCTATTGCAGGCGCAATGAAAGCTGACGTTTGCAAGATTTACACCGATGTTGACGGAGTTTACACCGCAGACCCAAGAGTTGTTTCTTCCGCAAGGAAACTCGAAATGCTTTCTTATGAAGAAATGTTCAAGCTCGCGGCTCTTGGCGCTCAAGTTCTTAACGACACATCAATCGAAACCGCGCAGAAATACAACGTTGAAGTTGAAGTGCTTTCGAGCATGAAAAAAGATTGCAAAGGCACGATTGTTAAAAATATTCCGAAAAATGAAATTAACACGGTCAGCGGCATTGCAAACCAAAAAGAGCTTGCAAAAGTTATTGTCAGCAGCCTTAGCAGCGGTGCGGAAAAAGAAAGCATTATTTCGTTTCTTGAAGAAAAATGCCTCATAAAAGATTCCGCTTTAATGCCAACGGGCAAAAATTCCGAAGGGCTTTTGGTGTTTTTGGCAAAAGAAGAAAACCTCCCAGAAGTTATCAAGCTTTTGGGAAGCTATCTTAAAGAAATTTCTGAAGAAAAAGCTGAGATTTTTTATGAAAAAGATAAAGCCGAAATTTCAGTTGTTAACCTTTCAGATGGCCTTAACGTGAACATTGCCTCAATAGTTTTCGAAACGCTTCATGAAAATAACGTTAACATTGAAATGGCAATGTGCGATAATTCCAGGATTTCCGTCGTTGTGGATGTTGAAAACTTGCACCGCTCGGTCAATGCATTACATAATAAACTCTTCGAAGAAGATTATCTAACCTAAAGGTCACACGGGTTCTTTCCCGGTGACTTTTAATTTTGTTTCCACGCTGACTTTGCAGTTTAAACTTGGCAAAATTTCTTTCCAGTTATTTTCAATTTTTTTGAAATATTTTGGGTTTGAATTTTTAAGTATTTTAGCAAAATCAAAAACGTCCATTTTGGATTTAAGCGTTTTTTTCAAAAGATTTTCGCAAATTTCGGTTAGGTTTTTCGAGAAACTCTCTTCGATAATTCCTGTTATTTGCTGCGGGTTATGCGTGTAAAAGTTTTTGTCAAGCGAAAAGCTCGAAGCGGTTGTGTCGAGGTTTATTTCAAATTCGGGCATGTCGTTTTCATTTACTTTTGCGCTTATTTTTGGAATAACTTTTTCAATCCTGCATGTAACGTCGCCCGTTTCTTCAGAGTTAACGACCAGCGAGCCGAATTTCGGCGTGCCTTTGAGCGCCATGAAACCAAAAGCCTCTTTGCCTTCAAGCAGGTTTTCCAGCTTATCGCCTTTGAATATTCCCGCGCCTTTCAGGTGCACTTCCTTTTCGTCTTCCATTTCAATCCAAGCGGCAAAAGGGTCGGTTTTTTCGTTTTTAAGGTTCGAAACAAAATGAAGCACATCCGAATTCAATTGAAGCGGCACTAAGTCGTGAATATTTTTCGATTTACGTGATTTGTCATTCGGGCTGATTTTCAAAATGTCAAAAGCTGTTTTCGAGATGCAAATTTTAACTTTTGGCCTTGTTTCGCAGTGCCTTATGAAGAAATCAATGAAATCATTCACTCCGAATTTTGCCGCCTTTTCGCCTAAAATTAACATCAAATTCTGCGAATAAACCGCCGTGAGGCTCGTTTGTTTTGAAATATTATCGAGCGCTTCGGTTACGGTTTCGCCTTCGGTTTCAATCACTTTCGTGTTTGGCTCATTTTCGTTTAAAGGGTTTTGGAAATCAAGTGCCTGGACGATAACTTTGTAGTTTTTTTCTTCCTTTTCAATGCCAACGCCTTGAACAATGAGCTTTTGGTGAAGCTGCTGATTTTGCGTGCACCCGCTGAGGAACAAAACCATGAAAATAAAAGAAGTTAAAGCTAAAAATTTATGTTTCAAGGATTTTTTCCTCCTTTGAGAGTTTTCTTTTCTTTAAAATTATTAAAATTAAAGGGATTAAAACTGTGCATAAAATGAGCAGTAAAAGCAAAAACATCGTGATTGAAGATTTTTTAAGTTCTCCTAAGCTTCCCATGAAAAACGTTGCCACTGAAAAAAGAATTCCAACCGAAATTATGAAAATTCTTCTGATTTTTTCGCCCCAGATTTTTTTGATTCCTTCCGCTGCAAGGAGCATAAACAGCGATGTTTTTATGAATATTCCTGAAATCCATATTCCAAGGTAAAGCGAGTCAAGGTGCCGGAATGAACCGAATTTTCCTATGCTTGCTGCTGTGTAAATAGGGAATAGCTGCGTTTCTATGAAGTCGCCCATCGTTCCCACAGCAAGGGTTATAATCACCGCGAAAGTTAGGTATACTCCCAAGTTCCAAAGCAAAAAGCCTTTTAGTTTGCTGCCTTTTGCAAGCGGGAACAAAACCGCCATAGAAACCAAGCATGAGCTTTGCGAAATCATGTAAAGTGCGCCTTCTTCTACTGATTTAAATCCTTCATACATTAGCGGTTTGAAGTTTATTGTTTCAACGCTCGAAATCAGTGAAATTCCTAAAAACAAAAGCGAAAGAACCGTTGCAATCATTATGAACGTGCAAGTTCTCGCGAGCGCTTCGATGCCTTTGTAGGCGCCGTAGCATGAAGAAAGCAGCAAAAATATCGAAAGAAGCGGCAAAGAAATCGGCGGGTTGACTGCATTTGAAATGAAATTATCAAAGATAGTTAGCGTGTGAAGCGTTATCACCATGAAATAAGCAACGTAAATCAAAATGAAAATATATCCCGCTTTGCCCATTAAATCTCGCATGTTGTCGAAAATATTCATGAATTTATCCATTGAAAAGAGTTTGTAAATCGGGATTATAAGCAAGAAAACAATGAAAAATGAAATTGCCGCAGAGATGAGATGATCCCAAATATCTGATTTTCCTATCAAAAGGTTTCCGTAAGTTATTGTTATTACCATTCTGCTCACGAAAAGCATCGTGAACATTTGCCCGACCGAAATGCAAGGCCGTTTTTCCATAAGTTATTTCCTACCTTTTTACGTTTCTGTCTTTAACTTCCGAGCCCGGGAAGTCTTGAACTTTAATCATTTTTTTAGCAAGGAAGCTCCAGCCGCTTCTAACGATTACATCCCTCATCGCAAAAATGTTAAAAGGAGCTATAGGAGCAGTGAAAGGTATGCCGTAAGTGTTTTTGAAGCATAGGTTCACGAGAACCAAAGTAAAAAGTATCATGATTCCCCAAATTCCAAGCAAACCGCCCACTATTATAAACGCAAATTTTAAGATTGATATTGGTTCATAGAGATTTGGAATTACATACGAAGATATTGCCGTGAGAGCCACGACCATCAGCGTTGGAGCACCGATTAGTCCTGCGCTTACCGCCGTTTCGCCAATTACCAGTGCACCCACGATGCTCACTGCATGCCCGAGCGGCCGGGGAATTCTGAGGCCTGCTTCACGCATTATTTCGTAAATTAAATGAATGATTATCGTTTCAAACATCAGCGAAAATGGCGTTGTTCCGACGGCTAAAGCGATTTTGCTGAGAATAGGCCCGGGCAAAATTTCGGGGTTAAATGTGCTTATTCCAACGTAAAGCCCCGGCAAAAGCGTTGAAAGAAAAAACGCCATGTATTTAAGCCACCTAGTGAACGTTGCGAAATATGAATGCATTGAATAATCATCAAGATGCTGAAAATATTCAACGAAAAAATAGGGAACTATCAGTGCATTTGGCGTTCCATCAACTAAAATTGCAATTCTTCCTTCCGAAATTTTCCCGCAAAGCGTGTCAGGTCGTTCGGTCATTCCAACGCTGCTGAACAAAGAAAAATCACCCTGACTTTCAAGGTAAGGAATTATGTAACCTGATTCCAAGATGGTTTCAAGGTTGATTTTTTCGAGATTTTTTTTAACTTTCCTGAGAATTTCTTTCGAAACTTTGCTTTCAAGGTAGCAAAGGCAAATTGAAGTTTTGCTGATTTTGCCAAGTTGCATGAGCTCGAATTTAAGGTCTGTGCTTTTGATTCTTCTTCGAATTAAGCTTAAATTCACCATCAAAGCTTCGATGAATCCTTCTCTTGAACCTCTTTGCATTAATTCCGAAGAAGGCTCTGAAATTGAGCGGAAGCTAAAGCCCTGCACGCCTAGCGCTAGCATGGAATCGTAGCCGTCCACTGCAAAAAGCGCGAAACCAGACATTATCATGTTGAAAGCATCTTCAAAGTTTGAAATTTGCGTTTGATCGCAGGCAACGACTAAATTGTCTTTTATGAAATTGAATTTTTCTTCGCCGGTTTTTCCTTTGATGTCAAAGTTTATAATTGGCAGCAAAACGCTTTGCGTCAGGGTGTCTTTGCTTATCATTCCTGATATTGAAATCACTGCGCACGGCGTTTGCCCAAGGCTCAAATATTTCAGCGAGAAATCTGCGCTTTGGCTGAATTTACGTTTGAAAAATTCAATATTTTCAGTTAAAGATTTTGAAAAAAAATTTGTTTTGGCGGGCTTTTTTTCATCTTTTTGATTAATATATACGTCCACAAAATGCTTTAAATTTTTCATTTTTTAAACTCCTTGGCTTTTTGTTTAAACACAGTTTTATCGTTTTCAAAATTTTGAAAATTATACATTTGGAAAATGCTATTTCACCAAAAATTGGATACGTTTGAATAAAATAATAATTGACAAAAGCTCGATTTTTGTTAAAATAATAGCAAAATAAAGAAAGGGTTGATGATGACGGTGAAAAATTTAAGCTTGGTAATTAATAAAGTGCTAAACAGTGAAAAGCTTAAAAATGAACTTGAAACTTTGGAAAATAGAGAGCAAATTTATGATTTTTTCACGCAAAATGGTTACTATGGTAGCTATGATGAGTTTTGCGTTGAAATGAACGAGCTTTTTAATTTGCTTGAAATTTCTGACGATGATTTAGATTCAGTAGTCGGCGGACTCGGAGTAAATTCCGGCAAAGTAGCCGCTACCGCCCTTTCGGTTTTGTCTTTGCTCAGCAGCATGCCTAGCATAAACGCCGTAAACACGCAAAGCAATAAGAATACTTCAATTTCAAGCAGCCAAAAATTTGAAAAAACCAGCGAAATTTCTTTTGACGATTCATTTTTAAATTCGTTTTTTTCAAACAGCAACAAAAGTTTTTGGAATTCTCTTAAAAGCAAATTTTTTGAAAAAACCTCTAAAAGTAGCTTCGTTAGGATAGACAACCTTATTTTGAAATTTAAAAATTACTATAAAAGCAACAAAAATGCTTTAAACGTGCAGGCGGTTTCCGGCATGCTTTTTTCTATTATTAAAATTGCTGAGGAGAAAAACTCCGGCAGCAAAGCCACGCAGCAAAATGCAGCCGAAGCAAAAAGCGCTTTGGAGAAAATTGCAAACAAACTTAAAAATAAAAACAAAGTTAATCCCGAAGAAACGCTGCATTTAATCGAAAAAGTTGACAAGCTTTATAAAAGCACTAAAGGTGAAAAAACGAAGAGATTTAAATCTATTGAAGAAGTAAAAACTGCTATTGAAAAGCTCATAGATCTAGAAAGTTTAAAGACTTATAAATCCTCTGCGAGCAAAAGCGAAATAGCGGAAATTAAAGAAATTATTTCAGCCATTTCGGATTATTATGTTGATGTTGGCGCGCTTAACGGCAAAACTTTCAAAAGTTATATTGAGGAAAGCAAAGATTACAAAGAGCTTTTGAAAAATGAAAAATCGGTTAGCATTAAAAATATTATTAAAACGATAAAAACCGTTTGCAAAAGCGACATTGAGGTTAATAACGGCACTATCAAGGCAGTTGGAAAAGAAAACGACACGTCTTTCGTAAGCGGGGATAAAATTTGCAGAAAAATTAATATTGATGAAGGCCTGAAAAAATCGCTGATTCAGGAACTTAACACAGCTTGCGATTACAGCAACCATGTTTATATGTTTGAAAAGTCAGATATGTATGAATATGATTCCCGCAAAGGCAAATACATCAAATCGGAAGAAACGAATGAAGATGAATCAAACAAAAGTAATCAGACATCAAAAATAAATGAAGGCAGCCCGTATTTCGGCTACTTTGGGGATAATTTTGCAGGCTTGGTTGATATAATTCCTCAGGGTGAAGATGAAGGGACCGTTTATCTTGCCTTCCGCGGAACATACTCGAAAGATGATGCTTGGATTGACAGCGATGTTTCAAAATCGGAGTGTTATTTCCTGGGTAAAAAATGTGTTCACAGAGGATTTTTGAACCGATATTTGCAGCTGCAAAGCGAAATGAAAAGACTTTTGGATGACAAAATAGGTTGTTATAGAAGAGAAACCGGAAAAGAAATTAAAAAAATTGTTGTAACGGGGCACAGTTTAGGCGGTGCACTTGCGACTTTGGCTGCCTTGGAGCTCAAGCAAAACGATAAAAAAATGCCTGTTAAATTAATAACGTTCTGTTCGCCGAGGGTTTTGTCGTTTGAGGCTTATGATTACGTTACAAAAAACAATATCTTGCCGCAAAGCGGTGAAAACGGCGCGGTTAGAATTTATAGGCACGGCGATGTTGTGCCAAATATGCCGTCTAGTTCAATGGGCTTTAAACATTTTGGGGAAGTTTTTTTCATAGCTAATCCTCCGAACGGATTTGAATCTGACAGCGAGAAAACGATTTATTCTAAAATTAAAAGTTATTTTAGCCTTGATGACTGGAAAGAATGGGTTAAAAGCTTCATTGGTTACCACAGCATAACGGGCATTTTGGAAGATGTTTCTAAGCTTGGAAAAGAGGAAAAAGTTATATATAAAGAACTGTTTTGAAACAAAAAAGCCACCTTTGACGGGTGGCTTTTCGCGCGGGAATTTTATTCGGTTTTTTCTTCTTCAGCATTTTCGTTTGTTAATTTCTGGCTTGAGGTTAAGCTTGAAAGATTTGTGCAGGCGTTTTCTATCCAGGTTTCAATGTCGCCATTTTCTTTGTGCTTTTCAATGCAAGAATCGATAACTTTTTTGAGTTTTTCATTGTCTTTCATCACTGCGGCGAAAATCCCTTGGTCGCTTGGGTCTTCCGGCATGGTCACTTTGCTTTTTACCACGGTTTCGTTGCTTGCAACTGATTTTTCGAAGTTTTTGTCGTCTGAAACTATTGCTTGAACTTCTCCGCTTTCGAGTTTTTGGATGCATTCTGAGGTGCTTTCGCAGGTGACGGGCTGCGCGTTCGGAAGATAGTGCCTTACAGAACTGTCTTGGTAAGTTCCTTTTACAACGGCTATTTTTGAGAGCGAAAAATCGTTTAGTTTGGTGATTTTTTCTGCTTCTGATTTTAAAACGTAAATTGAGTAAGGCTCTTCTTGCCACGGCCAGTAAGAATTGCTTAGTGTGAAGCGCTTTTTAATGTCTGGGCTTGCGTCGAGCGAAGCCAGCGCTATGTCTATCTCGCCTTTTTCAAGCGAGTTTAGCATTTCTTCGGTTTCATTTTCAACGAATTTAACTTTTACATTTTCGCTAATTTCATTTGCAATTGCTTTTGCAAGTTCCGCTTCGTAGCCGGCGTCGTTGCCGTCTTTATCTTTGAAAAATTGAATTCCGCCTTTTTTTATTCCAACGACTAACTCTTCACGATTTTTAATTGATTCCGGTTCGTGGTAAGAAATCTGGATTTTTTCATCCACGGATTGAGTTTGGTTTTGATTTTCGCTGTTTTGAGAATTTTGACTCTGGCAAGCGCAAAGGCTGCACGCAAACGCACCGCTCAAAAAAGCAAAAAGAAACTTTTTTATATTCACTTAAATTTCTCCCTTCAATTTAAAAGAATCATTTCCAGGAATTATACTATTACAAAACTAATTTTTAGTCAATAAATTCGATTTTTTGACAAAATATATTTTAAATTAATGAATTTTAATTCAAATAATTGCCAAACTAATTTCTAGGGAGGGGTTTGAATTGATTAGCAAAAAAAATAATAATGAAACGAACAAACCTGGCGAAAAAGCTTCAACGGGAAGCGAAAAACAATACGAAAGGATTCAAAATATTGGTTCAGTGATAGCAGGCGAGAAGGGCAAAAAAATCTATTGCCTTACGATAATCGGCCAAATTGAAGGCCACACTTATTTGCCAAGCGAAAATAAAACGACTAAGTATGAGCATGTTATTCCGGAGCTCGTTGCTATTGAGCAAGACCCGGAAATAAAGGGCTTGCTTTTGCTTTTAAACACAGTTGGAGGAGACATCGAAGCAGGCCTTGCAATTGCTGAACTTATTGCAGGAATGAGCAAACCAACGGTTTCGATGGTTATTGGTGGCGGCCATTCAATCGGGGTGCCTTTAGCGGTTTGCGCGGATAAATCTTTCATTGCAAAATCTGCAACAATGACTATTCATCCCGTTAGAACAAACGGAATGACGCTTGGAACGCAACAATCTTTTGAATATTTCAGGAAAATGCAAGAAAGAATAGCAAATTTTGTGGTTGAAAATTCAAAGATTTCTAAAGAAAGATTTTATGAGCTTTGCATGAACACCGAGGAGCTCTCGCTTGATATTGGCACGGTTGTTGAAGGTAAGGATGCTGTGAAAGAGGGGCTTATTGACAAATGCGGAACACTAAGAGAAGCGATAGATTGCCTTTATAAAATTTCTAAAAATAAATAAAAAATTTGATTTAAAAAAGGAAGATGGCCTAATTTTTAAATAACAAGCTAGAAAATGAAAGTGAATTTAAAAGATTTAAAGCATAAATCAAAAAAATTGCAGCCGAAATTAATGGCTGCTTTTGTTATATTTGTTGTGTTTTAAAAACCGAAACTATATAAACTTGACAAATTTCGAAAAATAATATATTATTCATGCAAAAATATAAGCAGGAGTGTGAGCTGCAATGTTGAATCCAAGAAAAGCCATAAAAATGGGAAAAGCTACTTTAGAAGAAAGATCAAAAAAGAACCAGGAAAATTACGAGTTAAAAGTAAGTAGTTTGCGTAATGCTTGTGAAAGATTTATAACATACCTGGAAAATGAATGTTTGGAAGATAAGAAAGAACTTAAATATGCTGAGATTTTAAAATATTTTAAGATAATGTTTTCACTTCAACTGAAAAAGTCTCAAATGCTTTCCCGCACAAGCAGGGTTCTTAACAAAATGAGCAAAGAGCTTTCAAAATTTAAAGGTAATTTTTCCCCCAAAGATTCAGAAAGATATTCGAAAGTTTTTAAATACAAACGTGAGAAAGTTAATGAAAAATCTAAATATATAAAACGTTCTGCAATTGATGATGAAAAAGTGTATGTATATTTTACAAAAATAATTCCTGGAATTTTGGGAGGAAAGGCACATAAACTAAAAAAGCTTGAAAAAGTAGCTGAAGCTGCTGAAGAAACCTCGAAAGAAAATGACAGCAAAACCGAATATATTGTCGATAAAAAAGATGATTTTAAAAAAGTTGAAATTTATAAAGAAACGCTTGAAAAAGTGTCTTTAGGAAGCAAAATTAAAGAAATTCCCCCAGAATCGTTTTCGGGATTTGATAAACTTAAAGGAGTATCTTTGAGTGAAAAGTGCAAAAAGATCGGTGCAAGGGCATTTTTAGGGTGCGAAGAGCTTGTGGATATTAACCTTGGAAAAGTTATAGAAATTTGTGCAAATGCTTTTTACAATTGCAAAAAGCTCGAAAAAGTTGATTTAAGCAGTATTAAAAGTGAAAAAACAATTGGAGAAAATGCCTTTAGTAATTGCAACAAATTAAAAAGTGTGACTTTGCCGGAAAATAGCAATCGCAGAGAAGAAATAAAGGCAAAAGGAATAAAAAATAAAGTGTTAGAACAAGTAGGAAACCCGGCAGCTGAGTCCATTACTTTTACTAATGACCCTGACGAAATAAAAAAATAATAAAACTTGCCCATGCTTTGACTGCGTGGGCTTTATTTTTGAAAAAATAAGCTTTATTGTGAAAAATCGCACTGTTATTTCATTTTCAAAAGTAGTATAATTAAAATTCAGAAAATTATCATATAATTAATCAGAAAAATAAAAAAGGGGAGTAAAGTAAAAATGAGAATGAGTGTTGGCGCAGCTATACTTTCGTATGGTTCGATAGCATTTTTAGGGTCCATAATTTTAGGAATAGTCCAGGGGTTAACCGAATTTTTGCCGGTTTCAAGCAGCGGGCATTTGCTTATTGCGCAGCATATTTTAGGTTTTGGAAACAGCCAATTCGGTAATGATTTGTTATTTTTCAATGTAATGCTTCATTTCGGAACTCTAATTGCAGTTTTAGCGGTTTACAGAAAAGAAGTAATCGAACTTATAAAAGCGTTTTTCAGAATGGTTTCAAAAATTTTCAAAAAAGAATTTGATTTCAAAAAAATGGACGATAACGAAAACATGGTAGTAATGCTGATAGTTGGCCTTTTGCCACTTTTCATGCTGTTTTTGCCGGTTTTCGGAACAGGAATGAACATAAAAGGAATTGCAGAAGAACTTGCAAACGAAAAGAACGTTTTAATAGTTGGCATTTCTTTAATTTTCACAAGTTTTCTTCTTAGAAAAGGAATTAAAGCCGAAACAAGCGCCAAAATTTCTGCAGTAAGCGCTAATGGTGAAAGCGCAGTTGAAGGCAGAACAAGGCTTGAAATCATGGATGCAGTTTCAATTGGTGTTATGCAATTTGTTGCGGCTATTTTCCCGGGCATTTCACGTTCCGGCTCGACTTTGTCGGTTGCTCTTATGCGTGGAATAAACAAAAAAACAGCCCTTGATTACTCTTTCATTCTTGGCATTCCGGCAATCGTTGCGGCGGTATTGCTTGAGCTCAAAGAAGCCATTGAACAAGGTGCGGTTACTTTAGACGGAATTGTTCCTACGATTCTTGGAATGATTGTTTCGGCAATTGCCGGATTCTATGCAATTAAACTTTTCAAGTGGCTTTTGAAAACAGACAAGATGAATATATTCGTGATTTACACTTTAGTCGTTGGAATTATCTCGATTGTAATCGGAATAATTGAAATGGTTATTGGAAAAAGTCTTTTCCCCGGTCTTTTTTAAATAAAAGGCCGCTTTTAAAATTAGGAGGTAAATAATGCCTAAAAGGACGTATAAACCGGCGGCGAAAACCGGCAGCAAAAAGAAAACTGTGAAGCAAAAGCCCGCAAAACAAAAAAGCAGCATCGACAACCGCGCATTTTCGATTATCATGTTTGCAATTTCAGCTTTGATGTTTTTTGTTATTTTTGCTCCGGGCGAAAACATATGGTTTTATATCCATAAGTTCATTGTTGGATTGCTTGGAATGGGAGCAGTCTTTTTGCCGGTTTCTCTTTGCTATCTTTCAGTGGTGAGCGCGGTAAGAAAAGAAATTAAAAACAAAAAAATGACTTTAATAGTCTTTGGAATAATGGTTTTGATGCTTTGCTCTTGCATGTATGTTTTTTCGAGCGAACTAGTTAAAAATCAACCGAAAGCTTGGATAGGTTACATAATTGAAAATTTCAAAAATTCAAAACTTGATGGTGGCCCGGGAATTTTAGGCGCGTTTGCGGGCGCGTTTTTAACGTGGGCTTTTGGAAGTTTTGGCGCGAAAGTCAGCAGTGTTATTACCATTTTCATTTGCATTATGCTAATTAGCGGCATGACCCTCACGGGCTTTTTCAGGATGATTTTGGTTCCGTTTTTGGCTGTGAAGAAAAAGTTTAAAGAAGTTTATCAAACCAAGAAAATCACCGATAATTTAGAAGCTTCGTTTAAAAAAGAACCTGAAAAAGAAGAGCCTATTTTTAAAGAAATTTCTGAGCCTGAAGTCCCGCAGAAAAAGTCAGAACGTGAAATTGAAGACAATATTTCTGCGGTTACTGAGAAGTTTTTGTCGCGCATTAAAAACGTGGGTAACAATTCAGCTGCTGAAGAAAAGCCAGAGGTCGATGAAGAGCTTGAAAAATCTGAAACCATGGTTAGCGCTTCGGGCGAGGATAACTATGAATTCCCGTCAATTGAGCTTCTTAACAAGCCGCCTGTGCCTAAAGATGAAGACATAAGCGCGGAGCTTAACACCAACGGCAGAACGCTCGTTGACACGCTGCAAAGCTTTAACGTTCAAACTAAGATAGTTGACATCAGCCGTGGCCCTGCAGTAACGAGGTATGAGCTTCAGCCTGCTTCGGGCGTTAAAATAAGCAAAATAACCACTTTGGCGGATGACATTGCACTTAATCTTGCTGCTGCAGGGGTTAGGATCGAGGCGCCAATCCCGGGCAAAGCGGCCGTTGGAGTTGAAATTCCTAACAAAGTTGTGAGCATGGTTGGAATGAGGGAGCTAATTTCATCAAGCACTTTTAAATCTTCGAAAAGCAAACTTACGGTTGTTCTAGGAAAGGATATTTCCGGCGAAGTAACAGTTGCAGACCTTGCAAAAATGCCGCATCTTTTGATTGCGGGTTCAACGGGTTCAGGTAAGTCCGTTTGCATAAACTCTTTTATAATTAGCATTCTTTATAACGCAAAGCCAAGTGAAGTCAGGCTTTTAATGATTGACCCTAAAGTCGTTGAGCTTGGAATTTACAACGGTATTCCGCATCTTTTAGTGCCTGTTGTGACTGATGCCAGGAAAGCGGCTGGTGCGCTCGGCTGGGCTGTTAACGAAATGACTAAGAGATATAAAATTTTCGCGGATAACAACGTAAGAGACATTTATTCTTACAATGAATTCGTTGAGCAAGAAGCTGCTAAATCTGCCGAAAAGGCCGAAACGCTTGAAAAAATGCCGCAAATTGTTATTGTTATTGATGAGCTTTCAGACCTTATGATGGCTGCACCGAATGAAGTCGAAGATTACATCTGCAGGCTTGCTCAGATGGCTCGTGCTGCGGGGATGCACCTAGTTATTGCAACTCAGCGCCCGTCAGTTGACGTAATCACAGGAATAATCAAAGCGAACATTCCAAGCAGGATTGCTCTGGCTGTTTCTTCGCAAATTGATTCAAGAACTATTCTTGACATGAGCGGTGCAGAAAAGCTTCTCGGTCGAGGCGACATGCTTTTTTCTCCTGCGGGTTCTTCGAAGCCGACGAGGGTTCAAGGCTGCTATGTTACTGACAAAGAAATTGAAAAAGTTATAAAATATGTTAAAAGTTCCCAGCAAAGCGATTACGATAATAATATTGCAAAAGAAATTGAGAAAAATTCTGCCAGAGAAAATCTTAAAACCTCCGACGAAAAGTTTGATGTCAAAGTTGACCCTGTTATGAAAGAGGCCATAAAATGCGTCGTAGAAGCAGGACAAGCCTCGACTTCGTTCTTGCAAAGAAGGCTCAGAGTTGGCTACGCAAGAGCAGGAAGGCTCATTGACGAAATGGAGCAAATGGGAATTGTCGGGCCGCATGAAGGCTCAAAGCCACGGCAGGTTCTTATTAATTATCAGCAATTTTTAGAAATGAATATAAACAGTTAACTGCGGAGGTCCAGACTTGAAGTTTAAAAGAAAACTCAAAAAATTTTCGAAAAATAAAATACTCTATTTGATTTTGGGCGTTGCTTTTCTTTTTGCAGCTATTTTTTCGAACTGCGAGAATACACAAGGCTTTAAAATTAAAAATACTTTTAATTCATCTTTATTTAATAATGAAAAAGAAAACACCGAAAATATTAGCGAAGATTTGCAGGTGCATTTTCTTGATGTTGGCAAAGCTGATTTCATTTACATAAAATTTAAAAACCATAACATTATAATTGACGCAGCGGATAGAGAACCAAACAGCATTGTTACTGAATATCTTAAAAAACAGGATGTTTCAAAAATTGATTTGGCGGCTGTTTCTCATGTGCACAGAGACCACATTGGCCAAATGGCTGAAGTTATTAAAAACTTTCATGTTGAAAAGTTTATTATGTCCGAAATTCCTGAAAGCCTCATTCCAACCGGCAAAATTTATGAAAAGATGCTTCTTGCTCTGAAAGAAAAAGAAGTTAATTCACAATTTGCCAAAGCCGGTGAAAATTTCGAAATAGAAGACCTTAAAATCGAAGTTTTAGGACCGGTTAAAGAAGGCAAAAATCTTAACGACACTTCGCTGGTTTTGAAAATGATTTACAAAGACGTTAGCTTTTTATTCACCGGTGATGCAGAAAAAACGGAAGAAAGCGATATTATCAATGCAAAATATAACCTCAAGGCGGACGTTTTGAAAGTTGGCCACCATGGAAGCAGAACTTCAAGCTCAGAAAATTTCTTGAAAAAAGTTTCGCCAAAATTTGCAGTTATTTCAGTCGGCCCGGATAAAAACAATCTTCCTAAAGAAGAAATTTTGAAAAGAATTGAAAAATACTGCAAAAATATTCATAGGACTGACTTAAACGGTAATATTATAATTTCGACTGACGGCAAAAACATAAAAGTTAAAAGCGAAAAGTAGTAGGGAGGAGATCATGGAATATTTATCGGTTGATTCTGTTGAAAAAGGCAGCCATGCGGTTTGCGAAGATGAAAATGGCGATGAAGTTATCTTAGATTTTAAAGATCTCCCTAGAGGAGTTAAAGAAAGCGACATGATTTTTATGGATGACTTCGGTAAATGGCATGTAGACAAGAAGCTTACAAAAGAAAGAAAAAGAAAAATAGCTGATTTAATGAAAGAAATTTTTGAAAAATGAGATGTAAATTTGACTTTTGTGTCGGTTTTTGCTATTTAATAGAGTTGTGTGCTAATATATAACTATATAATGAAAAATAAAATTTAATTAAAAATGGAGACGATAACATCGTGGTTAATTTAAAAAAATTTTTATTAGGCGATGCTCTTAAAGACGATCAGCTTAAAAATCAAAAGCTTTCAAGACTTTGGGGGCTGCCGATCATGGCCAGTGATGCCGTTTCTTCGGTGGCTTATGCTGTTGAAGAAATTTTAATGGCTTTAATGCCTGCGCTCGGGCTCATGGCCGTTAATTATGTTGGCCTTGTGAGTGTTCCGATAATTTTGCTTTTGCTGATTTTGATTTTTTCTTATTCTCAAATAATCAGCCATTATCCAAACGGTGGCGGAGCTTACGTTGTTTCGAAAGAAAACTTCGGCAAAAAGGCTTCTTTGCTTGCAGCCACCTGCTTGATAATCGATTATATAATGACCGTTGCAGTGAGTATTTCTTCTTCAACAGCGGCCATTTTGTCGGTTTACCCTAATTTAGAACCTTACAGAATTCCGATTTCTCTAATCTGTGTTGGAGCCATTACCCTTATTAACTTAAGAGGCGTGGGGGAATCTTCCAAAATTTTCGGAATTCCTACTTATGCGTTTATTTTCTCGATGATGGCTCTTATTTTCACGGGTGTTTTCAGGTTCTTTAGCGGCAATCTTGCCCCGATTCAATACGAGCCTGCTCAAATTTCGCATTTGCTTTCTCAAAATATTCAAGGCATGAGCCTTGCTGTGTTCCTTTGCGCGTTTTCTTCGGGCTGCTCAGCGCTCACGGGCGTTGAAGCCGTCAGCAATGCGATTCCTAGCTTTAAAGAGCCTTCTCAAAAAACAGCTAAGCAAGTTCTTTTCATGCTTGGCGGAATAATTGCGGTTATTTTCGGCGGAACAAGTTTCCTCGCAACGATTTTGAAAGTAGTCCCGCTTGAAGGCAAAACCGTTCTTTCGCAAATGGGAACAATGATCTTCGGCAACGGCATAATGTTTTATATCCTTCAGCTTACAACTTCGCTTATACTTCTTCTTGCTGCAAACACTTCCTACAGCGGCCTTCCTATCCTTCTTGCAATTTTGGCAAAAGACCATTACATGCCTGTGCAATTTTCTCAAAGAGGAACAAAGCTTAGCTTTTCAAACGGAATAATGTTCATTTTTGCAGTGAGTTCGTTTTTGCTCATAATTTTCAACGCAGACACCCACAAACTCATTCCGTTCTATTCCGTTGGTGTTTTCGTTTCGTTTACCATTTCGCAGTTCGGAATGTTCGTCAAATGGATGAGATTCAAAAGCCCTGGCTGGCAATATAAATCAATCATCAACGGCGTAGGAGCTTTGGTTACGTTCATTGGTTCAATCGTTGTGTTCACAACCAAATTCTCGCACGGTTCATGGGCTCTTTTGATAGTCGCTCCGCTTTTGATGTTTTTCATGGATGCAACTCACAAGCATTATCTTAGATTTTTAAAGGGCATAAGCGTTCTTGGATATGATTATAAATACAAAGAAAGCGTCAGCTCGGATGTTTTCCCTTGCGTTGTTCTTATTAACAAAATTAACATGGCAGCTCTTAAAACGCTTGACTACGCTAACAAAATCACTTCAAATTTAACCGCACTTCATATTTCGGTTTCTCATGAAGAAACTAAAAGGCTTCAAAAGCAATGGGAAAATTTAAAAATCGGTGTTCCGCTTAAAATTATTTACACTCCTTACAGAGATATCGTCACGCCGATTAGAGAATATATTAAAGAAAGAAGCGAACAGCTTGAAGAAGGCGAAAATTTAACGGTTGTTTTAACAAGAATTAGCGGAAACGACTTTTTAAATAAGCTTTATCACAATCAAACGACCTTCTTCATTGAAAAAGAACTTAGAAAATATGAAAACGTTGCAACTATCCTAGTGCCGTATTTTTACAATAAATCAAAGTATAAAAAATCGGCTGTGAAAAAGGAGAGCGGTCAATGAAAAAAATTCTTTGTTTAGCTCTTTTTCTTGCGGGCATTTTTTGTTCGAGTGCTAGCGCTTTGGGAATAAACGAAATAAAAAACAGAGGCTTTGTCAGCATTTCAACTAATGCTGACTTTGAACCTTTTGAATACCGTGAAGGCAGCGAAATCGTTGGTATTGACATTGATATTTCGAAAAAAATTGCAGAGTCTTTAGGCGTGAACCTTAAAATAAATGATGTTTCTTTCGACGCTTTGATTCTTGAGCTTAGCAATAAAAATTGCGATTTCGCCGTAGCTGCGATGAGCGCAAGCGAAGAAAAGTCTAAAAGCGTTGATTTTTCTGTGCCTTATTACACCGCAAAGCAAGAAATAGTCGTTCTTAATTCCAGCAGTATTAAATCCGGCAGTGACCTTGCAAACAAAAAGATAGGCGTTCAGTTTGGTTTTTCAGGAGAACTTTATTGCAGCGAAAATTTCAAAAATGCTTCAATAACAAAATACAACAAAATTGCCGACGCAGCTTTTGACCTTAAAAACGGAGCCATTGACGCAGTTGTTATTGACGATTTGCCTGCGAAAAAGCTCGTTTCAATCGTTGGCAGTTCTGCGAAAATTTTGGATAATCCGCTTTTCGAAGAAACTTACCGCATAGCAGTCCCGAAGGGCGAAACCGAGCTGCTTGATTATATAAATTCTGTTTTAAGTTCAATGATTAAAAGCGGGGAAATAAACGAAATAATTGAAAGTTATGTTAGCGCTTACAAAACGGAATCAAATAGCCTGATGGGCCAAATTTACAACAATCTTATTAATAAAGATAGATACAAACTTATTCTTTCAGGACTCGCAACGACGCTAAAAATAACTATCGTGGCCCTTTTCATAGGAATTATTCTTGGCGTTTGTGTTGCTCTCATTAAAGTGAGCCAGAAAGAAACTGTTTTTGCAAAAATATTGAAATTCATTGCGAATTCATACGTTTTAGTCATAAGGGGCACGCCGGTTGTGGTCCAGCTTTTTGTTATATGCTATATAATTTTCGCTTGGGCGGGCTTGCCTAAAATGATTATTGCCATGATTACTTTTGGAATAAATTCGGGTGCTTATGTTTCAGAAATTATTCGTTCGGGGATTTTGTCAATAGACGAAGGGCAATACGAAGCAGGCAGATGCCTTGGCCTTAGCCACGAAACAACTATGCGGAAAATAATTCTTCCGCAAGCATTTAGAAATGTTTTACCCACGCTTTTTAGTGAGTTTATTCAGCTCATCAAAGAAACTTCGGTTGCGGGTTTCGTTGGAATAATGGATCTTTCAAGAGCGGGCGACACCATAAGGAATTACACCTATCAACCGATTGTTCCGCTTTTGAGCGTTGCGGCAATATATTTCGTTTTGGTTTCGTTTTTAACTTACTTACTTTCTGTTTTTGAAAGGAGGATGAAACTCAGTGATAGAAGTTAAAAATCTTAAAAAAGAATTCGTTCAAAACGGCAAACCGCTTGAAATACTAAGCGGCATAAGCACTGAGTTTAAAAAAGGCGAGCGAGTTGCGATTTTGGGGCCTTCGGGTTCGGGCAAAAGCACGTTTTTAAGGTGCCTTAACCTTCTTGAAAAGCCAACTTCGGGCAGCATAATTTTTGAAGGCAAAGACATAACAAGCCCGGGCTTTGACATCAACATGCTCAGGCGTGAAATAGGAATGGTTTTCCAGCATTTTAACCTTTTCCCGCATCTCACGGTGCTTGAAAACATAACCTTAGCGCCCGTGAGCCTAAAAATAATGCCTGCAGAAGAAGCCAAAGAAAAGGCAAGAAAGCTGCTTAGAAAAGTGGGCCTTGAAGATAAACAAAACACCTTCCCGAGGCATCTTTCAGGCGGGCAAAAACAAAGGGTTGCGATAGTTCGTGCGCTTATTATGAACCCCAAAGTTCTTCTTTTCGATGAGCCTACCTCTGCGCTTGACCCGGAAATGGTTGGTGAGGTCGTTTCAGTCATGGCGGACATTGCCAAAGAAGGCATGACGATGATTTTCGTGACGCATGAAATGAATTTCGTTAAAAACCTAGCTTCGAGGGTTCTTTTTATGGATGGTGGCAATATAGCTTTTGACGGGAAACCCGAAGAGATGTTCGAAAATTGCAAAAACGAGCGAGTGAATAAATTTTTGAATAAGCTTGCTTAGGAGGAAACTGTGAAAAATATTTTTTTAAGTAATTCTGCGCTTGAAACTGAAAACTTGGCAAGGAAGTTTGCAAGCAAATTGAAGGGTAATGAAGTGATTGCTTTTTACGGAGATTTAGGCGCCGGCAAAACTGCATTCACAAGGGGAGTTGCTGATTTTTTTGGGCTCAAAGATGAAGTCTCGAGCCCTACTTTTGCGCTTGTTAATGAATACAGTAGCGAAAAAGTTAAAATATATCACTTTGATATGTACCGCATAAACACCTTTGAAGATTTAGAATCAACTGGTTTTTTCGATTATCTTGGAAGAGGGATAATTTTGGTTGAATGGAGCGAAAATATAAAGGAGTATCTTCCTGAGAATTTAATAGAAATAAAAATTTCAAAAACAGGGGAAAATTCAAGGGAAATTGAAATTATCGGAGGTGATTTTAATGAAAGTTTTAGCAGTTGATTCATCTTCTGTGAGTGCTTCTGTGGCTATTCTAGATGGCAGCAAAGTTTTAGCGGATTTTTACGTTAATGCTGGGCTCACTCACAGCCAAACTCTTGCCCCGATGATTGATCTGGCAGTTAAAAGTGCAGGGCTTAAGATCTCGGATATTGACTTTTTTGCTTCAACCACGGGGCCAGGCTCGTTCACCGGGCTAAGAATAGGCATTGCAACTGTTAAAGGAATGGCGCTTGGCAGCGGGAAAAAGTGCATTGGCGTTTCTTCGCTTCTTGCGGCGGCTTACAACTGCAAAAATTTCGAAGGGTTGATCTGCGCGTGCATGGACGCAAGAAGAAGTGAAATTTACGGCGCTATTTTCCAGGCTTCGGGTGGAAAAATTAAGAGAATTACCCAAGATATGGCAATTTCTATTAAAAATTTTAAAGAAGAAATTGAAAAATACGAAAGCAAAGCTATTTTAGTTGGCGACGGCGCAGAAATGTGCTACAATAATATGTTGGATGGTAAAAATAATGAAAAAATCGAGCTTTCTTCAGAATTTTTAAGGTTTGTTAGCGCAAAAAACGTTGCTTTGGCTGCGATTGAAAATTACAGCGAAGAAAAACTTTTAAGTCCAGGGGAGCTAACGCCTGAATATTTGAGGCTTTCTCAGGCGCAAAGAATGCTTTTGGAAAAAAATAATTTGTAGGAGACTTGTTTATGATAGCAATAGGTTCAGACCATGCGGGGTATGAAGCCAAAGAAAAGGTGAAAAAGCACCTTGAAAGTTTAGGAGTTTCGTTTAAAGATTTTGGAACTCACAGCGAAGAATCTTGTGACTACCCTTTGATTGCAAAGGCCGTTTCACTTTCTGTGAAAAGCGGCGAAAGCGAAAAAGGAATTCTCATTTGCGGTTCGGGGATAGGCATGAGCATTGCGGCGAACAAATTCAGCGGTATTCGCGCAGCGCTTTGCAAAGACGAAGAAGCTTCTAAGCTTTCAAGATCTCACAATGATGCCAATATAGTTTGCATTGGTGCAAGAACGACTGATTTCGAGGAAATTAAAAAAATCGTTAATGCTTTTCTTGAAACGTCTTTCGAAGCTGGCAGGCATCAAAGAAGGCTTGAGCAAATCACAGAAATAGAAAATTCATAAATAAACGGAGGAAGTTTAAATGGAGAATTTAGTAGTAATGAATCACCCTTTAATCACGCACAAAATGAGCATTTTAAGAAGCCAAACCACAAGCTCAAAGGAATTCAGAGAGCTTATTAAAGAAATCACGATGCTCATGTGCTTTGAATCCATGAAAGACGCAGAAATGCAAGAAGTTGAAGTTCAAACTCCGCTTATGAGCATGAAAACGAAAGTTTTATTTGATAAACACATGATTTTTATTCCTATTTTAAGAGCAGGGCTTGGAATGGTTGATGGAATTATGGGAATGATTCCAACCGCAAGATTTGGCCACATGGGTTTTTACAGAGATCATGAAACACTTCAGCCGGTTGAATATTACTGCAAATTGCCTGCAGGAATCGAAAACAGAGACATCGTTTTGCTTGACCCAATGCTTGCAACCGGCGGAACAGTTATTGATGCGGTTTCTCTTCTTAAGAAAAGAAATCCAAGATCTATCAAATTTATGTGCATTGTTGCTTCGCCGCAAGGAATTAAAGCCGTTTCAGAGGCTCACCCTGACGTTAAAATTTTCTGTGCTGCTGAAGATGAAGGCCTAAATGAGGAAGGCTATATTCTTCCAGGCCTTGGCGACGCAGGCGATAGAATTTTCGGCACGAAATAAGGCATGAAGAGGAAGTTGATATGGAAGAGATAAAAAATATGATATGGCGTTTTTTTAAAAGATACCGAAAATATGCGCTTTTTTTCTGCGATTTTCTTATTTGGAACTTTTCTTTTTATGTTTCTTTGGCAATAACTAAAAACACCCTTTTCGTCACAGGAATTGAAAACTTTTGGGCCGAAGTTTTGATTTTGAACATTTGCTTTTCAGTTGTGTTCTTTTCTTTTAAACTTTATGATAAAATTTGGCGCTATGCCGACATTGAAGACTTTTTCTATGCTGGGGCGTCGAGCGTTTGCGCGGATTTTGCGTTTTTCATTGTTAGTATGCTTGCTGGAAAAAGCATGACCTTGAAGTTTTATTCAATTTTGGGCCTTATTTCCACTTTAGGAGTTTTCATTTTCAGAATTCTTTACAGGCTCAATAGGCTTCTTGACAATGTTTCAAACGAAAATGTTAAAAACAAAAAAAGAATGCTCATTGTTGGCGGCGGCGATTCAACCGCTTCGGTTTTAAGGGAAATTTTTAATTATTCCCAAAATAAATATCTTCCTGTTGCGATAGTTGATGACGACCGCGAAAAAATCGGAAGAGAAATAATGGGCGTGAGAGTTGAAGGCTCGACTAATCAAATCCCGGAAATTTGCGAAAAATTTGGCGTTGAAGTTATTCTTTTTTCAATTGTTTCAATTAGCAGCAAAAACAGAAGAAGAATCCTTGATATTTGCGCCAAAACTAACCTTGAAGTGAGGATAATCCCGAATATTTATGAAGTTATTACTTCCGGTTCTTCGATTGACATGGCCATGAGGAAAATTAAAGTCGAAGACCTTCTTGGAAGAGACCCGATTATTTTCGATAAGAATCAATACGGTGATTATTTAATCGGCAAAACCATTTTGGTTACAGGCGGTGGCGGGTCAATCGGTTCTGAGCTTTGCCGCCAGATAGCTAAAATCCCGCCGAAGAAACTCATTATTCTTGACGTTTACGAAAACAGCGCTTATGAAATCCAGCAAGAGCTTAAAAGAAAATACGGAAGCAATCTTAATTTAGAAGTTGAAATAATAACCATTTGCGACAAAAGCCAGCTTGAAAGGCTTTTTGAAAAAGAAAAAATTGACGTTGTTTTCCATGCAGCGGCGCATAAGCATGTTCCTTTGATGGAAAAAAATGCCGAAGAAGCCGTTAAAAATAATGTTTTTGGCACGCTTAATCTTCTTGAGTGCGCTGATAAATATGGCGTTCAAAGGTTTGTTCAAATTTCAACTGATAAAGCCGTTAACCCAACAAACATCATGGGCGCAACGAAAAGAATTTGCGAAATGATGGTTCAAAGCAAAGATAAAATTTCCAAAACTGAGTTTGTAGCTGTTAGGTTCGGCAACGTTTTGGGTTCTAACGGTTCGGTTATTCCTCTTTTTGAAGAGCAAATTAAAACGATGGGCCCTGTAACAGTTACTCACCCTGATATAATAAGATATTTCATGACGATTCCTGAGGCTGTTTCGCTCGTTTTGACTGCCGGCGGCCTTGCAAAAGGCGGGGAAATTTTCGTTCTTGACATGGGCGAGCCCGTTAAAATTAAAAGCCTTGCTGAAAATTTGATAAGGCTTTCAGGGTTTGTTCCTCATGAAGACATTAAAATAGAATATGTTGGATTAAGGCCTGGTGAGAAACTTTATGAAGAGCTTTTGATGGATGAAGAGGGCATAAAAAAGACCGAAAGTAAAAAAATTTACATCGGTCACCCAATAAATATGGACGAAAAAGCTTTTTATGATGATATCGAAAAATTACGAGGCGTGGCCGCAAGGGGCAATTACTCCGAGATTGAAGCCATGCTCATGAAAATAGTTCCAACTTTCAAACACAAAGCTTAAGGATTTTCCTTGAGCTTTTCTATTTCGCCTGTTGCTAGCTTGTCGCACCTTTCGTTTTCAGGGTGCCCTGCATGGCCTTTTACCCAAATTAGGTTCACATCGTGGGTTTTAAGCAAATTTAAAAGTCTTTCCCAAAGGTCTGTGTTAAGAGCCGGCTTTTTGTTGCTTTTAACCCAGTTATTTTTTTGCCATTTTTCAGCCCAACCTTTATTAACAGCGTCGCAAAGGTATTTCGAGTCGCTATAAGCTGTTACTTCGCAGGGAAATTTTAGCATTTCAAGCGCTTTTATAAAAGCAGTTAATTCCATGCGGTTGTTCGTGGTTTCTTTTTCGTGGCCTGAAATTTCTTTTTCCGTGCCTTTATACCTAAGCACAGCGCCCCATCCGCCAGGCCCAGGGTTCCCGCTGCATGCGCCGTCGGTGAATATTTCAACTTGTTTCATAAATATGTTCCTCCAAATGTAAATGAATAAAGAATTATTGACATAACTATAATTTAGTAATATAATTATAGCACTGTTTGATGTACGGTGACAGACTTAAAATATTTGTGTTCGGATAAATTTAATAATTTCAAACCTAGGTTCGGGATTCCTGAGCCGGTATGTTCGTTTTTACAAAAAAATATAGGAGGTAATGTTAATGTCTGAGACTATTAAAAAAAGAATATCAAATAAACCAAAAAAGACAATAGACAACGATAAAAAACCTGCAAGCAGAAATTTTGCTTCGCAATCAAAAATCAATGCAGCGGGCACAAATAAAAAAGAGTCTGATTTTTCAAAATCACCTAAATCTCGCATGACCACTGCCAGAAGGCACAGCCGAAATGCGGTTAAAAAACCTGCTTCTGAAAATTCGGTTAGAATAGTGTTTCTTGGCGGGCTTAATCAAATCGGCAAGAATATTATGGCGATTGAATGCAATGATGACATAATCATCGTTGACTGCGGAATGTCATTTCCTGATGGTGAAATGCTTGGTGTTGACCTTGTTATCCCTGATTTTTCGTATCTTGAAACTAACAGGGAAAGAATCAAAGGCCTCGTTATAACTCATGGCCACGAAGATCACATCGGCTCTATTCCTTATCTTTTAAGAAAAATAAACGTTCCGATTTATGCCACTCCGCTTACGGTTGGGCTTATCACTAGCAAGCTTAAAGAGCACAGGCTCGTTGGCTCGACTAAATTAAACACTGTAAATGCCGGCGAAACTGTAACTCTTGGCTGCATGAGCGTTGAATTCATTAGAGTTAACCATTCTATTCCTGATGCAGTTGGCCTTGCGATTAGAACTCCTGCAGGAACAATAGTTCACACCGGGGACTTTAAAATCGACTGCACTCCTTCAAGAGGCGAAATGATTGACCTTGCAAGGTTTGCTGAAATTGGCAAAGAGGGCGTTCTTGCTTTCATGGCGGATTCAACAAACGCTGAAAGACCGGGCTACACAATGACCGAGCGCAAGATTGACCAATCTTTTGAAAGGCTTTTCCAAAAAGCAGGCGACAAGAGAATTATAATCGCAACGTTTGCTTCGAACATTGGCAGGCTCCAGCAGATTATCAACTGCGCAGCAAAATACGGCAAAAAGGTTGCTTTTTCCGGCCGCAGCATGATAAATAACGTTGCAATTGCCCAGCAGATGAAATATATCGAAGCTCCTGACGGGCTTATAATCGACATTGACCTTATAACGAAATATGCTAAAAATGAAGTCGTTTTAATAACCACAGGAAGCCAAGGCGAACCGATGTCTGCGCTTCATAGGATGGCTTTTTCGGAGCATAAAAAAGTTGAAGTTGGCCCTGAAGATTTCATAATTATTTCTGCAACGCCAATCCCGGGCAATGAAAAAACCGTTGGAGCGGTAATAAACGAGCTCATGAAGCTTGGCTGTGAAGTTGTTTATGAATCAATGTATGAAATTCACGTTTCAGGCCATGCTTGCCAAGAAGAACTCAAAATAATGCAAGGAATCATTAAACCTAAATATTTCATTCCGGTTCATGGTGAAAGAAGGCACCTCATTAAGCATGCAGGCCTTGCGCTTTCGATGGGAATGCCTGAAGAAAATGTTTTCGTTGGTGAAACTGGCGATATTTTGGAAATAAGCGAAAGTTCAATGAAGAAGGTTGGCCAGATTCCGCTTGAGCTTGTTTTAGTTGACGGAATAGGCGTTGGAGACGTTGGAAGCATTGTTCTTCGTGACCGCAAACATTTGGGTGAAGATGGCCTTATCGTTTTGGTTGCAACTTTGGATTCTTCTGATAAACACGTTATTGCCGGCCCTGACATCGTTTCAAGAGGGTTCGTTTATGTTCGTGAATCTGAGCATCTCATGGAAGAAGCCAGAAGAGTTGCCCTCAGAACGCTTGAAAATTGCGCAAGCCAAAAGGTTCGTGATTGGAGCCTGATTAAAAATAAAGTTAAAGACGACCTTTATAAACTCTTCCATGGAAAAACAAGAAGAAACCCGGTTATTCTGCCGATTATAATGGAAGTTTAAAATAATATAAAATAAAAACTTATGCTAAGAGGTGACATGCTTGTGAAAATCAGTAAGTTATATGTTTATCTTGTTTTCGGTGCAGTTTCTTTTATAATGCTGCTTATGTGCTTCTCTGTGTTGCCTTTTAGCAAAATTTTGTTTTTAATAGATTTCTGCATCACGCTCACGATAATCGTTTCGGAATTCATTTTAGTTAAAAATTACATGGAATTTATTCTTAGCTCTTCGAAGACAATCAATTTGTTTTTAAACGAAAATAGCAATAAAATTCTTAGCTTAATGCCTGTTCCTGTGGCAATTATTTCTGATGATTCGGGCGAAAACATTGTTTCCTACAACAGCGTTTTTAAAGATAAATTCCTTGGTGGCGAAGATTTTTTCAAAGGAAGCATCAAAGAGTTTTTGCCTCCTTCTTTCAGCAAAAGTGCTCTTTTCGAAACGGGAGTTCAAATATCTTTCGGCGACAAAAAGTTTATGGCACATTGCAGAAAAATTGATAATTTCACGGTGTTTTACTTTTTTGAAAACACAGATTATAAAAATTTAAAAAAGAAATATTTGGAATCGAAAGTTTGCGTTGGAATAGCAATTTTTGATAATAAAGAAGAGCTTTACCAAATCGTTGGGGAAGACAGAGGCCTTTCACTTTTGGTTTCGGTTGAAAATGTTTTGGCTCAGTGGATGAGCAGCGCCGGAGGAATTTTCAAAAAACTTTCTGACGGCAAATACATGCTTATTTTCGAAGAAAAATGTTTGAGATATTTCATTAGCAGCAAGTTTGAAATAATTAATAAAATCCACGAAATAAAAATAGACCCTCACAGGTTTGCGACGGTTTCGCTGGGAATTAGCAGGAACTCGAAAAACCTTGAGCAAGCTAAGCTCTGCGCTGAAAATGCGCTTACTATGGCGCTTGGCAGAGGCGGGGATCAAGTTGCTTTGAAATCTGAAAGCGGGTATGAATTTTTTGGCGGTTCTTCAAAAGGCCTTGAAAAAAGAAGCAAAGTTAGAACTAGGGTTGTTGCCATGGCGCTTCTTGAGAAAATTCAAGCTTGCGACAGCATCTTCGTGATGGGGCATAAGCTTTCTGATTTTGACAGCGTTGGAGCTTCCATAGGCCTTTGGAGCGCTTGCCTTAGAATTGGCAAAAAGCCTTCTTACATAGTTTTGAATTCTGAGGCTTCAATGGCTTCGCCTTTAATTGAAACTATGAATCGTTTTGGCTATTCCGGCTCGGTTATTTCGCCTCAGGAAGCAATGCAAAAGGTCACTAAAAATTCGTTTTTGATTGTTGTTGACACTCATGCCGAAAGTTTCCTTGAAAGTTACAAGCTTTATTGCATGTTCACTCACACGGCGATTATCGACCATCACCGGATGACAGTTGACAAAATTAAAGCATCTGATATATTTTTTCATGAACCCTTTGCTTCTTCGACTTGCGAAATGGTAACGGAACTCGTTCAATACATGGACGACAAGCACCTTAAAAAATGGGAAGCAGAATGCTTGCTTGCAGGAATAATGCTTGACACCAAGAGTTTTTCGCTTAAATCTGGCGTTAGAACCTTTGAAGCTGCGGCTTATTTGAAGAAAAAAGGCGCCGACAGCGCTGAAGTTAAAAAAATGTTTGCCGATTCAATTGATGTTTACAAAATTAAGTGCAAGATTATTGAAAGCACATATGTTATTAAAAACTGCGCTATTGCTAAGTGTGAAGAAAACAAAAGTGCAACGAGAATTTCGTGCGTTCAGGCGGCTGATGAGCTTCTTGACATCAAAGAGATTCGTGCTTCGTTCGTTATTTTCAAAAGTGAAAACGGCGTTAATGTTTCGGCGCGTTCGCTGGGTGACGTTAATGTTCAGGTTATCATGGAATCTCTTGGTGGTGGTGGCCATCAAACTATGGCGGCTGCGCATTTGCCCGGTGCTACGATTGACGAAGTTGAAGAAAAGCTAAAGGAATTCATAAACATTAATTTGTAAATTAAAAGGAGTGCTCATTATGCGTGTAATTTTACTTTCAGACGTTAGAGGAAGCGGAAAAAAAGGGGATATAGTTAATGTTTCAGATGGCTTTGCCAAAAATTTTCTTTTCCCTAAAAAGCTTGCCAAAGATGCCAGCGCTCAAGCCTTAAAAGAACTTGATGATGCGAAAAAATCGCTTCAGCGCCAAAATGAAATCAAGAAAAAGCAAGCCGAAGAAATCAAGGCTCTTCTAAATGAAAAAACCGTTAAAATAGTTCGAAAAGGTGGCGAAGACGGCAAACTTTTCGGCGCGGTAACTTCAAAAGATATTGCAGCTCAAATAAAAGCTGATTTCGGAATTGAGATTGACAAGCATAAAATAGCACTTGAAAATTCTTCAATGAAGCAGTTTGGGTCGTCTAAATTCAGCATTAAAATCTTCCCAGGAATCGTTGCTCAAATGCTCGTGATGGTTTCTGAAAACTAAAAACAATAAAAAATAGTTCGCTTTTGCCTATTAATTTAGGTGAGAGCGATTTTTATTTGGAAATTTTAAATTTTTTGATTAAAAACCTCCGCAAAGGCAAAAGATAACCTTAGAAGTAATTTTTTGGAGGTTTAATTCATGGATATAAAAAGAGGAGATATATTTTATGCTGATTTAAGCCCGGTGGTTGGTTCGGAGCAAGGAGGGATCAGGCCGGTTTTGATAGTTCAAAATGACGTTGGGAATAAATATAGCCCCACAGTGATTGCGGCTGCAATAACAAGCCAAGAAATGAAAGCAAGCCTGCCAACTCACATAAACTTGGCTTCAGGGTGTTCAGGCCTTGCGAGGGATTCCGTGGTGCTTTTGGAACAAATAAGAACTCTTGACAAGAAAAGGCTAAGAGAAAAAAGAGGTTTTGCCGACAAATTTGCTATGAGCAAAGTTGACCATGCGCTTTCGATTAGTTTTGGTCTTTTAAGCTTAGCAGGCTCTACATATTAGGCAAATTAGGGTCTAATTTCAACGATTTGAATAGAATTTTGATATAAATAACTAAAATATCACAATTATTTAGTGAAAAATTAATGGAGTAATGAGTCGTAACGTGTTATAATGGCGATATGTATTCAAAGTATAGTAAAACTTTGAGTCATATCAATAAATTATAGTCAAAATAACCCTAATTTTCCGAAAAACGCAAGAAATCTAGGGTTTAAACGGCTAAATAATTTTAAATTTTTTGTTTTTTTACTTTAGGAAGGGAGGTAAAAATTAATTTTAAGTCGAGGGTGATTGAAAATTGAAAAAATCGGTTTTTAATAAGAAAACTAAATCAAGCACTAAAAATTTGAATACTCTTGAGAGTTATGTTTCAAAAAATTTGCCTGATGACATATCTTTGGGAGGCAAGAACAACGATAAGATTTCTCTTAATGAAATGAAAATGGAATTTTTGAAAAGAGATATTAAAGCAACAGAGGTTTTGCCCGAAAAGATGAAAAAATCGCGCGAAACGCCGGATAACTTGGGATATTTTGAGTCAAGCTTCGGGACTGTTTCAGTGGGTTACAAGAAATACAATAAAAATTCGAAAATTGCATTTTCTTTTATTCCTGAAACCGTTAAGGAGAAAGAGCGCATACCCTCGAAAGATAAAGATTCACCAAACACATACTTTGGTGGGGAAAAAGGAAGGAAGAAAGCCTTCAAAGCTAGCAAGCTCAGTTTTGTTTATAATCCTGACACAGAAAATATCGAAAAACTTGAAAAAGATAATGACGGAATTGCCGACACACAGCAAAATCTTCTTTATGAAGATGAGCAGCAAGAAAAAGAAATTGAAAATCTCAAGCGTTTAAAAAATGGCGCTAGCGCTGAAATTAAGAGGAAGCTTTCGAAAAAAGCTGACACCTTAAGGCAGATTAGGGCCGAAGAAGAAAAAGATAATGCTGAGATTTTGAAAGAAATAAAAACCTTTGTGAAAAAATTTAAAAAAGATAAACTAAAAAAAATAATCGATTCAGATGAAGCAATTTCAAGAGAAAAAAGAATGAGATATAGTGTTGACGATCTGTTTATTTTAAGAAATCTTTTAAAGAAGCTTTTGGAAGAGTCAGGCGGCGATCTTTCGCAGCTGAAAGGCCTTGACATAAACGAGCTTAGCAAAGAAAAACTAAAGGAAGTCATAAAAGAGCTTAAAAATAAAGTTGATTAACGGCAAACTGGGGCTCATTTCCCTTTTTTGCATGTTAAATAAAATATTTTATTTAAATTTTGATTATCAGAAAGGAGTTGAAAGGTTCTTACTATTTGATAGTAATGAACCGGGATGACTATGGCAGAGTACTTATCTCCGGGAGTCTATGTAGAGGAATTTGACAGTGGCCCTACCCCCATGCAAGGTGTGGGAACAAGTACAGGCGGTTTCATTGGAGTAGCCGAAAAAGGCCCTTCAATCGGAGCACCGGTTTTTGTAACCGGACCTGCTGACTTCACACGCAAATTTGGAGGATACCTCCATGGAACTGAATTTGGCGATTATAGATTTTTAGCGCATGCTGTTAATCATTTCTTCGCAAATGGCGGTTCAAAAGCATTTGTTATGCGTGTTGTTCCACCTGATGCAACTATCGCTAAAGCAAAATGCTTAGAAGGCAAAGAAGGAACGCTTGAAATAAGCGCAAGAAACGAAGGAAGCTGGGGCAACTCGGTAACCGTTTCTTTCGAAGCGAGCAGCTCAAGCAAAACTCAAATACTTGAAGACTTAGGCGAAGGAAAATACCGCCTTAAGAGCGTTGCCGGCTTCGACGTTGGGGACGTAGTTGAGCTTGAAGGCTCAGGCAAACCTCAATTCTCAGTGGTTACTAACGTTACAGGAAACAACGTAACATTTTCTAAACCTTTTGAAGGCGAAGTAGTTGACGCTGGACTTCTTCCAAAAATCGTGGTTAAAACCTGCGAAATGAATGTGGTTGTTGAAGAAGGCGAAACTGTTGAAAAATACGCTGATGTTTCTTTTAACGTTTTATCACCACTTTTCATTGAAAAAGTTATGGCTAAATCAGAAATCGTTCGCTTAACTGCTAAACCCGTTGAAGGCGCCGTTGCTCCTATCGATGTTGTTAAGCAAGTTTTTGGCGGCAAAGGCAGCGAAGTTAAAGTAACATTGTCAGGCGGTGCAAACGGTACTGCTGCTGCACTTACAGATGCTGATTTCATCGGTAAAGATGAAGGCCCTGGTTCAAGAACCGGTATTCAGGCTTTCCTTGATAACACTGATGTTAATATCATCGCTGTTCCTGGTGTTACAAGCCCTGATGTTCAACTTTCGCTCGTTTCACACTGCGAAAAATTAGCAAGCAGATTTGCAGTTTTGGATGTTCCTATGACGGCAAAAACTGTTCCTGATATTTTGCAGCATCGTGATATAGTTGACAGTGACTACTGTGCAATGTATCATCCTTGGATTAAAGTTTTTGATCCGCTTGATAAGAAGGACACATTTATTCCTCCTTCAGGTTCAGTTATGGGTATTTTTGCAAGAAGCGACAGCAACAGAGGAGTTCACAAAGCTCCAGCTAACGAAGTTCTTGCAAACTGCACAGGACTTTACGCTAACTACAATGTTATCGAGCAAGATTTGCTTAACCCGAAAGGCGTTAACTTGATTCGCAAATTCCCAGGTGCGGGAATTAGAGTTTGGGGAGCAAGAACTGCTTCTTCTAAGCCGCTCTGGAAGTATGTAAACGTAAGAAGACTCTTCATTTACATCGAAGAATCAATAAAAGCCAACACCAACTGGGTTGTTTTCGAACCAAACGATGTTGCTCTTTGGTCAAGAGTTAAACGCACGGTTGAAATCTTCCTTGAAGGCATTTGGAGAACAGGTGCTTTGGTTGGAGCTTCTCCGTCGGAAGCATTCTTCGTAGATGTTGGACCAAACACAATGTCTAAAGATGACATCGATAACGGAAGACTCATCTGCACAATAGGTGTTGCACCTGTTAAACCTGCTGAGTTTGTAATCTTCAGAATTACTCAAAAAACTGAGGAAGCTGCAGGTTAATAGCTAAGCCTTGGCTTTAAAAATAAAAATGAATTAACGAAGGGAGAATGATTTTAAATGGCAAATGACAGCAACGCAACAACCGGAATCCAAGAGCTTGGTACTGAAGTGTTGTCAACCAGTTCGGTTAAGCTTCAAGCACCTTTAAGGGGCTTTAGATTCACGGCTACGTTTGAAGGTCTTGGAACCTCATCATTTAAAAGTGTTACCGGTTTTTCTTCAACGATAGATTCAATCGAATATCGTGAAGGTGGATTCGGTTATTTAACAAAAAGAAAAGTCCCGGGTCTCGTTAACTACGATGAAATAACCCTTGAAAAAGGTTTATATTCAAACCCGATTCTTTACAACTTCTTTAATGATTATTTGGAAGGTCAAAACTTCACACCGGTAAATGCAGTTATTACTATCTATGATAACGCCGGAACTCCAACGGCTAGCTGGACAGTTATTAACGCATGGCCGACTTCTTACAGATCCGGTGACCTTAACGCCGAAGATTCTTCAATCCTTGTTGAATCCTTGACGCTTGCTCACGAAGGAATAAAGAGAGATACAACTGTTGCTACAGCATAGTTATAAATCTTAAAGTTTGCCTGAGAATGCCAAAAAACGCCTTCTCGGGCAACTGCTGAATATTAAATATAAAGTACTTACTAAACAAAGTGATTTTGAGAAAGAGTGATTTTTAGATGGCTAACAGTTTTACAACTGAGTTTGAATTCGATTTACCGAAAGGATATGTTGACAAAAATGGCGAGGTTCACAAGCACGGTGTTATGAGGCTTGCAAACGCTGCAGATGAAATAATTCCTCTTAACGACCCAAGAGTTAAAATGAACCCTGGTTACCTTAGCATTTTGCTTCTTGAAAGAGTTATTTTAAAGCTTGGAAAGCTCAAAAGAGTTGACGCCCATGTAATAGAAAGTTTATTCACGGCTGATATGGCGTATCTTCAAGATTTATATCAAAAAATCAACGCCGTTGAAGCGCCAACCATGAAAGTGGTTTGCCCGAAATGTTCGCATTCGTTTAAGGCGGAAGTGCCTTTTTTCACGGAAGCCTAAAAAGCTATCCTGCGGATGTGCTTTATGAAGAAATAGCTTTTTTGGCTTATTACTTTCATTGGTCCAGAAGCGAAATAATGGAGCTACCGCACAAAGAAAGAATACGGTTCTGCTCTGAAGCTTCGAGGATAAATCAAAAAATGAACACCGAAACAAACGGAAAGAAAAATATATTTGAAGTTTAAAATATGCTTTTTCTTATGTGGGATTTTATTTAGTCAAAAAATATATAAGGGGGTTGGTAAGTAATGCAATTTCCACAGTCGCTTAAGGTTTCCGCTATTGATAAGCTTATAACTAAATTTAATTTTTTAGTCACGCTAAATGAGTTCGTTTTTGGGTTTGAATCTGTTTCGGGCCTTGAAATAAACAAAAGAGTTGATTACATTTCCGAGGGCGGAGTTAATGACCACCAGCTTATGGTTACTTCTCCAATGACTGACAACCCCACTTTAACTTTCAGGCGCGGGATGCTTATTCACAGTTCAAATGCCATAGCTAGAACCGCAAGCTTGCTTTCAACGTCTCTTTTGCGCAACAATGTTTTAAGAAAAACAACAATGCTCGCAGAAGCAGCAATAGACGCCAGAACTTCTCTTGAAGTTGGCCCGGCGCTCGGTTCTGTTCAGGTTTATAATAGGAATGGCAAGCTTAGCGCTCTTTATGTGTTTCTTTCTCTTGGAATGATTTCATGGAAGGCCGAAGATTTGGACGCAAGCTCTTCTGATGTTTGGTGCGAAGAAATCACTATTGCCCACACGGGCCTTGAACGTTGCCCGCTTCAATCCATGGGCGCTATTCATAATCTTTTTAAAGCTGGCGTTCAAGCAACAATGGATTATGACATAGACGCTAAAGATTCTCACAGCGCCAGCAACGTGGAAGAGCAGCGCAAAAAGAATCAAGAATTGCTTGAAAAAGCCAAGAAAAGGCAAGAAGAACTGGAAGAAAAAAAGAAAAAAGAAAAAGAAGAAAAAGAAAGAAAACAAGAAGAACTCAGGCAGCAAAAAGAAGAGCTTGAAAGGCTTGAAAACGAAAATTAAATTTAACAGTTTCAAGAAGGTGAAATAATTTGGAAACTAAAAGCGAAAGAATAGAAAAGCTAAAGCGTTTAATCGAGCAAACTGAAAAAGAAATTGAGCTTAAAGACTCTTCTTTGCAAAAAATAGATGATGATCTTTCTTCGGCAAGTGAAGAAATTAAAACGGCCGAGGATAATCTAATAAAGCTTTCTGCTCCAAAAATTTTCACTCTTGAAGAGCTTGAAATGCGCAAAGATTTAGAGCTTCAAAAGAAAAAAGAAAAGCTTGAAGAAGAAAAAAGCATGGTTAGCATCCTTACGAAAAAGGAGCTCGAGCGTGCAAACGAAATAAGGCTTGCAGCCGAAGGAAAAGGCGAGCAAGAAAAGCAAATTGCAAATAACCTTGCCAAAAGCGTTGAAGTTCAAGCTTTGAAAAGAGAAATAAGAGTTTTAAACGAAATCTTGGAAGAGAAAAATAAAATTTATGAAAATTTGATTGCAGAAACAGTTTGCAGCGATTCAAAACTTAAAACTGGCAGCCATTTAAAAAGCGCCGAAAAAGAAGAACCTGGAAAGTTAAAAGCAAGGGTTAAAAGCCTCAAAACTTCAGGCGCGAAAATAAAAAAAGAAATGAATGACCTTAGCTTGAGAATTAAAAAATCTTTTGCAAAACTTAAATTTTGCGAAAGCAAATAAAAAAATTAGAATTGTTAGTGTGTTTTAAGGTGGTGAACCGATGAATAAAAAGGATTTAAAGAAAAAGGAGCCTTTAACGAATGTTAAGTCTTCTTCCGGTTTGGTTACTTTAAAATACAATAGCAATTTTTGCAGCAAATTTTTCGAAAGAAACAAAATAGCAACAATTGTTGATGAGCCTCAGCCTTACGGCGCAGCGAGCAATCTTGTTTATAATATTCCAAAATCGCCGGAATCAAATTTAGATTTATTTCAAACAATAATAGATCTTCTTTTGCAGCTTAGGGCTTCTCAAAGCGACCAAAACGTTATTGTTCAAAATAACACTGTTTTAAGAGAAAACATTTTAAAGCAGCTTAAAAGCGAAATGCTTAGAGTGGGCCACAAGCTCACGAATAATCAAATAAAAAACCTTGAAGTAATTTCAAGCAACAATTTCGATGAAGACACTTTAACAGACATTTTAAAGTCTTTTCTTGAAAGCTCAAAAAAAAAATTAGCAATCGGCAAGACTAAGCTTCAGCCTGAAAAAGACTCAAAAGAGCCTGTAAAAACGTCTTTAATAAAAAATGCATCTAGGTATTTAAAGCTTTCGGGCGAAACAACCCGCGAAGAAAAACTTTTCAAAACGGTTTCTAATAAATTTGTTTACAGGAAGGCTGTGAAAACGCAGGAAATTCCTGAAAATGAGCAAGAAACCGCACCTGAAAAGCAAAAAATCAGCGAAGAATTTTACACCAAATTAATTGAAAATCCTGCGGTTAAAAAGCTTCTCATAAAACGCTCGAAAGAGCTTGAAATTCCTTTTGAAGAAGTTAAAACCACTTTGGTCAAAAGCTCAAAGCTTTTAATGCCGCTTGTTAAAATTCAAACGGATTTAATTGAATCCGAAGTGCTCAAAAAAGCCCGCTCGTTTACCAAAAAGTTCGTGAGCAAGAACATAACGAAGCTTGCGCCTACTCAAGAAGAGCTTGTTAATAAAATTCTTGTAAAAACGAACATAAACGAGCTAAAAGAAAATTTAGCAAGGAACTACGAGCGCTACGATTACTTCACTTCGAAGCACCAAAACGAAATAAGAAGAATCCAAACCGATGTTAAAAAGCTTCAGAAATTAGCAACGGTTACCTACGATAAAAATTATTTAGTCAAGTCAGTAAGCGCAATAGACCTTAACACAAGGAACAAAATTCAAAAGAATATAATCAAAATGGTTTCGGGCCGCCAGCTCGTTAGCAAGTTTGAAAATATTAGCGAAAACTTTTTCCAAGATTATATTCAAAAGAAATCAACCAGGCACAATAGCTTTATAAATAAAGTTTTTGAAAGCCAAATAAAAAATAATTTAAACGAAAGAATTTATGACAGAACAGACCTCAGGTATAAGGTGATTAACCTGAGCGAAGATTCAGTCAAAGAAGTGAGCAAACACAATGTTTTAGCTCAAAAAATAAATAAAAAACACAGCGAAAGGCAAAAAGTAAACGAAAGCTTTGCCTTAACTGAAAAAGAGCATTTTGATAAATATCATTTAAAACAGATAAATCTTAGCTCCACAAACGAAAAACTCCGCGAATTTGTGGAACATAAAATAGAAAACAAAATTGAAAACAATAAAACGCTTGAAAGAAGCAGCAAAAAGCAGCTAACAGCAGCTAACCACAAGCAATTCAGCGAATTCGTTAGCTTAACGAAGCTTCTTGACCTCAGAAAAGATAATATAGAAAAAATAAATTTAACTAAAGATCTTTCTCAGGTTACCAAGCTTGCTTCTGAAAAAGTTTACCTTAAAAATATTAATTTAAGCTCCGAAGCACAGAAGTTAATCGAAGAAATAACAAGAAAAACCGAAAGCAAAATTTCGAAAAAAAATGTTTCGAAGATAACTCAGGTTCAAAAGAATTTAATAGAAGAAAAGATAATAAAAAATACAAAAAACATAAATTTAACAAAAACACCGCTAGTATTTTCGTCGCTTAGTACTATAATAGATTCTAAGATGGGTAAGGTTTCGGCTAATCCTGCAGTTATTAAAAAGTCGCTTGACGTGGTTTTTAGAAACGACAGCTCTCAAGCAAACGAAGTTTTTGAAAAGAATCGCTTTTTGAGTGATAAATCATATATCGTTTATAAAAATGCGGCAAAGGCTGAAAAAAAGCAGGAACCCAAAGAAGAAAAAACGAAAAAAGCAGAAGAAAAAAGGCAAACCGACATCGTTATCGAAAGAAGAAACGAAGTTGTAACGCCTGAGGTCATGGATGCAAAAGCGGTTGAAAGAAAAATTAAAGAAAGAACCATGGGCAAAAAAGAAATCGTGGATTTGATTGAGTCTTACATGAAAAATATAAGCATTGAAAATATTTCAGAAATTATAATGAACAAAGTTGAAAACCAAATGATGATGGACAGAAGAAGAAACGGCATATTTTAAATTTTGAAAGAGGGTGAATATGTTGAATTTGCTTAATTTTAAAGCGTCTAAAGATAAATTTGAAGAATATTCTAAGAAACATTTTCATTCGGTTCCTTTTGGCAAGTTCACAATAAACGGAAAAGAATGGACTTCGTCGTTCGTTGGAATAGACGCCATTGACGTTACTTCCTCGGTGGGGTGCGAGGCCAGCACTTGCTGCGTTGTGCTCAGATTTATTGATATGCCCACAGCTTCAAAAGAAGGATATGAATTCAAGCTTCCGTGCGATTTTGCGGAAATAAAAGTTGGCGCTGAGTTTATGGTTTCGCTTGGCTACAGGCTTAATAAAGGCGAAAAAGAAGATGTAACGCAGGTTTTTAGTGGGTTTGTTTCTTCTTTTGACCTGGAAGTTAATAGCAGCCAGCATGCAATCATGACGATTCAAGGCATGGATGCAAAAATGTGGATGATGACAAGCCGCAGGACGCAATTTTTTAAGGGAGACCACAAATATTCCGCTATTGTGCAAAAAATTTGCAGAAATTATTCAAGGAAGATTGGCTCAAAGAACGTTAAAATTAAAGGTGAGGCGTCATTTAAAACAGATCTTTACCAGCAAAACGAAAGCGACTATGAGCTTTTGTGCAGAATTGCGGGAATGACTGGCTCAATGTTTTTCATGAGCGCTAACCCAAAAAAATTTAATTTCGTGAATGTTTTGGGCCTTGATAGTTCTAAGATGTTTGTGCTTAAACCTAATGGAATGGTTCAAAATATTAAATTGTCGGCAAATATTTGGGGGATTCCGAGAAAAATTGAAGTTGTTGGCATTGATAAGAAAAATTACCGCAAAGTAATTACTGGTGAATCGAATGACGGGCAGGGCGGCAAAGAAATCGGTGCTTCGGATGGAGCAAAGAAATTTTTCCAGCTTACAAACAACTTAGATAAAGATGTGAACAAAATTAAAATAGTTGATAACACTCTGTCGACTGTGAATGAAGCTAAATTTTGCGCACAATCGATTTATAATCAAAGAGAAATGAGTTTAGTCGAGCTTAAAGCAAAGGTCAGGGGTTACCCTCAGGTTGAGCTTGGGAAGATAGTTTCTGTTGAAGGTTTCGGCAACCCTCTGGATGGAACTTATGTTGTTTCGGGAATTAGGCATTATTGCGATTTTCAAAACCGAAGCTACACCACTGAAATTAAAATGAGAGGAAATAGGTTCGGGCCGCAACAAGCTTCGACGACAAAAATTTCTTCAAAAATGAAATTTACAAGTTATTTAAGGTAAAGAGGTGAAAATATGAGTGGCATGTTTATTAATTCTTCGGCAAGCACTTCGGCTTCACTTAACAACAAAATAATTGGCCTTAGAAGAGGGGTTGTTAAAGAAATAAAGGACCCCAACAAATTAAACAGGATTAAAGTTGTTTTAACGGATGAAACTTTGGAGCTTCCTTATGCCGACGTGACAACGACTTTCGCCAACAAAGAGAGCGGAGTGGTTTTTGTTCCGCAGGTTAACGACGAAGTTATTGTTGGTTTTCTTGACGGGAAAATAAACGACCCTGTGATTTTAGGCACGGTTTACAACAGTGTGAACAAGCCTCCGCTAGCGGTAAATGACAAAAACGAAATAATGATGATTAAATTCCCGAGCGGAATGACTATTAAAATTGACAATAAAAAAGATAAGGCTAAAGTCACGCTGACGACTAAAAAAGGGCACTCTGTTTCAGTTGACGATGATAAAGAACTTGCAGAGATAAAAGAAAAATCCGGGAAGACTTCTTTCACGGTGAACTTTAAAAAAGGCGAGATAACTTTAAAAGCCGACAAGAAAATTTCTTTGGCAGCGGGGAAGGATTCCTTGACAGTTGAAAGCCAAAAAGGCGTTACTGTTTCAAGCTCTGCGGGCAAACTCAATGTTAACGTGAACGAAGTGGCGGTTAAAGCCAAATCGAACCTTAACATGCAGGCAAATGCTAGGGCTGTTGTTAAAGGAAACGGAGGAGCAGAAGTAAGCTCTTCGGGCCAGACTGTTCTCAAAGGTTCTGTCACTCAGATAAATTAATTTTAAAATAAAAGGAGGAAAAGCTATATGCCAAGTTTAAAAGGTTGGAAGTTCCCAATTCAGGTTGATGAAGACACAGGGAAAATAAAAACAGTTGAAAACAACGAAAATATTAAGCAGTCGATAAGATTAATTCTCGAAACGCAAAGATACGAAAGAAAGATTTTTTCAAGCTTTGGAACAAATTTAAGGTCATATATGTTTGAAGTGGTTAATCCGTCGTTTGTCACGGAACTTAAAAAGACAATAGCTTCTTCTCTTAAAACCTGGGAACAATATATAAGCGATTTGCATGTTTCTGTGAAAGCTTCCACGGGCCCTGTTTCAATAGTTGAGGCGGGCATTGATTATATAACTGACCTTGAACCCACTCAAGAAAGGGTAGTGGCGAGGATAGATGCTAACGACAAAGAATAAATCAGGCCAAATTTTTTGAAAGGATGTGAATTAGGCAAAGTAGTTTTTAAGTAAGCATTTTGCCGGGGAAGTATGAGTGAATTACCCAAACTTGATAAAAGAAATTCCGAAGATTTGCTAAAAGAAATCGGTGTTCTTGCAAAGCAGTATACACCCGAATGGAATTTTGATGAAAACAGCTCGGATTTTGGTGTGGTTTTGGCAAAAACATTTTGCAAGATGACGGAAGGAACCTTAAACCGCTATAATAAAACAGTTTATAATTATTACCTCACTTTTCTTAATATGCTTGGAACCAAACTTCGCCCTTCATCTCCGGCTTCGGGAATGGTTGTTGTTAAGACTTCCCCCGGCACTGAAGAGGGAGTTTACATTGAAAAAGGCGCAAGGCTTTTCGCTTCTGCCGACACTGAAGACGGCATGGTTATTTACGAAACTTGCGACCCTTTAACCGCAGTTGACACCAAAATAGAAAAAATTTATGCAACTGACGAAAAAAATGACTTCATAGGTCTTATTTGCGAAAAGCACGAAGATGAAGAGACTGACGAAGAAAAGCTCACTCCTTTTAGAATTTTTGACAATACTTTAAGCGAAAATTTGCAAACTCATGAGATTTATTTTGAAGATGAAAATATTTTCAATATGTCAAGCACTGATATAATCTTTTCTTTTTATAATTCGCTTTCAGCTATGAGCCAAGAATCTTTGATTAAAGCTTTTTCGGATGAAGAAAATGCCATTTGGGAATACATGAGCAGCGAAGGCTGGAAGAAAGTTAAATCAGCTGAAAAAATCGAAAACGGGGTTAGAATTAAATTCGACGGCAAAACCCAAGTTTCAACCGTTATGGGCAAAGAATCAAGATTTATAAGATGCAGGTTCAAAAGGATTCCTGAATCCGGAATTTCCGCCACTGCGATTAATTACCGCTCAATTTCAAGCAAAGTTATGCCTGATAATGTGATTTCAAATGAAACAGAACTTAGCATGAATGACTTTTTCCCGTTTGAAGAAAAATACAGTATGTATAACGATTTTTACATCAAATGCGACGAAGTTTTCAGCAAAAAAGGCGCAACAATTAAAGTCTCGGCAGATTTGCAGTTTGTTAAAGTTGAAACGGAAGTAACTCTCCCGAGCAATAACTACAAATCCGTTATGAATGAATCTGACTTTGCAAGTTTGAAACCTGGAGACATTAAAATAGAAGCGGTTAAATGGGAATATTGGAACGGAATTGGCTGGGCGGAGCTTAAAGCAGATGAAAAGAGCACTGAATTTTTCAGCAGTGATGAAAAAGCAGAAGGCAGCACGCGCGAAATAAGCTTCATTTGCCCGCAAGATATCGAAACTTTATCCGTTGGGCCTGTGAGCGGTTATTTCATCAGGGCTAGAATTGCAAAAATGAGCGATAGATTTGATTATTACGCAAGTTATATAAGCCCTTATGTTCACAGCATGAGCGTTGATTACAGCTACGGCGAAAGCGACCACAGCTTCAAGGATGTAATCGTTAATTCAGATCTTGTTACAAGGCGCGTTAACCTTTCGGGCAAAACTTTGGCCTCTATTCTCGAAAGAAGCCTTTGCACCGCTCCGGCGATGTATCTTTGCCTTGAAAACCCTCTTGTTAAAGGTGTCGTTCGCTTGTTTGTTGATATTCAAGAAGGCATTCACAGGTTTAACCCTACGGTTAAATGGGAGTATCTGGCAAATGACCACAAAGGTGGGACAAAATGGAAACATATTGACGTGATGGATGCTACCGACGATTTTGCGCATAGCGGAACGGTTACAATGATTGGCAAAGACGACTTTGAAAAATCTAATATTTTCGGGTTTGAAGGCTATTTCATAAGAATTATTAACCCTGATGGCAAATATTCCGACGGAAGCAAAATAGCTTCAAGGCCAATAATTAACGATATAAAATTTAATGCGGTTAATGTTATTCAAAAAGACACGAGAGTCCCGGAATATTTTTCAATTTCGCGCGATGAAGAAAATAAACTTTGCAAGCTTTCAAGCACTAACGTTGCAAATGCTGAAGTTTGGGTTGATGAAATTGGAGAAATTACAGCTTCGGAGCAAGAAGAATTTTTGAAAAGCGGGCCTGAAAATGCAAAACCGATTTATGATGAATTCGGAAGGCTTGAGCACCTTTGGATTAAATGGAATCCTGTGCCAAGCTTGGAAACTTGCGGCATGAACGACAGAGTTTATGAAATTGATTACCCGAAAGGCGAAGTTACCTTCGGCAATGGCAGAAGAGGCAAAATTCCGCCGGAGCAATACAGCGAAAGCATTGAGATTAAATACTCGATTTGCAACGGAAGCAAGGGAAATATTTCTGCAGGAGAGATTGAAGACTTTTTGGGAATGATTCCTGGCGTTGAGAGTGTTACGAACCTTTCTGAAGTTATGGGTGGGGTAGACATGGAAACAATTGATGCTGCTGCGAGCAGAGTTTTCAGCCAAATTTCAGGAGGCAACAGGCTTGTTTCGCTGAGCGATTTTGAAGAGGCAATTTGCTTTAACGACAGAAATATCTACAAAGTGAAGTGCCTTGCGCACGTTGACGAAAATGGCGAGCCTTCAATCGGTGCTACTTCGGTTGCAGTTCTTCCAAGGGTTTATATGCAGGGCTATGAAAAGTTCCAAGGAATTAAAAACCGAATTTGGAAATTCATGGATGAAAAAGCCCCTGCAACTCTTTCGCAATCAACCAGGCTTGGAATTTTCGAAGTAGGCTACGTTGAAACTTCGGTTAGCGTTGACGTTGTTATTGATGACTTTAATCAATATCAAGGGGTTTACAGCGGAATAGAATCAAGGCTTAGGCAATTTTTAGATCCTGTTAACGGCAATTTTTCGGGCAAAGGCTGGGAGATAGGGCAGTTCCCGAGAAAAGAATTTATTTATAACTATATAAAAGTTGTGCCGAATATAAAATGGATCAAATCAATTAATATTTTCACGAAATTAATAACTCTCGAAGGCAAGCAGGAAATTGACTTTGAAGAAGTTAAAAAGAAAAAATTTGTTGTTCCTGTTTTTGGAACACCTGAAATAAATATAGTTGTAGGTTAGGAGGTGAATACATATGATAGAAACGAATGACCTTAACGATGTTTCTGTGGAAGAGATATTCGATGAAGCCAAAAACCAAGTTTTGTATCAAAGCACTGACTGGACAAACTTCCAGGAATCAGACCCGGGAGTAACTCTTTTGGAGCTGTTTTCATGGCTTAAAGGGGTCCAGCATGAATATTTAAACAGAATCCCCGAAGGAATAAGAATTAAATTTTTGAATCTTTTGGATGTTTCACCCTACAAAAACAAAGGCTCCGAAACGCTTTTGCAAGTTTCGGGAATTAAAAAAGACATCGAGCTGCCCATTAGAACCAAATGGAAGTCAAAAAGCATGGCTTTTGAAAATTTAAATCAGCAAGCGCTTATTAAATCAAAAATTTTAAGCTTGGTTTTTGAAAACCCTGAGATTGTTTCTGAAGAAGAATATTACAAATTTGACGGCAAAAAATCGTTCTTCCTTTTTGGAAAAGATATTGACAGAAAGAACGACAAAAACCAAGAAAGGCGTTTTACCATTAATTTTGATGCGCCACTGCCGAAAAATTCCATAATAAATCTTTACTTCTCGGTGCACGTTAGCAAGGGCTTAAAAAGAAACCCGATTAACCCCGAAGATGAATTCGAAAGCATGGCAAAAGTTCGCTGGGAATACTACGGAAAAGAAAACGGAAAAATCGGGTGGCATGAAGCGCAAGTTATTAACGACGAAACGCACAACTTCCTTTTTTCAGGCATCACGAAGCTTAGCTTGAAAGGCAAAAGCATGCCGATTGAAGAAGAATATAAATTAAGAGCCGTTTTGGAATACGACGAATATGACTACCCGCCAAGGATTGACAATGTTCTTACAAATGTATTCAGAACCGTGCAAAACAACACTAGATGCGAAAATATTGTTGTTAAAAAAGAAGATATTTTAACAAATCGAACCGTTAAAATAAGAAGCAATCTTGCGCTTTACGGCGAAAATGAGGTTTATTTCAAAAAGCATGATGGATGGGTTAGAAGCTATATCCCAACTATCGAGAAGAAAATTGACAAAGGCGAGGTAATTTTAAACCTTAAAGGCATTTGGAATGAAATTAAAGTTTTGAAGCACGACTGCGAAGCTATTATGCTGGTTTCTTATGAAAAAGATATAGAGGATAAAATAGTGCTTGGAAGCGCGACAGGAATTTCAGGGCAGAATTTTGAAATAGGCTTTGAAAATATTCTTCTTGATGGCATTGAAATAATGATTTCTGAAAAAGTTGATGGCGACGAAGTTTTTTACAAGTGGAAACTTGTTGATAACTTTTTCTCATCGAATAAATATGACAGGCACTACATGCTTAATAAATTTGGAAACATTGTTATTTTCGGCGATCACGACCATGGAATGGCTCCGAGAAAAGGCATTAACAACATTAGAATTTGCCTTCTCAGGGAAACTTTGGGTGAAAATTCAAACACGAAAGAAAACACAGTTCACAGCGTTGAAACTGAAAATGAAGCTTTAAAAGATTGCCGAATTGTTCAAATAAAAGAAGCCGTGGGCGGCGTGGACGAAGAAAGCATGCAGCACGCTCAGGCAAGAGCGGCCGAGATTTTTAACAACCCGCAAAGAGCAGTAACGATGAAAGACTACGAAAACATCGTTAGAAGCACCCCGGGGCTTATGTTTAGCAATGTTAAGGTTCTTCCGAACTACATGCCAGGGCAAGACGTTTCGAAGCAAAACTGCGTGACTATCGCGGTTAGGTGGAACCGAAAAATCGGGCTTACTCTTCCAAAAAGCTTCGAAAAAAACATTATGCGCCACCTCGAAAAATACAGGCTGATAAACACCAAAGTTAAAATCGTTAGCCCGGAATACGTTGGGCTTAACATCGGCGGTGTGGTAGTTGTTAATTCTTCTTACCGCGTTGAAGAGGGCCGCATTGAAGAAGAAATCAAAAAGTTCATAACTGAAATTAACAAAGAAATGGGCAGGACGCTTCATTTTGGAGACCTTTTCGGAATGATAGATCGTTTGGAATATGTTTCAAGCCTTAACAAGCTCGTTATTTCAGCCGTGGGCGAGAACAGCCAGAAAAATGCTTCCGAGGATATTGAAGTCCCGCCGAATGCGGTTTATTATGTTGAAAAAACTGATTTTAGTTTCATAAGAAGCTCTGAAATTTACAGAAGTTAGGAGGTGAGGTTGTGGCATCAGGAGCTAAGTGTTTTATATTTAACAGGGAAAGCGACTGGAAAGATGGCGGAATAAGCCGAAACCTTGAAATTAAAGAAGACAAGCTCGTTTTCGAGAATAAAACTGGAGACAGCGCGATTTACATTTCAAAGCCATTTGACAGCTTGCAAAGCGGCACAGTTTGGCACCGTTTGAGGCTTAAAGTTGATTTGCCCAGCAGCGCGAGCTACACTTTGAAAATCTATGCAAGCGACAGCCCCGAAATCAAACTCCCGAGGAATGAAAAACTAAAAGATAATGTTCTTGACCTTAATGATTATCTTTCAGACGGCACTATTGACATAGGCAGGAAACTTGATATTTTTGATGCGATAGGCGCAAAGAGTTATGAATCTCCAACGGATATTTTGCTTTATGGTTTCAAAGGAAGATACCTTTGGATTTGCCTTGAAATAGTGAGTTATGAACGAGTGCCCGTTGTGATAGATTCGGTTAAAATTGAGTTCCCGAAAGTAACTTTTATGGATTACCTCCCTGAAATTTACCGAAAAAACGAAACCGAGAATTCATTTTTAACGAGATTTCTTGGAATATTCCAGTCGATTTACGTTGATCTTGAAGATGAAATTGACTTTGTTGCGCTTAATTTCGACCCTGACAGAACTACAAAAGACTTTTTAAGCTGGATTGCAAGTTGGCTTTCGGTTAAAGATGCTGCAATTTGGGGCGAAAAAAGGCTCAGGAAACTCATAAAAGAGTCTGTTAAAATTTACAAAATGAAGGGAACCAAACGAGCAATTTCAAGAATAGTCGAGGAATATACCGGCATTGAGCCGATAATCGTTGAGCAATTCGACGTTAAAGAAAACATGGTTTACAAGAAGCAAAAAGATGTGATTGAAAACCTTTTCGGGGATAACGGATATGTTTTCACGGTTATGGTTCCGGGCGTGCACGTTAAAGACAACGAAAGCTACGTTGAGCTTTTGAAGGTTATTAACAGCGTTAAGCCAGTGGATTCAATTTGCAATTTGGTTGTTCTTAATGATCAAATTTACCTTGATAACCACTCCTATATAGGAATAAATTCGTTTATAACCAAAAACGAAGACCTGACCCTTGACAGAAAACAGCGCGAAACCAACAATTTAGCCGTTGCTGCCAACTGAGCCGCTTACGACTTTTAGGAAAATAAATAAAAAGGAGAATGAGCAATGAAAAATAAGCAGTATTATTCCGGTGAAAGAAATAATTACTTTTTTGGCAAGCTTATGACCGTCAGAGATTTTGAAACGGAGCAAGAATATTTTAATTCTAAAAGACGCCTTGGAAACAAAATGCTAAACGGCGCAGGAATTGTTTCGGGCCTTGATGTTATTCTTGTTGATAACAAAACTTTTTCGCTTGAAACCGGCATGGCGCTTGACTACATGGGCCGTGAAATCGTTGTTTCAGAGCCTTATGTTAGACGTCTTAACGTTATAAAAGGTTTCGAAGAAAACAAAGATAAAGGCACTTTGTATCTTTGCATTAAATATGCCGAAGAGCCCAAAGAAACGACTTTCTCAGTTGCAGGTTCGGGCAAGTCAAACGGCGTTAGCGAAGAATACAACCGCATTGCAGAAGGCTATGAGCTGTTTTTAACTTCTGAAAAACCAAAAGAAGAGGATCTTAAAATCGACAGTTTAGTCTTCGATTCAAAGAAGCTTTATGATGCTGGCGGAGTTAAAATAAGCCTTGAAATAAGCAGATATGTTAACCCATCTAAACTTTTGAAGATTTCGGTTATTTTTGAAAAAGAAAACGTTGAGGCTCCTGTGGGTTATTCTTTCGATGTAAATGGCGAATTTTTCAAGAGTTTAAGCGGGGAAGACAGCTTAAATATTAGCTTCCAGGAAACTGAAATTTCAACTTACAAAACCATGCGCAAAGATTACTTCATGCGCTGCGATGCCATCACTGATGCTATGGCGAAGATAGTAATCCCGAAAGATTCTTTCAAAGTTAAAGTTGGAAGCGACGAAATGACCCTTGAAGAAGATTTCGAGCAACCGGTGACAATTAGTTCCACGCCGATTAGAGACATTATCATAAATGATTACTACGGCAAGAACTTCAGCGAAATTATTGAAAAGGTTGATAATAAATACATCTGCCTTGCTAAGTTCCATATTGTTACTAACCAGCTTACTTATTTCATCGAAAGCTATGAAAAGCATCCTTTCAAGCAATATCTTTACAGCAACGAGCTTTTGAGCTTGCTTCAAACCCTTGGTGAAGATTCCGAAAAGCACGAAGCAGTTGCCGCTCAAACCGAAGAAAAAGAAGAGAGTGTTCCGCAGGTTGTTGAAATGCCTGAACCTAAGATTGATAACATCGTAACAGGCGTTGAAAGAATTAACCTTGGATTTAACCCAAAACCGGGTAAATCTTACTTCTCTTATGAGTTCGTTCATGGCCTTGGCGAAGGAAATGTTGGAATCGTTACCGCAATTGACAATAGCTCGAATTATATGACTGATGAAAAAGGCTTGCTTGTTTTCGGAAACAAGAGTATATTTACAAAGGACGAAATTTCAATTTCATCGCCTGATGCCGAAGTTGCCGCGGTTGTTAACTCTAAAAAAGGAACCGTTCGCCTTGGCGTTAGATTAAAAGAAAAAACTACTGCTCAAGCAATCGACGTAAGATGGTGGGCGTTTAAACCAGCGGAAATCGAAGAGCAGCAAGAAGATTTGGTCATTGATGAAAACGTTAGAGTTGTTATAACTCCTAACACCGCAAGGGTTAAACCGCTCGAACAAATTAGGTTCGAAGCTCACATCGAAGGGGCAATAAGCCAAGAAGTAAGATGGGCAATGGCTGAAAATAACACAGGAACCATCGATAATAACGGCCTTTACACCGCACCTTCAAAAGAAGGAGTTTATGAAATTAAGGCTTACAGCGTGAAATTCGAGAATAAGTCCGATTCAGCTTATGTGGTTGTAAGCTCAGCTACTTAAGCGCAAAAAAGGAGATAGTTAATTATGAAAAAAATGTCAGCGTGGGGAATAGTAGGTTTAGTTGTTCTGGGTTTGATCGTTATTTTAGGTTTTGCTTCGATTGGAAGCTATAACAATTTGGTTTCTTTGAAAGAAAATGTTGATAGCAAATATGCAGACATCGACGTTCAGCTTCAAAGAAGATGCGATTTAATCCCGAACCTTGTAAACACGGTTAAAGGTTTTACTGATCATGAATCTTCAGTTTTGGCAAGCATTTCGGATTCAAGAGCGAAACTTGCTGGAGCTTCAAGCGTTTCTGAAAAAGCTGAAGCTAACCAAGAACTTTCGAATTCGCTTAGCAGACTTTTAGTAGTGGTTGAAAATTACCCGAATCTTAAGGCAGATTCTCAGTTCACTGCTTTGATGGATAACCTTGAAGGAACTGAAAACAGGCTTGCAGTTGCAAGAAAAGACTACAACGCAGCGGTTGAAAGCTACAATAAAGCGGTTAGAAGCTTCCCTTCAGTTATATTTGCTTCTATGTTTGGTTTTCAGCCTGCTCAGCGCTTCGAAGCAAGCGAACAAGCAAAGACTACAACACCAACTGTTGATTTTAGCAAATAAATTTAATTTAGGAGGCATGGCGGATGTTTAAAAAATTTAAGAAAATAATTCTTTTGTTAGCGGTCGTTATAGTTTCTTTTGTTTGCGTGAAAGCGTTTGCCGTGCCTAGCCCTAGCAAAGATTTTTATGTTAATGACTTTGCTGAGGTTTTAAGCGATGAAACCGAGCAGTATATCCTTAGCAACAGCGCTGCTCTTTGCGAAAAAACGAAAGCTCAAATTGCTGTTGTGACCGTTAAAAATTTGGAAGGCAAAGAAATTGCCGAGTATGCTTTGGAGCTTTTTAGGAATTGGGGAATAGGCGACAAGGAGCTTAACAACGGAATTTTGATTCTCTTATCGCTTGAAGAGAGAAAAGTTAGAATTGAAGTCGGAGACGGCCTTGAAGGAAGAGTGAATGACTCAAAAGCAGGAAGATTCCTCGACATTTACGCCGTGCCTCATTTTAAATCCGATGAATGGGATGAAGGAATAAAAGCGCTTTACTCTGCAATTTTGAGCGAGGTTTATGAAGAATATAATCTTGAAGTGCCAAGCGAAGTTGATAAAATCGTTAAAGACGCAGAACCTGAAGAAGACACTGCCGGCACAATTGCTGCGGTTATAATATTGGTGGTAGTTTTTGGCTTTGCGATTATTCCTTTCGGAAAATCTGATGGTAATTCTAGAGATGATGGCTACGGTGGCGGCGGTTTTTATTCCGGCGGTAGTTCAGGCGGTTTTGGCGGATTTTCTGGCGGAGGCGGAAGCTCAAGTGGCGGCGGCGCTTCAAGAGGTTTTTAAAAAAATATTTAATTTTTTGAATAAGAAATAAAAAAAGAGCCCATAATTCTTTACAAGAGAGAAAGAAAGGGGCTTTTTATTTGTGCTAAATACTAAAACTAAAGCTTTGATTTTTGGGTTTGTTTTTTCTGTGATTGTTTCAATGCTTAATTTTTCGGGCAAGTGCGAAAGTATAAGCGAAAAAATTCTAAGATTACATATTATAGCTAATTCAGATTCTTGCGAAGACCAAACTCTCAAATTGAAAGTAAGAGACGAAATAATAAATAAATTCGGCAGTGAACTTGAGGTTTATTCAAATCTCGAAGAAGCCAAGCAGGTTGCGGAATCGAAAATAAATGAAATTGAAGATTTTGCGAAAAATGTTGTTTATGAAAACGGCTATGATTACCCTGTTAAGGCTGAAGTTACGAAAATGTATTTCAATATTCGCCGGTATAAAGAAGTGACGCTGCCCGCAGGGTTTTACACAGCGCTGAGGATAACCATTGGCCAAGGCACGGGCAAAAACTGGTGGTGCGTGATGTTCCCGCCGATGTGCTTGCCGGCTGCTGAAGAAAAAAGCGAGCTTAGCGAAGTTCTTAGCGATTCGCAGCTTGACATCGTTGAAAACGAAGGGGAATATATTATTAAATTCAAGGCCCTTGAAATTTTCATTGAAGCTAAAAAGTTCTGCGAAGAAAAGATTTATAATTTCATAAATTCGGTTTTTGAGCACATAAATGAAAACTACGAGCTAGATTTCAAGCTCGCAGAATTAATCAGAAAATTATTTAATTAAAAAGTTCGTTTGCCTTTGCTCGGCTGTAATTGTAAAGATACTGCTGGGCAATTCCGGCATATTCCCCGAAGATTTCGCTGCTTTTTCCTTCAAAAAAAGTGTTCATAACTTTTTTCATCCAAACGTCCATAGGGAAGGCTTCGAGCCTGTGGAATCCATAAAGAAGCACGCACGAAGCAACTTTCGGCCCAACACCGTTTATTTTCATTAAAGTTTCCATTGCCTTGTCAAACGAAAGATCATTTATGATTCCTAAGTTAACTTCTTTTAACGCAATTTTTTTCGCAGCATCTAAAATATATTTCGCTCTGAAACCTGATTTTATAGGCGCTAAATCTTCGAGGCTTAAGCTTGCGATTTTCTCTGCAGAAGGAAAATCAAATTCGTTTTCAGAGCCTTTTATTTTTTCGCCGAAAAGCTCGCAAAGTTTTGCAATTATTTTTTTAATCCTCGGGATGTTATTATTTTGAGAAATAATGTAGCTGCAAAGCGTCTCCCAGGGCTCTTGGCGCAAGATTCTTATTCCTGGCGCAAATTCATATGCCGCAGAAAGAACGGGGCTTATTTTTGAAAGTGTTTCCCAAATTTTTGCATAATCGGTTTCAAGGTCGAAGTAATTTTTCCAAATGTTTTCAAAATCGTTTTTGCTTGTGTTTTCGAAAATAATTTCGTTTTCATTTTGAATGATATTTAAAACTTTTTTGTAAGCAATCGTTTGGAATTTATTTTCAGAAATTTGCTTAAAACGAAAACATTGACCACAGTCAAAGGTCTGACCGAGGCCAAAATTTTTAAAATTTTTCAGTGTAACTGAGTTTTCTAAGATTTGAATTTCCATTTTTCACACCGAAACTATTAGGTTTTAAGCGCCAACTGAAACTTTTCCTGAACGGATGCATCTTGTGCAAGCGTAGATGTGGGTTGGGGTGCCTTTAACAACAGCTTTAACTCTTCTGATGTTAGGTTTCCACATTTTGTTTGAACGTCTGTGAGAGTGCGAAACCTTTATTCCAAACGACACAGCTTTGCTGCAAATTTCACATTTTGCCATAGTAAATTCTCCTCACTTTTAAGTAAAATCTATTAATATAAAGATTTGAGATTTTTTTAAATCCTCCATCTAGAGTAATATCTTATCAAATTTTGCTCACAATTGCAAGAAGATATCTAAAATTTTTGTAATTTAAATTTTTAAAGATTAAAATTAATAAGAAAAGAAAGTAGTAATTTGCAGGCAAATTTAGCTCTGCTTAGTGTGAAAAGTTTTAATTTTTAGTAATTTATACAATATAATTCAAAAATATTTTTGTTAATATGTGGCATATTATAATATTTTATCGTGTTAAAAATTTCTTGTAGCAAAAATTTGGTTTTTGTGGTATAATCACAGCATGAGACGGATGCAGTTCGTGAAGAAATTTTGCAAGTATGATTCTGCCTTGAAAATTAAAGGGGTGGTAAGACGCAGAGGCGGTGTGCAAAAACTTCGGGGAGTGTGTCGCGGTTATTTATTTATGTAAGGAGAAGATTATTGATGGGTGACTCAACTCAGACTTCTACTCAGAAGCCCGAATTTGGCAAATTACAGTCTTTACTGTGGCCAATTCATGCTCATGAGATGAAAAAGTTTTTACCAATGAGCTTTTTGATGTTCTTTATTTTGTTTGTTTACACAATGGTTAGAGACTTAAAAGACACATTAGTTCAATATTACACAGTTTGCGGCGGAACAGAATTAATTTCTCAGCTCAAACTTTGGTTTGTTATGCCAATGGCTTTCTTGTTAGTTATAGTGTATGCAGCACTTATTAACAAATTTGGATTCCAAAAAACATTTTACATAATGGTTTCTGCATTCATGGCTTTCTATGTACTATTTATAACAGTATTATTCCCATGCCGTGCAATGCTTCACCCAGGCGAAGCTACAGTTAAAGCTATGCAAGCTTCTTGGCCTGGATTCTTCCACTGGATTATCCCATGCATAACCAACTGGTCTATTACTTTATTCTATGTTCTCTCAGAACTTTGGGGAACAATGGCAATTTCTTCACTTTTCTGGCAATTTGCATATCAAGTAACAATGAAAAACGAAGTTAAAAGATTCTTCGGTCTTTATGCAATCGTTGGAAACATCGGCGTTGTTTGCTCAGGTGGATTCCTTAAAACAATTCCTAAAATGTTCAAAGCAAATGATTTATACATTTACATCCTCATCGGTGGATGCATAGTGTTCGGTATTGCTACAATGGCTATGTACTGGTACATTAACTCTGTAGTTCTTAAAGATCCTACTTTATATGACCCAACCCAAGTTAAATCTAAGAAGAAAAAAGAAAAAGTTGGCGTTATGGACGGCATCAAAATGCTCGGCAAATCTCGTTACTTGCTCTTAATCTGCGCAATCGTTATTTCTTACGGCGTTGCAATTAACTTCTGCGAAGTAATTTGGAAAAAATACATGAAAATCTACTTCTCAGATCCTACAGAATACACAGACATGATGGCAAACCTTTCAATGCTCACAGGTATTCTCACAATCGTTGTTTCTTTATTTGGTCAAAACATTTTAAGAAAAGCTAAATGGAGAACAGCAGCTCTTATTCCTGCAATTATTCTTGCAGTTTTCGGAGGAATCTTCTTCTCGATCGTTCTCTTCGGAAAATATGTTTCCCCAACAATTTTCGGAATCAATTTTGTAGTTCTTGCAGTTTGGTTCGGTCTTGCACAAGATGCTCTTTCAAAGAGTGTTAAATACTGCTTGTTCGACGCAACAAAGAACATGGCTTACTTACCGCTCGACGAAGACACCAGAACTAAAGGCCAAGCAGCAGTTGAAGTTATCGGCGGCCGTGCAGGTAAAGCTGGCGCATCTTTGATTCAAACATTCCTCATCAGCGTTATTTCTGCAGGCTCACAACTTACAGACCACTTAGTAGCTATTACCGCAATTCTCGGTATTACAGCTGCAGGATGGATCGGTTCTGTATTCAACCTTAGCAACAAATATGAAGCTAAAGTTGCAGAAAACAGCATTAAAGAATAATTTAATTTAATAATTAACTTATATAAGCTTCTCAGTTACACCCTGAGGAGCCTATTTTTTTGTTATTTTTGCATCTGAATTTAAGAAATTTATATCTGAATGTGCATATCATGTAAAAAATTATAAAAAAAATAAAATTTTTATAGCAGAATTTCAAATAATGTGGTACACTAACTAAGTATAGGAAGCATAAATTCTATGAAATGGAGAGAAATTAAAAATGACTTTCAAAATGGATAAGAAAAAAGGGATAATTGCTGTTGTTTCAGTTGTGATTTTAGCGATAATCGGCACTATATTTTATTTTGAAAAAGTTGCTCCAAAAGTTTTGACGAAAAATGAATATATAAAGGAAGTCATAATTCAAAACAAGGATTTCGACAAAGTTCTTGACAACTTTTTAGATCAAGTTGTTTCTTACAACAGCTCGAAAGAATCTTATGAAAAATTCATAGCAACGTCTGAAAAATTCCCTAAATTTGTTTCCGACTTAGAAGAAAAGCTAGGGCCTCGCGTTCCTGCAGAAGCCAGAAGCCATTATAACCAAATGATGGCTGCTTACAAAATTTATCTTGAAGCGATTGAAATGTATAAAAAAGCAGTTCCCAAAAATTTCGGCGAGGAAAGAACAACTTTAATTAATGAAGCGCAAAATAAGCTCGCTGAAGCCAAAAGCGCGATGCAAAACATAAGTTAAAAAGGAGAATTGAGGCAATGATAACGGACGACATCGGTGACATTATTTTCATGAACCTTTTGCTCATGATTTTTTGGCATTTGATTGTGCTTATTTTGTCAATGAACCTGAATCCGGCTTTTTTTAACCCGAAAAGAGGAATTTACCAAGAAAGAAAATGGGAAAGAGGCAGCGCTTTTTACACGAGCGTTTTAAAAATTAAAAAATGGAAAGATAAAGTTCCGCAATTTGTTTCTAAAAACGGCTTTTCGAAGCGTTCGCTCAAAGGGAAAATAGACAAGCAATATGTTGAGAAGTTTATTATGGAAACATGCCGTGCTGAGTGGAATCACATGATGGGCTGCATGTATTTCATCATTTCTTTTTGCGTTAATTCTCAGCCTTATGCCATGATTTTTTCGCTTATTTCAATTGCGGGGAATCTCCCTTTTTTGTGCATTCAAAGATTTAACCGCATAAGGCTTTGCAAGCTGGCTAAACGCGCCACTTCCGCTTTGCCGGCTGTTTCAAATGACGCAGTTTAATAAAAAATCATTTTAGGTATTGTAAAGTTTGGGTTTATATGATATAATATATTGTACGCATGTAGATTTGCTTACTTATTAGAGACAAAGAGGTGAATTCAAGGTGAAAAAGAATATACATCCTTCTTACAACAGCACAAAAGTTAGATGTGCTTGCGGAAATGAAATGGAAATAATGTCTACCCGTGGCGACATCAGTGTTGAAGTGTGCTCAAAATGCCATCCTTTTTACACAGATAAGCAAAGGTTTGTAGATACAGGTGGACGCATAGGCAAATTCAAGAAACGTTTAGCTCAGGCTCGTTAAGAGAAGCAGTTAAAATCATTAGGCGACGCGGTCCAGCGTTGCCTACTTTGTTAAATATGGTGAGTTATAATTATGAATTATAATGTCATAAAAAGTGAGTCTGTATACGAAGAAACCGAAAAACGCTCGAAATTTATATCATATAGTTTTAAAGTTAAAACCGCCACTGAGGCTGCACAAAAGCTGCAAAGAATAAAGCTTCTTCATCATGCGGCGAAACATCATGTTTACGGTTACATATTAGAAGAAAACGAAAAATTTTCAGACGACGGTGAGCCCTGCGGAACAGGCGGAGCGCCCATAATAACGGCGATTAAAAGCTTTAATTTAAAAAATGTTATGGTTATAGTCGTTAGGTATTTTGGCGGAGTTTTGCTTGGAACCGGCGGCCTTCGAAGAATGTATTCTTCTGGTGCGATGAATGTTCTTGAAAAATCCGGTGTTTTGAAAATGGAAAAGTGCAGTGAGGGCATTTTAAACTGCAATTATAATCAAATTGGCATGGTTTCGAATGCTATTGTGAATTTTGGCGGTAAAATTTTGGAAACGAATTATTCGGGCGAAGTTAGCATAAAATTTTATGTTAAAAATGAATTTTTTAATGCGCTTAAGGTTAAGCTTGAAAATATTTTAAGATCTAGCGATAAAGTGAATTTCATTCGTGAAAGTTATCGCGAAACAAAGTAAAAGGTAGGGGAAAAGATAAATGCAAAGTGTTCGTGAAATGACGGAAAATTTAGAGCTCAGTATGCTTTGCAGTGAGGCTTCGTTTTCTTCGAAGACTTTGGGAAGAAAAGTTCCTGAAGATCCTTGCTTTATAAGAACTGAATTTCAAAGGGACAGAGACAGAATACTTCACAGCAAGTCTTTTCGCCGTTTAAAGCATAAAACGCAAGTTTTTATTTCGCCTCTCGGTGATCATTACCGTACGAGGCTTACTCACACTTTGGAAGTTGCTCAAATTTCAAGGACTGTTGCAAGAGCTTTGAGGCTCAATGAAGATTTAACCGAAGCAATAGCTCTGGGGCATGACCTTGGCCACACGCCTTTTGGCCACGCAGGTGAAGAAGTTTTAAATAATCTTTACAGCGGAGGTTTTCGCCATTATGAGCAGAGCGTTCGCGTGCTTGAAGTTCTTGAAAAAGATGGCAAAGGCCTTAATTTAACTGAAGAAGTTTTAGACGGCATTTTGCACCACACGAAAGGCCAGGAAGCTTTCACTGCTGAGGGAAAAATAGTTAGAATTTGCGATAAAATTGCTTACATAAATCACGATATTGAAGATGCTTCAAACGCAGGAATTTTAGATGTTCGGTCTTTGCCGCAAAGCTTTATAAAACTGACTGATAAGAAATTTTCTTCAAGGATAAACGCAATGGTTTCGGCGCTTATAGCCAACAGCACTCTGCCCGAAGTTAGCATGGGCGAGGAAATGGGCAGCGCTTTTAATGATATTCATAAGTTTATGTATAAAGAAGTTTACGCTAATAAAAAATCTATATCCGAAGAAGATAAAGTTCCATTTGTTATCAGTTCGCTTTATAATTATTTCAAAAAAAATGACGGCAAAATGCCGAAAACTATGCATGATATAGCTGAAAAAGAGGGAATAGAAAGAGCAATTTGCGATTACATAGCCGGCATGACCGACACATTCGCAATAAATTTATTCAAGGATATATTTCTTCCTAGGTCATCGAAGATTTTCTAAAAATAAACATGGAAGGAGTGGTGTTTTTTGGCTTTTTCAGATGATTTCATAACTGAGCTTAAAGAAAAAATCGACATTGAAGAAATCATTTCAAGTTATGTTGAAATTCAAAGAAAAGGCAGGAACCTGATGGGCGTTTGCCCCTTTCACGCTGAAAGAACGCCGTCTTTTTGTGTTTACCCTTCTAGCGGGTCATTTTACTGCTTTGGTTGCGGAGCGGGTGGCGATGTTATAACGTTTCTTAGGCTTATCGAGCATTGGGACTATGTCGAAACTGTTAAATTTCTTTGTGAAAAAGCCGGAATGAACTACGATATTAGCGACGAAGAAAGCGAAGCCCACCGCGCAAAGCTTAATGTTTATAAAATTAACAGAGAAGCCGCTAAATTTTACCACAAATGCCTGCTTTCTGAAGAAGGCGAGAAAGCCCGCGAATATTTAACTTCCAGAAAGATAAAAGCTTCAACTGCGGTTCATTTCGGGCTTGGTTATTCCCCTGCAAGCAGGTTCGGGCTTGTTAATCATCTTAAGAAAATGGGGTTTAAAAGCGACGAGATTATTATGTCGAATTTAGCGTTTAAATCTCGAAACGGAAAAGATATTGACAGATTTTGCGGCAGGCTAATGTTTCCCATAATAGACGTAAGAGGCAATGTTATTGCTTTTGGCGCAAGAACCTTAACCGGCGAAATGCCTAAGTATATTAATACTTCCGACACGCCCGTTTTCAAAAAAAGCAGCAATTTGTTTGCTCTTAATTTTGCTTCTAAATCAAGCGAGAAAAACTTGATTTTAACCGAAGGCTACATGGATGTAATTGCGCTTCATCAGGCTGGGTTTACAAACGCAGTTGCGACTTTGGGAACTTCGCTCACGCCTTCTCAAGTCAAGGTTATGTCGCGATACTGCGAAGAAGTTTTGCTTTCTTACGATTCAGACGGCCCGGGCAAAAAAGCCTCCGAAAGGGCTATTTCTCTTTTAAAAGAAGCTGGAGTTAAAGTTAAAATCATTTCTATTCCTGAGTTTAAAGACCCTGATGAATTTTTAAGATTTTATGGCAATAAAGCAAAAGATAAATTTTCGGGCCTTGTGAATGATTCGAAAAGTGATCTGGAATACCAGCTTTCGGCGCTTAAAGAAAAATGCGATTTGAACACTTCAGACGGAAAAATAAAATATTTAACCGGTGCCGCAAAGCTTCTTGCAAGTTCAGCAACGATGGTTGAAAGAGAAGTTTATGCAATTTTAATAAGTGAAGAGCTCGGAGTTAGAAAGTCGACGGTTTTGCTTCAAACTGAAAAATACGTAAGGCAATTTGCGAAAAAATCAAAAACAAAAGAATTTAAAAATATTGAAAAGAAAATATCGGCAATTGATGATAAAGTCAACAAGGACAAGCATACTAATCTAAGAGCGGCTCACGCCGAAGAAAGCCTGATTTCTTGCATAATAAACGACGCTGACGCAGCAAGAAAAATAATCTCGGAAGTTTCTTCGGATGTTTTTGCCACGGAGTTTAACAAAAGAGTTTTTGAAGTTTTGAAAGACATAATTTCAAAAGGTAAAACGCCTGATATTACGGTAATTTCAGGTTATGAATTTTCGTTTAAAGAAATTGGAAGAATAACTAAAATGATATGCACTTACGACAGGAGCATGTCAAAGAAAGAGTGCATTGACGAATATATAAGCACTTTGAAAGAAGAAAAAGAAAGAAAAAAATTTTCGGAAATAAATGATATTTCTGAAGTTGAGATACAAAATTACATTAAAAATTTAAATATTCAAAGCACGAATAATTAAAGGAGGAACAAAATGGAGGATACAAACCAAAATTCTAAAGGAATCGAAAATGTTATAAAAGGTTTGGCTCAGCACAGCAAATCTTCGGGCCAAGTGAGCACCGGTGATATTTTGGAAGCTATGGGAGAAATTGATTTTGATCCTGATGAAATAGAAAAGCTTTATGATTCAATGGAATCTATGGGCGTTGAAATAATAGATGGCCTTGACGACCCTGAAATGGTGGGGGACACCAGCCATGACGAAGGCACAATTCTTACCGATGACCCCGTTAAAGTTTATTTAAAAGAAATTGGAACGGTTCCGCTTCTTTCAAGCGAAGAAGAACTTGAGCTTGCAAAAAGAGTTGTTGAAGGCGACGAAAAAGCTAAAAAAAGACTTTCGGAAGCCAACTTGAGGCTCGTTGTAAGCATTGCTAAGAGATATCTTGGAAGGGGAATGCATTTCCTTGATTTGATTCAAGAAGGTAACCTCGGCCTGATGAAAGCTGTTGAAAAATTTGATTACACGAAAGGTTTTAAATTTTCAACTTACGCAACGTGGTGGATTCGCCAGGCTATAACAAGGGCAATTGCCGACCAAGCCAGAACTATAAGAATCCCGGTTCATATGGTTGAAACCATGAACAAAGTAAGAAGAGTTTCGGGCCAGCTTCTTCACAACAACGGCCGTGAGCCAACTCCTGAAGAAGTTGCTGAAGAACTTAACATGCCTGTTGAAAAAATCAGGGAAATAATGCGCGCGTCGCAGGATCCTCTTTCGCTTGAAACGCCAATCGGCGAAGAAGACGACACCCATCTTGGAGATATGGTTCCGGATGGAGACGCTTTAGCGCCTGTTGAAGAGGCTTCGCATGTTCTTTTAAGAGAACAGCTCATGGATGTTCTTGGAACTTTGACTCCGCGCGAAAGAAAAGTTCTTCAAATGAGGTTCGGAATCAGCGGTGGCCGCCCGCACACGCTCGAAGAAGTTGGAAAAGAATTCGACGTTACAAGAGAAAGAATTCGCCAAATCGAAGCAAAAGCGCTTAGAAAACTTCGCCACCCGAGCAGAAGCAAAAAATTAAAAGATTACCTTGATTAATTTTCTTGACAGATTGATATCAAAATGATAAAATAGCATTACCGCATATTGCAGGCATCAAAACGGCTTTTTGAAAGTCTGCCTGGTTCAGTAGCGAGATAAAGTAAAGGTAGGTGCGTAAAGAGGTATGTACGCAGTTATAAAAACAGGTGGAAAACAATACAAAGTTTCCGAAGGCGAAGCAATCTACATTGAAAAATTAGATTTAGCCGAAGGCAGCGAAGTAGAGTTTGAAGTTGTTGCCGGACATGATGGCAAAAGCTTTCACGTTGGAAGTCCTTTAGTTGAATCTGCAAAGGTTACAGGAAAGGTTCTTAAAAACGGCAAAGCAAAGAAAGTAACAGTGTTTACTTACAAACCTAAAAAAGGTTCAAAAAGAAAACTCGGACACAGACAAATGTACACAAAAGTACAAATTGAAAAAATTAGTTTCTAATTATGCTTGAAGTAAGTTTTTTTACACTTTGCAGCGGTGAAATTTGCGGATTTAGAATAGATGGTCATGCAGATTACGATGATTACGGCAAAGATATTGTTTGCGCAGGGGTTTCGTCGGTTGCCTATATGGTTGCAAACACGATTTCCGGCGTTATGAATATTGATGCTGAAATTAAAGTGCATGATGATGGTTATATGTATGTTCGCGTGCCGGGCAAAAGTGCCGGTTTATGCCAAGTTCTTTTTGAGGGGCTTAAAAATCATTTGATTATGATGGAAGAAAGCTACCCAGAGAACATTAATGTGAATTACGAGGAGGTGAAGTAAAATGCTGATGATTAATTTACAGCTCTTTGCTCACAAGAAAGGTCAAGGTTCAACCCACAACGGAAGAGATTCAGAATCGAAGCGCTTAGGTGTTAAGCGTGCTGATGGCCAGGAAGTTAAAGCTGGTAACATCCTCGTTAAACAACGTGGAACAAAAATTCATCCAGGCGAAAATGTAGGCCGTGGTTCAGACGACAGCTTATTTGCTTTGATTGATGGAAAAGTTAAGTTCGAAAGAGTCGGACGTGACCGTAAACGTGTTAGTGTTTATGCGTAATATTGAATTATGTAAGGTGGACTCTAAATTTTAGAGTTCGCTTTTATTTTTTGAATTTTAATTTGATTTTTGGAATAATATTTTGTAATAATAAATAATAAAGGGGTGTGATTTAAAATGTTTGTAGATGTTGCAAAAATAGTGGTTAAAGCTGGAAACGGCGGGAATGGTCATGTTTCATTTTTGAGGGATAAATACACTTCGACCGGTGGCCCTGATGGAGGAAACGGCGGAAACGGCGGAAGCATTATTTTCGTTGCGGATAATAACCTTTCTACGCTTTCGAGTTTTAGGTATAAGAAAAAGTTCTTTGCTAAAAACGGCGCTAACGGCTTACCCGGCAAGAAAACAGGCAAAAAAGGCGAAGATTTAACCATAAAGGTTCCTTACGGAACGCTCATTAAAGACGCTGAAACTGATGAACTCATTTATGATCTTTCCTCGCCTGAACCTTATGTTTTGGCTAAAGGTGGCAGAGGCGGCGCGGGAAACATGAATTTTGCTAACTCAGTTAGGCAGTCGCCTAAATTCGCAAAACCCGGCCAGGAAACTGAGGTTCTTAACATTAAGCTTGAGCTTAAACTTTTGGCGGATGTTGGCCTAGTAGGCTACCCAAATGTTGGCAAATCAACGATAATTTCAGTTTGCAGCGAGGCTAAACCGCAAATTGCAAACTACCATTTTACTACGCTTTCTCCGATTTTAGGTGTGGTTAAATATAAAGATGGCAAATCTTTTGTTATGGCAGATATTCCTGGGCTTATTGAAGGCGCTTGGAAGGGCGTTGGGCTGGGCCATGAATTTTTGCGCCATATTGAAAGGTGCAGGCTGCTTGTCCATGTGGTTGATGTTTCGGGCAGCGAGGGAAGAGACCCTTGCAAAGATTTCGACAACATAAATGAAGAGCTCGAAAAGTTTAACCCTGAACTTGCGAAAAGATCAATGATAGTGGTTGGAAACAAATGCGATATAGCTTCACAGGAAAATATTTCAAGATTTAAAAATTACGTTTCTTCGAAAGGTTATGAATATTTTTCAGTCGTAGCAGCTTCAAACCAAGGAATTGCTGAAATGCTCGATACAATTGCCGAAAAACTAAGTAAACTCCCGGATATTTACACCTTTGCTTCCGAAAAAACTTTGGGCCCGAACCTGGAAGAAGACACCTTTGAAATCAAAAAAGAAAAAGGCGTTTATGTGGTTAAATCTTCGAAACTCGAAAAGGTTATTAAATCAACTAACTTTGATGATTATGAATCGCTTAACTACTTCCAAAACGCAATTACTACTTCAGGTTTGACGCAAGCTTTGAAAGATGCCGGAATTAAACCGGGCGACAGCGTTAGCGTTAACGGCGTTGAGTTTGAATTTTTTGAATAATTAATTTGAAAGAAGATTTTTTAAAATGACGGAAAAAGTCTCTATGATGAGCGCACAAAAACTGGCGTTTTTAGGCGATGCAGTTTATGAACTTTTAGTTAGAGAAAAAATTGTTAACAGCGTTGATGGAAGCATCGGGAAGCTTCACAATTTAAAGGTTAGCAAGGTTTGCTGCGAGGCGCAGTCTGAAATGCTTAGCAAAATTGAAAGCATTTTAACCGAAGAAGAGCTCGCTGTTTACAAAAGAGGTCGGAACGTTCAAACCGGCAGAGTTCCAAAAAATTCGGCTCCCGGTGTTTACCGCAGAGCCACAGGTTTGGAAGCACTTTTTGGATATTTATATCTAACCGGAAACATGAAACGCGCATACGATCTTTTGAAAATAATGAATGTATAACAAAAATTCATAGTATCACACTGAGGTTTTATAATAGTATTTTTTAGGTTCTATTGACTTTGTGTAAAAAATATGATATCATTTTAGTACAGTTTGAATTATTCGTTTGAAGAGGGGATGAGCGATATGCAAATTCTGCAAGTTATTTACTGTGGTTGCAATTTAATATGCAAACTAGATAAGTTTTCTAGTGATTTAAAAAAATTCGTTACTACAATAGTAAGCAAAATTTAGTCTATTTCAAATGATTTAAATTGAAAGGGAGAGTAAAAATGACAGGCCAAATTAAAAACGCCGCTTCTCAAGCATGGAAGGATCTCGTTTCTTCTGCATCGCTTTTCTTGTCTTTTTGTGGGCTCGTAGGTGCTTGCATCGAGTTATCTAATGCAATTAAACCAAGAAGTATGGAAGGACTCAGCTTCGTAAAAACTGAATCCAAATAATTAAAATGTTTTATTTAAAGCCTAGAAGCCACCGAGCTTTTGGGCTATTTTATTTACTTTTTCATAATTCATGGCTTTGCTGTAAAGCGCTTCGATTTTATCGTGAACTTTCCTTGCGTTTGAAAGATTCGAAACAGATTCCTTTAAAAATTCTTTGCAAATTTTGCTGTTAAAAGCCAAAATATTTTTGTTTTTTGAAATTTTTTCTTTGTTAAGAAATTTTTTGGTGTAAATTTTTTCGGGTTTTAACGTTATTTCGTTTAAAAAATTTTGCGAAGTATTTTGATTTTTCACTATTATTCCAATTTTCAAATCAGTTATGAAAAGTGCTTCAAGATGTTCTTTTGGCGAAAACGGGCATGGGCATGAAATTATATTGTAGTTTTTTTCTAAAGCGCATTTTCTTAAATATTTTAATATGTAACTTCCTAAAACGCTGAAGTTATCGTCAATTACTATTAATTTTTCGCAAAGTGATATAATGGCTTTTTGCAAAAGTATGTAGCCATCCGGCGTTATTGAAGTTAAAAATCTTAATTTTTCGCTTCCTTTTGATTTAGGAAGTTTTTTTAATATTTTTTTTGAAAATTTTTCGCAAAACGAATCTAATTTTTCATAGTTTGTGTTTTCTTCAATTATTCTGGCAGTTGATTCAAAGGCAACTCCGAATGCGGCCAAATATCTTCTTGAAATCTTGTGAAATCTTGAGTTTTCCTGGCAAAATTTTATTATATCTTTTTTGCTTTTTTTGAGCTGCTTTTTGTTCCAGTATTCACCCAGATTTATTATTTCATCCGAAACTCCGGGGTAAACCGGGTCTATAACATGCGGCGCTGTGCCATCGACTATGCAAGTTTTAGATTTTTTTAAAATCACGGCATCTAAAGATTTTGGGTCTGATGAGCATCTTATGATTTCGCAATCAGATTGTTTTTCTGCAACTTTTTTCATAAGCGTGGATTTTCCTGTTCCTGGGCCGCCTTTCAAAATGTGGCAAAACCAGCCATCATGCGGTGAATAAAGATTATTAAAAATCGAAAAAAATCCTGCGGGGGTGTTTGCGCCTAAAAAAAATTCCGGGGATGTAGCTTTGTTTTTCATATTTAAATTCACTCCTCTGTGAGCATATTATGAATTTTTTTATTTTGCTGTGACGAAAAGTGGCTATTTGCTTAAAAAAATTTTGCTTTCGGCAGTGAAGTAAATGCACAGAGCCAAAAGCATGCTGCTTCCTAGGATTGTTGAGGATGTTGAAGGAGTGAGAGCAGTGTGGCCAGAGATAAAAACCGGAGCGGTTTGCGCGAAAAATTTGAGTAAAAAAGTTGTTGCTAAAAGGCAGCACGCAGAATTTATTACTCTGAAAAATTGAAATTTTAAATAATTAAACTTCGTACCTGACAAAATTGAGGCAATTTGAAAATGAGTGCAAAGCCCGCCATAGCTGACGCCCAGGCAAATCAAAGGAAATGAAACGTGATTTTTAGCTGCAAAAAATGACCCTGAAGTGATTTCCAGGCTTGAAAAAATTAGGCAAGAAAAATTTTTGGAATTTAAGCGAAATTTCTCGGCCAAAAAATTAAGAATATTTAAGTTTTCGAAAAGAGAAATTATAACTGTGAAAACCGTTATAAGCGCGCACATTTCGACTATTGAAACTGAAGTTTTCGAAGCAGCGAGAACAACGGCCTCTGAGATTTTGGCTTTTTTATTACTAATTTTTTTGTTTTTATTAAACTTAATTTTTTTGATTCGTGCGGCTATTCCTGCGGCAATTCCTAAAATAATTGATACCGAAGATTGAACCAAAAAAAGCATTATTCCTAAAGATCTATTTTTGAGAAGCGTTTCACCAACCACGCTTATTGTGAAGGCCGGCCCTGCGTTAACAGTGAAAATCATCATGCGGTTTAATTCTTCATTTGAAATTTCCTTTTTTTCGAATAGCGCTTTCACGCTGCTTGCTCCAACGGGGTAACCTCCAACTAAACTGAGCAAAATTGCCGGAGCGGCGCAACCAGGAAGATAAAAAACGAACTTCGTTATTTTGTCAAGCGGCTTTTTTAAAAAATCGAACATCCCTGAAAATATCACGAACCTTGAAAGAAACATAAGCGGGAAAAGCGAGGGAATCAAAATTTCAGTGCAGTATTTTCCGCCTGTGAAAACTCCCAAACGGCCGATTTGCGGGTTTAAAATCAAAACTGACGCTGAAAAAAACGTTAAAAATATTAATAATAAATCTTTTAGATGAAATTTTTTAAGTTTATTAATCTTTTCCAAATTAAAGGCCTCCTCACCACTGAATATATATGCTTGTGGTGGTGATTTTTATTTGCGCTCTTGCATATTATTTAAAAGTTAATAACTAAGCGGAAAGATGGTGGCTTTTTGTCAAGGCAGAAGAATAAAAACAAAAAATGCAGACTTTGGAATTTTGAAAATTTAAAAAATTCTGACTTGGGTGTTATGCTTGACCCTGTGAATATTGAGATAAAAGGCAACCGTGAAGCGACTGTCGAAGGGCTTAAAAGCATTGCTCAGTACGACGAAAATATGATTAAAATAAACATGAATAAAATGGCAATTTCTTTTTTCGGCAGGAATCTTGAAATCAAATGCCTTAGTTCCGACGCACTCGTTATTAGAGGATTTATCACTTCCATTGAATATGAAACTTAACATTTTGGAAGTTTAATTAAGAGGTGAAAAGCTTGCTGGTAAATATAATAAGATGGTTTTGCGGTTATGTTTCTTTCAAGGCAGTTGGCGGCTTTGCTGAAAATTTTTTGAATCGCGTGAATAAAAAAGGAGTGAATTTGTGGGATTTAAAAAAGTTTAGCGGTGATCTTTATGCCAAAGTGCTCACGGCTCAGCACGAAATTTTATTAAACGAAGCAAAGAAAGAAAACTGCGAAATAAAAATCATAAAAAAATATGGTTTTCCTGTTTTTTTGTCTAAATATAAAGGTCGTTTGGGGGCTCTTTTGGGCGTTATTTCTTTTGTTTTGATGATTCATGTTTTTTCTCTTTTCATTTGGAACATAAACGTTTCGGGGAATAAATCTATTCCAAGCGAAGAAGTAATTTCAGCCATGAAGGAGTTTGGCGTGGGCCTTGGCACGAAAAAATCCGCGGTGAATTCTTCAGTCGTTAAGCAGCTTATTATGTCGAAGCTTACTGATATTTCTTGGATTTCGCTTAACATTAGAGGGAGCTGCCTTAACGTTTGCATAAAAGAGAAAATTAAATCCCCTGAAATTGTTAAAGAAGGCAGCCCTTGCAATTTGGTTGCGACTAGCGAAGGCCAAATAGAGCGCATGGAGGTTTACAAAGGTTCGGCGTGCGTTTCTGAGGGTGATGCCGTTATAAAAGGTCAAATTTTGATAAGCGGCGCCACGGTGAATGAAACCGGCGGGACGAACATTTCTGAAGCGGACGGCAAAGTTTTTGCCAAAACTAAACGTAAATTAGTAGAAAAGGTCAAACTAAGGCAGCTTTCTGCTTCGGATGACGGCAAGCCTTTAAAAAAATACAAAGTAAATATTTTCGAAAAAGAAATTTCGCTTAACCCCTGGGTTAAAACTGACGAAGAATACAGAACGGAGTCGTATTCAAACGAGATGAATTTTTTTGGTGTTAAATTTCCTTTAATATTTAATACTGAGGTTTGTTTTCATCAAAAGTGCGAAGAAAAATTTTTAAGTCTTGAAGAAGCAAGTGGAATTTTAAAGTTAAAAATAGACGAAAAAGAGAAAAATGAGTTTGCAGAAATAAAAATACTTTCCAAAAATGTAAATAATTATGAAGAAGACAACGATTATGTTTGCGAAGTAACTTATGATTGCCTGGAAAATATAGCTAAAAAACAAAATGTTTCAGAGTAATATTTATATCTTATTAAAACTCGCTTGTTGTAGTAATACATAAAAATTAAAATTTCACCGGAAATTTTTAAGAATAAAATATTTGACAGTTAACCAAAAAACCGATATAATTAATATATGCACAATGTTTTTTAAAAAATTCTTTTATTAGCCGTGGAATTTGACGGATATTTATATAAATATCGCTTTTTTGGAGAACTTTAGGGCTAATTAAAAAAGGTTTTTTAATTAAATTAGTTTATAGTAAGATAACATAACATCAGGAGGATGGAATATTTCATGGTAGATAAAACTAGAGTTATTATAGTTAACAGGCAGAAAGAGGTTAAAATTCCAACAGGAATTCGCATGTTGGTCAGAAGATGCTGCAACGCTGTGCTTATTCTCGAAAAATTCAAAGGTTCCGCTGAAGTGAGCATTACTTTTGTTGACAACCTTTACATCCAAAGCCTCAACAAACAATACAGAAATAAAGACGTTCCAACAGACGTTTTGTCATTCCCTATGAAAAATGAAGATGGAACTTATGAAGTCGACCCTGAAAGCGGCGCTCAACTCCTTGGAGACATCGTTATTTCCATGGAAAAAGTTATGGAACAAAGCGAAAGATACGGCCATTCAATGAGAAAAGAAGTTGCATATTTGGTTGCTCACGGCATGCTTCACCTTCTTGGATATGACCACGAGCAAGGCGGAATGGAAAAAAGGCACATGAGAGAGCGTGAAGAAAGAGTTCTTGAATTGCTTGGCTTCCCGAGTGCACTTTCTTATATTTCGGAAGATGATAAATAAAATATGAGAGTATTACGTTCTTTAAAATATGCTTTAAAAGGAATAATTTATGCAATAAAAAATGAACGTAACATGAGGATTCATACCACGGTGGCCGGATATGTTTTGGCGTTTTCGGCAATTTGTGGTATGAACGCATCTGAGTATGCAATTTTGATTTTAACAATCAGCCTCGTAATAATGGGTGAAATGTTTAACAGCGCAGTCGAAAACTTGATAGATTTATGCGCCAAGGAATACAACGCAACTGCCAAAGCCGCAAAAGACATAGCGGCCGGAGCGGTTCTTATTTTGGCATTTGCTTCTGTAGCGGTTGGACTTATACTTTTCACTAAAGAGCAAGCCTACACTAAGCTGTGGGCGTTTTTTTGCGTTTACCCGGTTGCGTTTGTTGCGTTTATTTTTTCTGTTTTTGCAAGTTATTTTTATGTTTTTGTTGGTCCGGCCGAGCTTAGAAACAAACTCAAAAACGCTTTTAGAAAGTTAAAAAGTGCATTTATTATTAAAAATATGGATGGTAAGTCGAATGAAAAATGAAACGAAATCTTTGTTTGTCTCAATTGTTGGGAAGCCTAACGCAGGCAAATCTTCTATAATGAACATGCTCATAAATTCAAAAATTTCAATAGTTTCGCCAAAACCTCAAACCACAAGAAGTCGAATCACTGGAATTTTAACCGAGGGTGACACTCAGCTCGTTTTCGTTGATACTCCGGGCATTCACAAGCCTTTCAATAAACTTAGCGAGTTCATGATTTCTGAGGTTGACAACTCATTTTCAGGCAGCGAGCTTTGTTTACATGTCGTTGACGCTGAAAAAAATTCGGTTGACACTGAAACTATTGCCAAACTTAAAAAATCTGGCGCAAGAGCGATTTTGGCTCTTAACAAAGTTGACCTTTTGAAGCAAAAAAACTTGCTCATGGCTAAAATTAAAGAATACAGCGAGCTTTATGATTACGACGAGATTATCCCGGTTTCAGCGGCTAGCGGTGAGGGCAAAGAAGAGCTTTTGAAAGAGCTTTTTTCCAGGGCGGTTCCTTCGGTTTTCTTTTTCCCTGAAGATGACATAACTGACCAAACCGAAAGAATGCTTGTTTGCGAAATTATTCGCGAGAAACTTCTTTATTTCCTTGAAAAGGAGCTCCCTCACGGAACGGCTGTTCAAATTGAAAAATTCAAAGAGCGCGAAGACGGAAACGTTAATATTCATGCCGTTATTTACTGCGAAAGAAAGAGCCACAAGGCAATTATCGTTGGTGCGGGCGGCCAAATGATCAAAAAAATTGGCATTGCTTCACGCAAAGCCATTGGTGAGATGCTTGATTGCAACGTTAATTTGAACCTTTTCGTTAAAGTTAAAGAAGATTGGAGAAACAGCGCTTCGATTCTTCATGATCTTGGATATATGTAAATTTATGCAAATTGCTAAAAAAATATAAAATTTTAAAAAAATTATAGAATTATACTATATTTTTTTCGAGATATGTTGTATAATCATCCTGTACTGAAAAATAAATTTCATTCAGCAAGAAATTAAAACTTTTTTACAGTTAGGAGGATTTTACAATGGACGCTAAATCAGCTTGGGAAAGATTTCAATCTACGGGAATGATTACGGATTACTTGAACTATCGCTCTATAGAAAATGGCCTTTTGCCGTACTGTGCTTGGGGCAGCGAAAGTAATTCACGAGGAACAAACAATGAAATTAGATGTGACGGGAATAATAGTAAAAGAAAAGGACTTGAGTGACAGCGACAAGGTCATAACCCTTCTTACACGAGAAAAGGGTGTGATCACGGCGATTGCTAAACGCTCAAAAACCATAAGAAATAGGCTTGGCGGAATGGTTCAGCTCTTTGCCTATGGAACTTTTACGCTTTTTTCCGCACGCAATGGTTATTTGCTGGATGGATGTGAAATAAAAGAAGTATTTTTTGAGCTTCGAAACGATTTAGAAGCTTTGTCTTTAGCGCAGTATTTTTGCGAGCTTTCTTTGGCGCTTAGGCCTGAAATCGAAGTCTCAGGCGAACTTTTGCGCGTTCTTTTGAACTCAATTTTTTATCTTTCGAAAAATAAAATGAATCAGCTCGTTGTGAAAAGCATTTTTGAGCTTCGCGCTTGCTCGCTTTGCGGATACATGCCTGGGCTTGTTTCTTGCGACAAATGCGGAAGCTACGAAGCCGAAAATATGAGATTCCTTATTGAAAAAGGAAAGATTTTTTGCTATAGCTGCTCTCGTGAAAGCGATTTCGGGGTTGATATCTCGCCTTCGATGCTGGCGGTGCTTAGGCACATTGTTTATTGCCCGGTTGAGAAGCTTTTTAGTTTTTCGATTTCTGATGAAACCGCTGAAAAGCTGGAAAAAATAACAGATAAATACGTTGCCGTGCACACCGAAGGCAGTTTTAGGCCGCTTGAGTTTTACAAAAAACTTAAAAATTTTAAAGTTTAAATCGGAAATAATTTAAGGACATTTGAAACTATAAAGCACACAAGGATTCCCGTCACTGTTGGAATTACGAACGATAGGGCGGTCCATTTGAGGCTTTTGGTTTCTTTTTTTATCGTCCAAAGTGTGGTTCCGCAAGGGAAATGAAGCAGCGAAAAAAGCATTACGCAGATTCCTGTGATGTAAGTCCAGCCGTGCGAAACCAGCAAGTTGTGGAGTTCGGCAGGGTTTTGAATTTCTAAGATTGTTTCCGTGCACATGTAGCTCATGATGATTATCGGGAAGACGATTTCATTCGCCGGGAACCCAAGAATAAAAGCCATTAAAATTACTCCGTCAAGGCCAAGCATTCTTGCAAAAGGGTCTAGAAAGTTGGAGCAGTGTATTAAAAGGCTGAGCTCGCCGATTTTAACATTTGCCATGATCCAAATTATGAGCCCTGCAGGCGCCGCAACGGCAACAGCTCTGCCGAGGATGAATATCGTTCTGTCGAAAAGTGAGCGGATTAAAATTTTGCCGATTTGAGGTTTCCTGTATGGCGGGAGCTCCAAAATGAACGATGAGCCAAGGCCTTTTAGAAGTGTTTTTGATAATATTTTTGACATGATAAAGCTGATAATAACGCCGAAAATTATGATGCCTGTGAGAATTAAAGTTGATTTAAACGAATCAAAAAAGCTAAGCGATTGGCCTATGAAAAACATTGTTATAACTGAGATTAAAAGCGGGAATCTGCCGTTGCAAGGCACAAAATTATTTGTTAAAACGGCAATTAGCCTTTCCCTCGGCGAGTCTATTATTCTGCAGCCGGTCACTCCGCAGGCATTGCACCCAAAACCCATGCACATCGTCAAAGATTGTTTCCCGTGTGAACCACATTTTTTGAAAATTTTGTCGAGGTTAAACGCAATTCTCGGCAAGTAACCGACATCTTCCAGAAGTGTGAAAAGCGGGAAGAAAATCGCCATTGGTGGCAGCATTACCGAAACCACCCATGAAAGAGTGCGGTAAATTCCTGAAATTAAAATTCCGCTGAGCCACGCCGGGGCTGCTGAAGCTGCCATTAAGCTCATTAGTTTGTCTTCTAAAGAAAAAAGAAAACTTGAAATTACTTCCGAGGGGTAATTTGCCCCTGTGATTGTTATCCAGAATATTCCCATTAAAAATAAAATCATTGTGGGGAAGCCTGTGAGTGGGGAAGTAAGGAATTTATCAATCATTCTGTCGCGTTTGTCGTAGTCTTTTTTCGTTATTTTAACGCATGATTTATAAACGCTTTCTGCTCGATTTATGAGCACTTCCACGGTGTTATCTCTTAGATTTTTAGTGAAATTAAGCTTTCTTTTTTCTTTATTGGCTGCTTTTTGAATTTTTAAAAAATTTTGTTTTCCAAGGTGGCTCGAAAGCGCTGTGCCAAGCTCTTTGTTTTCTTCCAAAAGTCTAATGGTAAGCCATCTTTTGTTTAAATTTTTCGGGTTTTTTATCTTTTTTTCTATGTTTTCAATGCATGCTTCAATTTCAGGCGAGTATCTATTTTTCACGGTGACAGTTTTGATTTTCTTTTCGCTCACGTTTTCAATTTCTTGCATAAGGTTTTCAAGCCCTGTGCCTTTTCTTGCGTTGGTGCAAACTACCGGAACTCCGCCAAGCTGCAAAGAAAGTTCATCTTCATCTATAAAAATATTTTTCTTTTTTGCTTCATCGATGAGGTTCAGGCAGATAACCACATTCGGCGTGATTTCCAGAATTTGAAATGCAAGGTTGAGGTTCCTTTCAATGCAGGTTGCATCCATCACGACTACAACCGCGTCGGGATTTTCAAAGCAAATGAAATTTCTTGCGATTTCTTCTTCAGGCGAGTTTGCAAGCAGCGAGTAAGTTCCGGGGATGTCGACGAGCCTAAATTCTTTTTTATGAAAAGTGTATTTGCCTTCGGCTTTTTCGACTGTTTTGCCGGGCCAGTTGCCGGTGTGTTGCCTAAGGCCCGTTAAAGCATTAAAAACCGTGCTTTTGCCCACGTTTGGGTTCCCGGCAACAGCTATTGTTTTAATTTTTGATCTATTTTTTTTAGTTTTTGCCGGGTTTAGGAGGGTGGTTGTTTTCATTTAGCTGTCAGCTCCTAAATTCAAATTTTTTCTATTGTAATTTTTTTAGTGTACTCAGACCTAAGTGCAATGACGCTTCCGCGGATTAAATAAGCCGTTGGATCTCCAAGAGGGCTTTTTTGAAGCACTTTAATGTTAGTTCCGGGAATCATTCCAAGGTCGAGGATTCTTTCTTTTTCGGATTTGTTTAAATTTATTTTTTTAACTTTGCATTGGCTTCCCACAGGCGCTTGCCACAGCGAAAAAACTTTCAAGCTTTCACCTCCGAAACGTTTGTTATTTTTCTATTTATAAACTATGGCGCCCAGCCTTAAAAAGTGAATGCCAAAAGAAAAAGCACCTGCAAAAATGCAAATGCTTTAATTTTTATTTTGTTGTAGTTAATTATCATCGATTTTGCATAAGCTTTCTATTGATGCTATTTCTTTTTCGTTATACCCACATGTACTTAAAATACTTTTAAAATCTAAATTTTTACTAATTGCAGAGGCTATTTCTGAAATTTTTTCATTTAATTGAATTATTATATTTTCTTGGTTTAAATCATTTAATTCTTTACTTAATTCTCCAAGACTAGATCTTAATTTGCTTAAATCGATTTTATTATTATTTTTCAAGGATCTTTTAGTTTCGTCATATAGTGAAAATATTATTTCATTGGTTTTTGATAATGCTTGTTTTAATTTTCCGTTATTATTTGTAAATTTTTGGAGAGCGTATATATATTTTTGGTAGTTTGAAGTATAATTAAATGTATCGTCGACCGTGCTACTCGTACCATTTATAATTTTGCTTAATGTACCTGCAAAATTTGTTTTGAAGGATTCTGTACTATATAAATCATTAGCACTATCATTTGTGTTACCAGTAGTACCTGTATAATTTAATATAGTTTTAAGATATCTTAAAATTGCAAATTTACCAACTGAGGTAACTTCAACTTTTTTATTATCATTAATTTTATCTAAACTGCTTTCAAAAGGATCATTATCATGATTCTCATCATAAAATTCTTCTTGGCGAATCATTTCTCTAAGCACATCGTATTGAAAATCATAGTTGTAATCTTTCGGTTCATTTTTGGTTCTTAAAAGCGGAAGCAGTATTTTCCCTGTATTTATGGCTTTTTCGTTTTCGAGTTTTTCTTCGTAAACATAATTGCCATTTTCTTCTTTTTTGACTTTAACTTTGGCATTTTCATATAAATCAAAAAGTGCATTTCTTATCATTGTTTCCACTTTTTCAGAATATTTAAACCTGTCAAGCGCGCGAATTTTATCTGCATATGTTTGTTCCATGCTTAGGCGTAACATCCGGGCTTCCTTCGGGTTTTCGGCGCTTTTTGCAACTTCTTGCAGGTCTTCTTCACTGGCAACGATTTTCAAATTTTTTTCATTTCCAACGAGTTGGCTTTCAATCGCTTTTATAGAATTGAAATTGCGCACCAATTCCGCAATAGGCTTATTTTTTCCAAAGGGGCCTGAAGAATATTTTAAAAGCTCATTAAGCAATTCGCTAAGTTTTTCAATGCCGTCTTTGGTTGCCATTCCGTATGTTCCTTGCGTCGCTATGGCTCTTGCTTTTTCTCTTAAATCTTCGGCTTTTTCATCGTTATTCATGTTGCTAGCATCTTGCCATGTTGATTTTTCTGAATCTTTTTTAGATTTTTTTTCATCTGTAATTGTAACTTCTTTCGGGTTTTCTTCACCGTTTTGACTATTTAAATCGTTTTCGTACAAATCATCTATAAGGTCTTCCATGTCATCTTCGTATAAATCTAAGTTATTGTAATCTGTAAGCAACATCAACAGCAACGCAGCCACACATTTTTTTATGTTTTCTTTGCTTTCTCCTTTGGCTTTCATTTTAGTTGCCAATTCGCTTATCAATTCAATTATTTTTTCTTCACTGGGCTCTTCGTCTTCTTCGTCATTTTCGTCCTCTTGGGTATTTTTATAATAATTGTAGCCTTCTTCAGAGTTTTCTTCTTCGGATTCATTGATTGAAGTAGTATATTCCGAAACTATTTCTTTTTTTTCAGCATTTACGTCTTTGCCTTCTGCAATGTCTTCTAATTCATCATCATCTTCGTCGTAATCTTCATCATCTTCGCTATCTTCTTCATCTTCACTATCTTCGTCTTCACTGTATTCATTATCTTCATCTTCGCCTTCTTCATCGGAAGTTTCAGAATTTTTTTCATTATTTTTGCCTTTTTTCTTTTTTGCTAATATATCTCGAATCTTTTGGCCTTCGATGCTAAGGCTTTCTTTATCTGATTTCAGATCATCAATTTCGTCATTAAAGCTATCTTCCAGGAACATTTTGTGTATATCGCGGTTTTTTGTTACAGACTTCGGAATAGAATAAAGCATCCCAGTAAGAGCAGCAACATTTTCTTCTTGATTTTTAGAAATATTTTCAAGCTCGCCGCCAAGCAAATTTTTATTTTTCATTGCTTCTTCAAGGTCCATTAACTCTATTGTTTTTGTTGATAACATCGAATTTTCCTCCTTTATTTTTTAATTTACATTAGGTTTTATGATCTTAATGATTGAACTACTCCCAAAGCTATGCCGCCCATTTCTTTTGCGCCTGTAAGGCCTGCCAAGGCTGCTTTGTTCAAGCTGTCGCTCACTTTGGTGTAAGCAACCACATCTCTTGTTACATTTTTTAGTTCTTGCCCATCAGGCATTGCTTCTACTGTCATTGAAACCGTTGCTTCGCATTTAAGCGGACTGCCCCACCTTGAAAAGGCAGTGTATTCAGCGCTGACACCTGATATTATTCCAAAATATTCTATTTCGCCCCATTTAAAAAGAACTTTTGATGCTCTTTGATACATAGTGTCAGTGCCTATCTCTAGCAAAGTAGGAAGGGAAGTATAGTCTTTGTTAAAAAGAGAAACATCTTTTCCAATGAATTCTCCTCCAGCGATGTAGTCATCGTAAATATCAAACCAAAGGCGAATATCAATCGAATCGTTAGAATTATAGCCGTCAGAAGTATATTTGCTTTTGTCACCGCCGCTGATGAAGCCTTGGTGATCTGTTTTTCTTGATGCAGCGTGGGAAAGGTGTTCTGGATTTATTTGAACTGGCAAAACCTCTACTATTTCATAAGGCGATGTGCCCGTTGGGTCATATGATAATAAATAAAAAACGGCTTTTGTAACGATGCTAAAATCATTGAGTACACCTGTGCGATAGTCTGTTCTTATTAATCCTTTTTTTATTTTCTTTCGTGTGTCGTTTAGTTTATTTGCGGCTTTAAAAGTTTTATCAATGATGCCCATAACTTATACCTTCCTTTTAAAAAATAGTATCATCTGAATAATAATTAACTCCAATTATATATCTAATAGTACAATATGTCAATAATTAATTTGTTCAAAGTAATGTTTTTAAACTCTTTAAAATTACTTCGTTATGTGATAGAATTTTATTTAAAGAAATAAAAAAAGCGGAGGAAAATTTTGAAATTAAAATATTTAGCATTACTTTTTTTGCCGTTGATTTTATCAGGTTGCACGGGCAACGATTTTTTTGATATTCAAGGAAGCATGAAAGAGCCCAGGCTTTCGCAGGAACATCAAAATCTTATTGAATCTGCTGAGAAATATTTGGGCTGTGAATTTAGTTTTTGCTATAAATTCGTCAATAATCGCTATTGCGCCGCGACGGAACATGATTTTGGAAATAACAAAACTTACAGCGTAATAATTTGCAAGCCTGAAGATAACCCCCGAGATGTGCATATTCTTTTTTTGAAGTATGAAAGCATGGAACATTGGAGCATTGTGGGCGACATTGTGAGCCCTGAGCCGGAAATTGACAAAATTTATCTCAAAGATGTTAACGGAAACGGAATTGACGAAATTTTGCTTTGCAAAGGCTCTAAAACTGAGGTTTACGGCATAAATGAAAAAGAAGTTTTTAAACTTGAATCTTTAGAAAATTCACTTTAATTTTAGACATCAAATAAAAGGAGAAATGAACAATGAAAAGAGTACTTATTGCTGAAGATGAAACCGCTATTAGGGAATTTGAAGTCATAAACCTTGAACGCTCGGGCTATGAGGTAGTTGACACTGACAGCGGCGAAAAAGCGCTTGAAATGTTCGAACATTATAACGGAGATTTTGATTTAGCGGTGCTTGACATAATGCTGCCAGGGATTGACGGAATTAAGGTTTGCAAAGAACTGAGAAAAAGAAGCAGCACGCTTGGAATAATTCTTTTAACGGCCAAAACTCAAGAAATAGACAAAGTTAGCGGCCTTATGCTCGGCGCAGATGATTACATAACCAAGCCTTTCAGCCCTTCGGAGCTCGTTGCAAGAGTGGATGCACTTTACAGAAGAGTTGCGCTTAACTCAATGAGAGCTGAAAATAAATTCCAGGAAGAAATTAAGTTTGGCGAGTTCGTTTTGAATCTCAGAAACAGGGCTCTTAAAAAGAGAGGCCATGTCATCGAGCTTACTCAAGTTGAGTTTCAAATTATGGAATACTTTTTTTCAAACCCAGGAACAGTTCTTAGCAGAAGCCAGATTTTCAGCCAGGTTTGGCGCGAATCTAAAAGCGGCGAAGAAAAAATAGTTGATGTTAACATAAGAAGGCTTAGAATGAAAATAGAAGACGACCCTTCTGCTCCGAGGCATATAATCACCGTTTGGGGCATGGGCTACAAATGGGAGAATTAAAATGACATCTGTAAACGGAATAAAAAAACGATGGATATTTAATAATCTTGGTTTTGTTGTTGGAATTTTTGCCGTTTTGGTTGTTGCTTTTAATTTCATGATAAGGGGCTATTTTTACAGCGGGATTCAGCAGGCTGTTCTTGGCAGGTCGAAGGAAGTTTACACTTTTTTCAAAGATTGCTGTGGCGAAAGGGCAGATAATTTTGCGGCTAAAGCCGTTGATTACATTGAAGAAGTGGCTAGGGAAAAGAAGTTTGAGGTAATGGTTTTTGACAAAAGCGACGAAGTGATTTTAACTTCTGCTGCGTTTTTGCCTCAAGAACTGCAAACTTACCCAGATTATTGGGAAGCTAAGAATAAAGACGTTGGAATTTGGATAGGAAGAAGCGCCACAGGCGAGAAAATCCTGGCTGTTAGCAGGAGCCTTTATTGCGAAGACGGCGAATATATTGGAACCATAAGATATGTTGTTTCGCTTGAAACCGCAAGAGGAAGAATTTACATAAGCACGCTTCTTTTAATGTTCATAGAGCTTTTAATTATTCTTTTCATGATTTTTTCGGCAACTTATTTCATAAAGTCAATTGTCAACCCCGTGAGTGACATCAGCGCTAAATCACGGCTTATTGCTCAAGGAAATTTTAATATTAAAATTGACAAAAAATACAACGATGAAATAGGCCAGCTTAGCGATGCAATCAACAATATGGCCGCCGAACTTAAAGAATCTGAAAAACTTAAAAACGATTTTATTTCTTCGATTTCTCATGAGTTAAGAACGCCTCTTACGGCGATAAAAGGCTGGGCAGAAACAATGCAAATTTGCGATTCCGACCCTGCTACGATGAAAAGAGGCCTCGAAGTTATTGTTAAAGAAGCTGGCAGGCTTTCATCGATAGTTGAAGAAATGCTAGATTTTTCCAGCATGAGGGAAAGAAAAGTGAAGCTCGTTAAAGAAAAAATAGACATCCTCGCTGAGCTTAGCGAAGCGGTTTATATGTTCAAAAACAGAGCTGAACACGAGAAAAAGACGCTCATTTATTCCGAGCCGAAGATGCTTCCGACGGTTCTTGGCGACAAAAACAGGCTTAAACAAGTTTTCATAAATATTATTGATAATGCGCTTAAATATACTTCCGAGGGCGGCGGCGTGAGCGTTAGCACGGCTGAAAAAGACGGCGAAATTTTGATCAGTGTTACAGATAACGGCTGCGGAATACCAAGCGAACACTTGCCGAATGTTAAAAAGAAATTTTACAAAGCAAATCACCTTCAAAGGGGCTCTGGAATAGGCCTTGCGATAGTTGACGAAATAGTTGAGCTTCACGGCGGCAAGCTTGAAATAATCAGCGAAGAAGGCTTTGGAACGACCGTTACTGTGGTGTTGCCGGTTTACAACGCAAATGTTTCTGCAAGTGGGGATAGCTATGAAGGTACGTGAGTTTTATGATTTTGCAAGAAAAAATTTGCCTCTATTAGACGAAAAAGAAGCAAAAAACGAAGCGAATATTCTTTTGCAGTACTGTTTGAAGCTTGATTTCACCGGCATTTTTTTGGAAAGAGAAAGAAATTTGACAGAAAAAGAGCTTGAATTCCTCGAAAATGCTATTTCTTTGCGAAGCAGCGGCGTGCCGGTTCAATATATTTTGGGCTCGTGGGAATTCATGAACATGAATCTAAAAGTTGGCGAAGGTGTGTTAATTCCTAGGGAAGACACGGCAGTTTTGGTTGAAACGGTTATTAAAAACGCTAATTTTTCGAAAAAATTTAATTTAATCGACCTTTGCAGCGGCACGGGCTGCGTTGCGCTTGCGCTTGAAAAAAATCTCAAAAATTTTAATGAAATTTATGCTCTTGAATACTCCGAAAAGGCATTTGAATATTTAAGCGAGAACATAAAAAGTCTTGGAAGCAAAGTGAAAGCTATTAAGGGAAACGTTTTTGAGGATTATAATCTTTTCGAAGATGATTATTTTGACTGCATAGTTTCCAATCCGCCCTACATTAAAACTGCAGACGTTAAAATGCTTGACAGAGAAGTTCTTCACGAGCCTGAAACCGCCCTTGACGGCGGTGAAACTGGGCTTGATTTTTACAGTGAAATATGCAAGTTGTGGGCCTGCAAAATAAAATCTGGCGGAATTTTAGCTTTTGAAATAGGGCAGGGCATGCATGATGATGTGGCCGAAATTATGAATAATTCAGGTTTTGAGAAAATAAGTTTTTCAAAAGACATAAACGAAATAATTCGCTGCGTTATGGGGGTTAAAAAATAAAGAGTATTTTCAAATTCTTTGGTTAAAATAATATCGTGGTTTCAAATTTTGAAATCTCAAATTATGGCTAAAGGAGAAATGATTATGTTACTCAAAAATTTTAATCATGCAGCACCCGAAAACGTTAACGGAGAAAGCAAAAAAGAAAATGTGAACTCGAATTATGAAAGTAATTCAAGGCCACACTTTGAAACCGGGAACAGCCAAAAGCAAGACCCTTATTCAGGAATGAACAAAAACGACGAAGAAAGACCGCAAATTAATTTATAAAACAAAAAAAGCAGGCAATCACTAGTTTTTTAGTGGCTGCCTGTTAAATTTAGTCTTCTTTTTTCTCTTTTGGCTCACTTTTTACTTCCGCCTCGATTATGTCGCTTCTTTCCGGCATTGCCAGCGCGCAAATAAGGTAAGCCAGCACCCCTAAAACTCCTAAACCGCAAAAAAGCGTCATTAAAATCCATGCTATTCTCACTAAAGTTGAATCTATATTGAAATATTCCGCTATTCCTCCGCAAACGCCAAGGATTTTTCTGTCTGTCTTTGAACGTGTTAATCTTTTTTTCATTTTCTAGCCTCTTTTTAAAACTTTATTTTGAAAGATGCTTCATTTTCAATTTTATATTTCTTTTGGAATTTTTCAAGAACATTTACATATTTGTTGAATTCTATAATTATTTTATCATATTCTTTTTTCAAAATTAAATCTATTATTTTGTGGTTTCTTTCTATGGTTTTTTCGTTTATTTCATTTTCGGCAGAGCTGTAGGATTTTGCCACGATTTCTTTTTTGCTTTCGAGCGTTTTGACTAAATTTTCAAAGTTTGAATTATTAAAATATGTTTTTTCGGGCTCTAAAACTGGGATATCTTTTAGGAATTCGCTTCTTTTTTTCAAATATTCTGTGTCTAAGGCGTTTTTTGCTAATTTGAATCCATCTTCTAAATTTGTTTTGTTCATAGCGTACTGTGCGCCTTCGAGCCTGGCCTTAGCATGTTCATAGTTTTCTTCGAGTTTTTTATTCACTAAATTGCTGTAAATTTTTGGCGCTCGTGAGCTGATTATTTCATACTGCTTTTTTATATTAATTTGAGTTTTAGCAAACTTTTTAATGCACTTTATTATTTTGTTGTAAATATTTTCTTCATAGTCTTTGATTATGAAATCCTTGGTTATTTTTTTGTTTTTAAATTTAGCATTTTTGCTTATTTTTGCTTTGATATCTGCTTTTTTAAATTCAAAATTCTTAAAACATTTTTCATATTCCGGGAGAGGTTTTGCTTTTTTGGGCTTTATTTTTCTTCCTATTTTTTGAAGTATTTTATTTTCGGAATGTCTAAGACTCTTTGAAATTTTACTTCTAAGGTTTCTAATTTTGTTTTCGCTCATAATTAATTCCTTCCTGCAAAAGATAATTAAGTGAAAAATCACTATAAAAATCATAATGCAAGAAGGAAAATTAATCAAGTAGTTTAAAATTATTTTTCGGATTTTCTGTTTTTTATAGCTTTTGCTATTTTGTCTATTGCATCAGGTGCCATTGAAATAATTCTGTCGAGCGTTGTGTTGCTAAAAGATTCGATTTGAAGGAGCTTGACTTCTTCGCCTTTTATGATTAAAAACGCAACGGGAATTATGTTCACTCCCATGCCGTTACCGCCGCCAAACATGTCTTTCGAGCTTTTGCTTGAAAAGTCAGAACCTCCGGAAGCAAAGCCATAACTCACTTTCGAAACAGGAATAACCACAGTGCCGTCCGGGGTTGTTATTTCTTTGCCGATGACAGTGTCAGCATTAACGGTTTCTTTTAATTTTTCAAGAGATGAACTCATTAAATTTTCAACTTTTTCACTCATTTTTATCACCTTCATATTTTAAATTTTTAATTTCCTGAACATATTTTATCAAAAAATAAATCATGTAAATCGGCTGTAATTTTATGTCTAAATTCATCACCAAAGAGCTTTTTTCACTCATGAAATCTGGCGAAACACTAACTTCGTAGTTCTTAGGCTTTTTTGCGCAGCAAATCGCTGAAAATGCCGAGTAAACAGCCGAGGAGGCTTGTCCATAACGGGTTGCAGTTTCAAAAGCGTCGCTTCCGCCAACACTGAGTTTGAATGTTAAATCTTCAATTTTTGTGCGGCTTAAAATATTTAAAACGAAGTCTTTTGACGCTTTTATAAAGTTTACAAAATACTGGATGCGGTCGATCAAACTTTTTGGTTTTTCATCATTTTTGCTTACTATTTCTTTATTTTCGACAGGTTGATTCTTGCTTTTTGCTTTCTTTTTAGATTTGTTTTTAACGCTGAATTTAATCCCGAAAATTTTCATGAAGATTCCTAGCTTTTCATTGTAGCTTACTATCAAATGAACAGGCAATAGCAAGAGCAAAATCAAAAAAGCTAAAATCGCCAAAATAACATAAAGTAAAACCATAATATTTTCACCACGATTCGATGATGGATTTAACAATTTAGATATTTCCTAAAACCGCACAATATATACTCGCTAACTTTAAATGTTAAAAAAAGGCATGTGCGTTGCTTTAAGCACGAAATTGTAAAGCAAAGCTTGAGTTAAACCGATGAACCCGTCGAAAACACCCAGAAGAATTAAAAGTATCATTACCCATGTGATTGCCGAAATGTTTCGGTAGTATTTAATCATTATTCTTTCAGGAATAAAAGACTGGATTATTTGGAACCCTGCCATTGGAGGGACGGGCAAAAGGTCGATTGCTGTGAGGTAAGTGCTTATTGAAATATAAGATAAAATGAATTTGCTAATTAAAATTGCAACTGCGCTTGAAGATATGAAAGGCGTGAAATTTAGCAAAAATCCGCCAACCAAAGCTGCTAAAATATTTGCAATTGGTCCTGCAAGCGCAACGAAAACCATATCTCTGTGAGGATTTTCGAAATTATTTGGGTTTATGCTTACGGGTTTTGACCAACCGAAATTAAAAAGAAGCATGCAAATTGCCCCTGAAGCCGAAAAGTGCGCCAGAGGGTTAAGCGTTAAAGTTCCTTCGTTTTTCGCGGTGTCGTCGCCGAGCTGATAAGCCACCCATGCTTTGGCAAATTCATGAAGCGGTAAAACCAAAAAGGTTATTATTAAAATTGCTATTATTTTTAAAATAAGGTCCGTAAATGTTAGTCCTGGTTGCAAAAACCACATTTTAAATTCACCTCCCGGTAAGAACTATATCACACTTTGATATATAATTTCAAATAATTATAAATTTTTTAGTTTAGATATTGAAGTATTAGGGTAATACCACGAAAGAATTTGTTTGTAATCTGATCCGTTTTTTGCCATGTATTGTGCACCAGTTTGGCTCATTCCCACGCCGTGGCCGTAACCCTTCACCGTGAAAATAAATGAATTTTTTTCTTGATTATAAGTTAAATCAAAATCAGATGAACGCAGCGAAAACATTTTGCGAATTTGCGTTCCTTTAAAGTTTTTTGAGCATATATTTATTTCTTTGACCATTCCTCCTTTGGTTCTTTCTGGCGTTTTTACCCAGCTTGAGGGCTCGCCTTCGAAAGTTAAATCTTTTTCTTGGCTTTTTAGAGCGTTTTTGAAGTCATCGAGTTTAATCTCAAGCGTAGTTTCGTAGTCTTTTGCGAGTTTGTCGCCTGGGCTTTCAACATTTGTCAAATATTTTAAATCTCCGCCGAAAACATCTTCGCATTTTTCTGTTTCGCCTGAAGAAATTGCATGGTAAGCCGCCAAGATTAAATTCCCGTTTTCTTCTTCGATAACTTCCGGGAAGACTTCATCAACGCACTTTTTTATTTTTGAATAATATTTTTTGAAGTTGCTGTTCCATTTAGTCTTCATGCGTTCTTTGGGAATATAATTAAGCTGCTTTTCAGTGTTAACGGTGAAGTCGTAGTTCTTATTCGAGGCTTTTGCCTTGGCTCTTTGCCTTGAAAAATAAGTGTAAGAAGCCACTGCCTGAGCTTTCAATGCTTCATTTTCATAGAGCGCTGGCATTTCGGAAGCAACAACCCCGCAAACGAAATCTTTGTCTTTAATTTTAATTATTTCCCCATTTGACTCGTCAAGAACTGAAAAAAAATTCGATGAAACATTTTCTTCTTTTATTTCACTGCAGGATTCTTTTAAATTCAAATTTTTCTTTTTCCCGCAAACTGACAAAAGCGGTATGAAAATCATGAATATCATTAAAAAAAATAAAACAATAATTTTTCTTTGTAAGCGTTTACTCATAATCGTGCACGTCCTTTGATTTTTTTAGTGTTATTAATGATTAAATTTAGCACAGTTGATGTTGACTTTAGGTTTGCCTTACTATAAACTGTAGTTATATATTGGCCGTATAATAATTTATATGGACGAGATATTTAAGTTATGTTCAAAAAATTAAATTGGGAGGTAGTAAAATTGTTCTCTAAATTAATGTGGCTATTGTCAGGAATTTTAATCTTGGTGTTTGCACCTTTGAAAATCGCTTCAGCATTTTACCCGATGGATTTTGTCGAATCAGGTTATTTCACAGGGTTATTTTTAATTGTTTTGGTGGCTATGTATGTGGTTTCTAAAGTCACTAACGTGAATATCGAAAACTTGGAAGTTAAAAGGAATATTCCGCTTGGAATTCTGAGCCTAATTATTTCGGCTTGCTTTTATTTCTGCATTTCAAGTTTTTTTCATGACACAACTCTTTACGACTTTGAATGGCAGCCGGTTTTGATGGCGCTTTTATCAATTTTTTCAATCGTAAGCTTTTTAATTATGGCGTTTGTTCATTTTTCAGGGAAAAACGTGTTCCCGCAACTTTCGTTTTTCTTGTTTTGCCCTGTTTTTTGGTTTGCGCTTGATATGATTCTTTTCCTTTCGATTCAAAACGATAATTCAGATATTTACGACATTGCCCTCACGGCGTTTTTAGCGCTTTTCTTCCTTTATTACACTCAAGTTTACTCAACTTCTTGCGAGCGAAATATTGTGAAGCTGACTGTATTTTATGGTCTTCCTGCGTTTGCGCTCATGCTCATAAAATGCGTGCCAGTGATGATAAAGTGTTTAAATCACAGCGAAGAATTAAGCAATGCTCAAGTTTCAACTTGCGCTTTGGAAGCGGCAATTTCGTTTTATGTGCTTATTGTTGTTATTGAAGCATTCAAGCAAATTTCAGAAAGCAGTTTTGCGGAAAACAAATAGGCTTTTAAACATATAATTAAAGTGTAAATTTTTTTAAAGAGGTGCTGGTTTATGGCAATTAAAATAGGAATAAACGGTTTTGGAAGAATAGGAAGGATGGTTTTAAGAGCGGCTCTTGAAAGACCTCAGCTTTTTGAAGTCGTTGGAATCAACGACCCGTTTGTAACATCAGAATACATGGCTTATTTGATGAGCTACGATTCAGTTCACGGGAAGCTTAACCATGAAATTAAAGGCGAAAACGGAATTCTTTACATCGACGGAGCTCAAATTAACACTTTTTCTGAAAAATCTCCTGCGAATATTCCGTGGTCGCACGTTGGAGCTTCTTACATCGTTGAATCAACTGGCGTTTTCTGCACAACTGAGGCAGCTAGCGAACATTTAAAAGCAGGGGCTAAGAAAGTTGTTATTTCTGCTCCGGCTAAAGATAGCGTAACGCCAACCTTCGTTTGCGGTGTTAACCTTGAAAAATACGAAAAGAGCATGAATGTTGTTTCGAATGCTTCTTGCACAACGAACTGTTTAGCTCCTCTTGCCAAAGTTATAAATGATGAGTTTGGAATCGAAGAAGGCTTGATGACAACCGTTCACGCAACGACTAATACTCAGTGCGCAGTTGATGGCCTTTCTAAAAAAGACTGGCGTGGCGGACGCGCTGCTGCGGGAAATATCATTCCTTCTTCAACTGGCGCCGCAAAGGCCGTTGGCCTAGTAATCCCTGAGCTTAAAGGCAAGCTCACTGGAATGTCTTTCAGGGTTCCTGTTTTGGATGTTTCGGTTGTTGACCTTACTTGCAAAATTAAAAAAGCAGCTTGTGCATCTGATATTTTCTATGCTCTTAGGCTTGCTTCAGAAGGCAAAATGAAAGGAATTCTCGGCTACACCGACCAGCCTCTTGTTTCCAGCGATTTCATAGGCGACAGCAGAACCAGCATCTTTGATGAAAAAGCAAGCATAATGCTTAACGACAGATTCATCAAGCTCGTTTCATGGTATGATAACGAATGGGCTTACAGTTGCAAGCTTCTTGATTTGATGGCTCATATGCACAGCGTTGACAATGCTTAAGCGAATTTAATTAAAATAAAAGTTAAAGTCTCTTCGAAATGAAGGGGCTTTATTTTTGCAAAAAGTATGATAGAATGTTACTAGATTTAAATTTACACCGAGAGGTATTAAAATGGGACTCTTAGAAGTAAAAAATATATCATATTCATATGCCGAAAAGGTTTTGTATAAAAACGCATCGTTTGAAGTTTTTAAGGGCGAGCATGTTGGCCTTGTGGGAAGAAACGGTTGCGGTAAAACAACGCTTCTTAACATGATTCGTGGAGAAGTTATGCCTGATGAGGGCGAGATAAAATGGCAGAAGGGAATAAGCGTTGGCTACCTTGACCAATACATGAGCATTAGCGGTGAGCTTTCTATTTTGGAGTATTTAAAAACTGCGTTTGATCATCTTTATGAGATTGAAAAAGAGCTTAATTTAATTTATGAAAAAATGGCTGCAGAGTTTTCCCAAGAGCTTTTTGACAAATCGATGGAATATCAAACGATTCTTGAAAATGCTGGCTTTTATGAAATTGAAGGCGAAACTCAAAAGGTCGCCGGAGGTTTGGGGCTTCTTTCGATAGGTCTTGATAGGCCTCTTAACAAGCTCAGTGGCGGGCAAAAAGAGAAAGTTATTCTTGCGAAGCTTCTTCTTCAAAAGCCTGAAATGATTTTGATGGATGAACCGACTAACTTCCTTGATAAAGAGCATGTTGATTGGCTTAAGGGCTATCTTAAAAATTTTAAAGGGGCTTTTATTGTCATATCTCATGATTTTGATTTCCTTGACGAAATAACCACGGCTATTCTTGACATAGAATTCGGCACAGTTAAAAAATATCCCGGTAACTTCACTAAGTTCCTTAAAATTAAGAAAATTCAGAAAGAAACTTATTTGAAGGAATTTAAATCTCAGCAAAAAGAAATAAAAAAACACGAAGAATTCATTGCGAAAAACCGCGTTAGGGCTTCGACCGCACGCCAAGCGCAAAGCCGGATAAAACTTCTTAACAAAATGAAGAAAATCCCACCGCCTGAAACTGCCGCAAAGCCTAGATTTTCTTTTAAGTGTTTGCCTGTTGAAGAAGAAAAATCTTTGATTGTTAAAGATTTAAAAGTTGGCTACACGAAAGCTTTGCTTCCAAGGCTTAATTTCGAAGTTAAATCGCGCGAAAAGGTGGTTATCACTGGTTTTAACGGCATTGGCAAATCAACATTGCTTAAAACTTTGGTTGGAGAAATTCGCCCGCTTGGAGGATTTTATTATTTCACGGAAAACACGAAAATAGCATATTTTGAGCAGGAACTTCATTGGGAGAACCCGGATGTTTCACCGCTTGAATGGATTTCTGATAAATTTCCGAAGATGCTTAACAGCGAAATAAGGAAATTCCTCTCTCTTTGCGGGCTTAAAGCAGAATACGCCTTTCAACCGCTTAAAACATTGAGCGGTGGGGAACAAGCGAAAGTTAAAATTTGCGCACTTATGATTCAAAAATGCAATTTTCTAATTCTCGATGAGCCAACGAATCATCTTGATGCTGATTCAAAGGAAGTTTTGAAAAATGAACTTTCAAAATGGCCTGGGGCTTTGATTTTAGTTTCGCACGAAAAGAAATTTTACAATGATTGGTGCGATAGAGTTATTGACATAAAAAAATAGTCATGTGATTTCAAAATTACTAATTCATAAAATATGGGAGGAATGAAAATGAGTTTTATTGATAATGCTTTAAAAGCAAGTGCTACGGCTTGTCTGGCTGCTGTTACTGTCACGCTGGGAGTTACCGTGGTAGGAAGCGTGGTTTACGGCCCTAGAATTGCCAGAAGTGTTATTGACGCTTCAAATGGAGTGGCCAGAGTGAGCAATTTAGCTGGAAATGTGATGATTTCCACAGATGAAAGTATTAGAATAATAAATGCTAACCTCAGCAAAGTTTGCAAATCGGCTTCTATTTCGATGGAGGCCGTTGCGGATACGCTTGAGATTCTTGCTGTTAAAATAAAAGACCCTGATGACAAGAACAAAGAAGAGATACATCAGCTTATGAGTTCTATTGTTAAAGTTGTGGATACAATTGCAAACAAAGCGGGCGAATTTAACGTTAAGGAAATAAATGAGTCTGTAGATGTGATTAAGAATGTTGTGACACAGCTTAATGACGGGCTTAATGATATTTTTATTGAATGCGACAAAGGCAAAAGGCTTAATATAGCCACAGCTTCAGGATTATTTAAATTTCTTAGAGAAAGTTTTAATGTGACAAACAGCACTGTAAACACGCCTAGAGCTACTACGCCTTGTGTTAGCGGCAACACCCCTCGTAGCAGAGGAAAATCACCGATTACTGTTAATAGTGATTATAATAAACAGTCGTAATAATTAAACCCCTATGCAATAGCTTTTGCACAGGGGAGTTTTTATTTTTTATTTTGAAGCATGCTGCGAACTTTTCTTATTTCTGAAAGTGAATTTGTTACTGCATCGTCAAGGTCTTTCATAATGTTCACTGCATATTCATCGCTTGATTTTTTAAGACTTCTTGCTTGTTCGGTTGCCTCGTTTATAATTGCTTCAGCTTGCGCTTTAGAAGCTTTCACGATTTCATTTTGGTTTATGAGCTGCCTTACTTTTTCTTCCGAAGTTTTCATGATGGATTCAGCTTCAGTTCTTGCTCTATCTATAATTTCAGAGCGGTCTTGAACTATTTTTTTAGCTTGAACTATTTCCATTGGAAGATTTTCTTTTACGTCGTTTATCATTTTCATTATGTTTTTTGTGTCTACTAAAACTTTGCCGCCTGACATAGGTAGCTGCCATGCAGCTTCTAATTCTTCTTCAATGCCGGATATTAATTTTTCTATGCTTGTCATAGGGCTTCCTCCTTGTTTTTGTGCTTAATTGGTTTTTTCATACAAATTCAACGATATTTTACCATAATGATACTTTTTTCGCAAATAAAATTTTTCGTTGTCAATGCCAATTTCTTTGGAAGTTAAGCTTTCTATGGCAATTACTTCCGGTAAATATTTCAAATTCATAATATTTTTTATGCAATCATCTAATAATTCTGCGTTTTGATATGGCGGATCTAGAAATATTATATCAAATTTTAAATCTTCGTTTTCAAGATATTTAACAGCATCTTGGCAATAAACTTCTATATTGTTTTGATTTTTTATCTTACTCACATTTTTCTTTACGAGCGATGCCGTTTTTTCATCTTTTTCAATAATTACTATTCTTCCCGCTCCTTGGCTGAAAGCTTCTATTCCGATTTGGCCTGTTCCGCCGAAAAGATCTAAAAATGATTTCCCTTGAATTTTGAATCTTAAAATATCAAAGAGGGACTTTTTTATGCGGTCTTTTGTTGGCCTTAAATCTGGGTTTTTAGCGGATTCCAGCTTTAAACCTCTTATGTTTCCTGAAATTACTTGCATTAAATCACCTTTTAATTTTCCGATTGATAATTGCTAAAGGTTATTTTTTCTATTTTAACTTCTTCAAGCGGCCTGTTATCTTGCGGGTTTGTTTCAACGTTTGAAATTTTATTAACTGTTTCAAGGCCTTCAAAAACTTGAGCGAAAACGGTGTGGCCTTCTTTAGCAGTGCTGTAGTAGCCGTCAAGCGAAGGTGAACCGCCGTTTTCTTTATAAAGATTTTTAATTTCATCAGTTATTTTAGACATATCAACTGTTTTGCCGTAAGTCATAGTGAATTTTCTTGGGCTTTTTTTGTATTCTTCATAGCTTTTTTCAAATTCGTCCCAGCCGATAAATTCCTTCGGGTCTTGGTAATTAATGAAAAATTGGCTTCCGTTGGTGCTTCGGCCTCTGTTAGCCATTGAAACGGCTCCAGTTATATTGAACAAGCTCTTTGAAAATTCATCTTCAAAATTTTTGCCCCAAATGCTCTCTCCGCCGGTTCCTGTTCCGGTTGGGTCGCCTGATTGAATCATGAAGTTTTTTATAATTCTGTGGAAAATAACGTTGTCGTAGTAGCCTTTTGAAGCTAAAGTTTTAAAGTTTTCAACTGCTTTTGGTGCAGCTTCGGGGAAGAACCTCATTTTCATTTCGCCGAGGTTTGTTTTAATCGTTGCGATTTCTTCGCCGTTTGCAGGTTTTTCAAGTTGATAGCCTACTTTTAAATCATCGGTTTTCGAAGATTGCGTTTGTTTTTTGCCGTTTGCCACTAAAAAGTAAACTGAAACTGCTGAAATAAGCGCTACGAGTGATAAAATTACTATTGTTGATTTTTTCATTCTGCTTCCCTTTCCTTTGTTTAATGTGTTTCACTTCAAATTATACATTAAATTCGTTTTTAGCACAATAAAATATTTTGCACTAGCCTTGAGTTTGCCAGCAGACTTAATTTTTTTTATTAAGTTTAATACTAAATTTGGCTAAAACGCTGCTTTTTAATTTAAGTATATAAACTTATTTTGTTTCATTGAAAGAAGGTTAATTTTGTAGTAGAGTTAAATAGTATGAAAATGAAGGGAGGGTTATTTTTTGAAAAAGTTTTTGGCGTGCGTTTGTGCGCTGATGTTTGCTTTTAGTTCGAGCGCTTTTGCGTCGACGGGTTATGTTAGTGTTGTGAAAAAAATCAAAGAATCTAAAGAGTATAATCAACTCAAAGAACATAAGAAACATTATTTTAAGCATATAAAAAAACGGAAAATTATTATTGATTATAAATACGAAATTATGGATGATGGAACGGCCGTGGTTAAAAGTCCTTCTGGCGAAATGCTTTTTAAATTTAAAGATAAATCTATTTTTGATTCCAGCAACAAAGAAGTTGCAACATATAACGATGAATGCTTTGTTTATAAAGAAACGGACTTAACTATGATTATGCTTAACCCCAACGGGGAAATTTTCGAATCTCACAATGTTGAAAATAAATCTGAAAGCTTCAAAAGTTTTAAAAGAGGCAGGATTGGCGAAGGTTCAACCACTCAATTAAGCGCAATTTATAAGAAAAAACATAAAATTTGCCAGTTTAATAAGTGTATTCCAAAGGTAATCGCTGTTTTTATTTCTTTGATGGAAGATTTAAACCTTGTTAATACTACCGGTCTTGGAAGTATTGGCTTTTAACATAATGTGGCCTTCTGAATATGATGATTATAGAGGCTTAAACAGAGAAAGCCTCTGAAGCATAGCTTAAAATATTTAAGGAGGTCAATACTAATGGAGTATGAAAAAGGTTATGGCCATCGCCCAGAATTTTGCCCTGCACTTGGGTTTCAAGATGTAATGGTCGGTGTTCCTGTAGAAGTTAAACCTTTCGCAGAGGTTGGGAAAGTTAAATTAGAGTGTCTTGGCAAGCCTATTATTCGCAAAGGCACGACACATTGCGAAGGAAAGCACAAAGAAACGTGCAAATTCACTATAAGCCAAAAAATGAGAATTGAAGTTCCGGTGGCATTTAGTGCAAAAACTGAAGTAGGCCCTGCAATGGTTGATTGCAAATGCCGTGAACACATGGAAGAAATGCACGAAGAAGAAGGATGTAAAGAGCCTGGATGTATGGGAATGATAGGATAGAATAATATAAAAATTCTTTAGTTGGTAAATATGATATATACACATTATATATATTTTTAAAATAGTCCCCTTTGAAATTTGTTTTCGGAGGGGATTTAGTCGTTTTTTCAAATATATATAAAATATATATAAATTTTAAAATTAATCTCGAATTAGTATAAAAAACATAATTTTTAATAGACAAACCCAAAATGTGAAAAATAAAGTATTGCAAAATAATATTAATTGTATATAATTAATAAAAGAGGGCTTTTAGTATATGCACTTGTAAGCTAAAATATAATTATTTTAAAAGAGAGGTAAGATATGTCTAACAGATTATTTCAAAACATTATAAGACAAACAGCAGAGGCCGTTGGCAGAACAATTGGTGTAGTAGATGATTCTTGCGTTGTAGTTGCATGCAGCGATTCAACAAGAGTAGGGGAAACTATTACCGATATTAAACCTGAATCTTTCTTATCAACAGACGTTTTCACCACTGACAGCGCAACCTACAAACCTTTTGGCGATCCTTCATGCCCGGAATTTGCAGTTTTTGTTTCAGGAACTGACGAAATTTGCAAAAAAGATGTTGTTGTTCTTTCGGTTGCAATGAACAGTGTTAAACAACAATATGACGATAAATATGACAAAGTAAACTTCATTAAAAATGTTCTTCTTGATAACATTTTACCAGGCGATGTTTACATTAAAGCAAGAGAACTCAGGTTCAACAACGATGTAAACAGAGTTTGCATGATTGTTAAAATTACTTCTAAAACCGACATCGCAGTTTATGATGTTATTCAAAGTCTTTTCCCGGATAAATCAAAAGACTTCGTTGTAAGCATAAATGAAACTGACATTGCTCTTGTTAAAGAAATCAGCAAAGATATCGACAGCAAAGCTCTTGAAAAACTCGCAGCTTCAATTATCGATACTCTTTCAGGTGAATATTGCGTTCACAGCGTAATTGGAATCGGAACTGCTGTTCCAAGCATCCGTGATTTAGCTCGTTCATTCAATGAAGCTCAAATCGCTATTGAAGTAGGAAAAGTTTTCGACACCGAAAAGAGCGTAGTTCCTTACGACAATTTAGGAATAGCAAGGCTTGTTTACCAACTTCCTACAACTCTTTGCGAAACTTTCTTAAAAGAAGTTTTCAAAAAAGGTTCAGTTGAATCCATGGACCGTGAAACTCTCTTTACAATTCAAAAATTCTTTGAAAATAATCTTAACGTTTCCGAAACTTCTCGTAAGCTTTTCGTTCACCGCAACACATTAGTTTATAGACTTGAAAAAATCAAGAAAATAACCGGTCTTGACCTCAGAGAATTTGAAGATGCAATAGTTTTCAAAGTAGCTTTGATGGTAAAAAAATACTTAATGTCAAACCCTGTTAAATTTTAAAAGTTGATTTTTGTATGATAATGTTGTAAAATAAACCGGCAAGGCGATACAATAGTTAATTTTGCGTGGTATTACAACATTTTCTTATAGAAAAAAGCGAAATAGTTATGTGTCGTCTAACTTTCTTAGGCGGCACATTTATTTTTTAATTGGGTTGGTGATGTGTAAAGATGATAGAATTTAAAAATGTGGTTAAGCTTTATGATTCAGAAAGCAAAGCCCTTGACGGCCTTAACTTAGTTATTCCAGACGGCCAGTTTGTTTTCGTGGTTGGTTCTTCAGGTTCCGGAAAAAGCACCATGCTTAAGCTTTTAACCAAAGAAATTGAGCCTACTTCAGGCAAAATCACGGTTAACGGAGTGAATCTTTCAAGCGTTAAGCCGAGAAATATTCCTTATTACCGAAGGGGTTTGGGAGTTGTTTTCCAGGATTTTAGGCTTCTTGAAAAAATGAGCGTGTTTGACAACGTTGCTTTTGCGATGAGAGTTATTGGTGCGAAGCAAAGCGACATTAAAAAAAGAGTGGAATACGTTTTAAATTTAGTTGAGCTTATGGACAAGTCCTCAAGGAAGGCTGCCGAGCTTTCAGGCGGGGAAAAACAGCGCGTTGGGCTTGCAAGGGCTCTTGTGAATAACCCGGGAATTTTGATAGCTGATGAACCAACGGGAAACATAGACCCTCAGATGTCGCTGGAAATTGTTAATTTGCTAAGTAACATCAACAAAACCGGCACAACGGTTATCATGGTTACGCATGATGTTTCACTTGTTAGAGCTTTCCCTTATCGTGTTGTGGAAATTTCAGAAGGCAAGGTAGTAAATGATTCAACAAGTCAAGGCGGTGAATTTTTAAGTGAGATTTAACATAATAAAGTACCTAACAAAAGAGGGTTTTAAAAACGTTTTTCATAACAGCATCATGACTTTGGCTTCGGTTTCGGTTATGGTTTGCTGCATGGTTTTAACGGGCAGTGCATTTTTAATTTCTGCGAATCTCAGCCAGGTTCTTAAATCCGTTGAAAATAAAAACAGCATCACGGTTTTCCTTGAAAAGGGCGTTTCGAGCTCAAAAACTTCTAAAATTGAAGAAGAAATTAAAAATGTTCCTAATGTTCTTAAATGCGAATATTATTCAAGCGACCAAGCTTCTGAAAAATATAAAGAGGTTTTGGGCGGGCTTTATGGAATTCTTCAAAAGGGCGGCAGTTTATTTCCTGAGGCTTTTCACGTTACGATGCAAGACCTTTCCCTTTATAAACAAACGGTTGAAAAGCTCGAAGCGATTGAAGGCGTTGATTCCATAAGCGACAGGAGCGAAACGGCTAAGAAGCTTTCTGATTTAAGCAGGCTTGTTTCGAAAGCGGGAATTTTAACTGTTTGCTCGCTCGGGGTTATTTCTCTTTTCATAGTTATGAATACTATTAGGCTCACGATTTACGACCGCAGGCTTGAAATCGCAATAATGAAATCAGTCGGTGCGACTAATTCATTTATAAGAGCGCCTTTTATTATTGAAGGTGTTTTAATCGGAGTTATTGCGGCGCTTATTTCTACTGGAATTCTTAATGTGGCATACAACAGTTTCGTGAAGGTTTTAGACGGAATTATTAATTTCCACGGGGTTTACTTTAAAAATATTTTCCCTAAAATTTTGGTTAGCTTTTTGGCGGCAGGCTCAATTTTGGGAATGATCGGAAGTTTAATTTCAATAAGGCGCTATTTGAAAAAGGAGGGAGCAGGTTTTGATAAATAACAAGAAGTTCAAAATTATTTTGTGTTCGGTGGCTTCGCTTGGAATCGCATTTTCGGCAACTAATTTTTATGGTGTCTCTTCACTTAACATTGAAGGCAAGAAAAAAGCCAAAACCGAGCTTCAGAAGAAGTCGGAAGAGCTAAGAAAAGACCTTATGGAAGCTCAAAAAAGCATCAGCGAAGAAACGAAAAATAAGGAAGACATCGACGGCAAAATCAAAGATTTGCAAGAAAAAATTGATACATCGAATAATTACATAAATCAGCTTAGCAATCAAATACTCGAGATTGAAGATCATATAACTGAAATCGAAAAAGAAATTGAGCAAAAAGCCGACCTTTTAAGAGAAGCTTTGGTGATGATGTATAAAGCCGGTGACGCTTCGACTCTTGACATAGTTTTGGGAGCTAAAGACTTCAGTGATTTCCTTGAAAAAACAGATATTGTTAAATCAGTTAGCGACACAGTCAAAGAAATAATAGACAGTTTGAACGAAAAATCCGCTGAGCTTGAAAAAGAAAAATCAAGCATTGATAATATTAAAAAGCAGCAAGAAGAAGAAAACGTAACTTTGGAAAAGAACAGAGGCGAACTTCAAACCTTGCTTAGCGAGAGCGAAGAGCTTCTTTCGCAGTATAAAAACTCAGAAGAAAAAACTAAGCAGCAAATTGGCGAAAATGAAGCTGCAATAAAAGCTGCGGATGACGAAATCAGAAAATATTACGAAGAGCAGCGCAGAAGAGAGCAAGAAGAGCTCGCAAGAAGAAATTCGAAAGGCCAGAAGCTTGGGTTTGCGCTTGGCACGGCCTCGAGAGTTGTGAATCAAGGAGGATTCATCTGGCCTGTTCCTGGGTTTAGCCGCATAAGCTCAAATTTCTATGACACCGAAGGCAGAAGAAGCATGCACGGTGCAATAGACATTGCCGGAAGTGGCGGACGACCAATTTACGGCGCGAATGTTGTAGCTTCAGGCTCGGGAACTGTTATAAAAGTTACTCACAGCAATGCAGGCTACGGAAACAACATAGTTGTTGACCACGGAAACGGAATGTCAACGAGGTATTCTCATCTTAGCGCTATTGCGGTTTCGAATGGCCAGAAAGTTTCCCGTGGGCAAGTTATAGGCCAAGTTGGCAGCACAGGTTTTTCAACCGGCCCGCATCTTGATTTTACTTTCATGGTTAACGGAATAAAACAAAATCCATTAAATTACGTTAGACCTTAAAATTTTACATATTTCACCTTAATCCTGTGGCTTTTCGCTGCAGGATAAAAGTGTTATTATAGAAGGGTATAGCCTTAAAAAACGTGAAGGAGAGTTTTTATGAAAATAAAAAACAGAAAAATATCTTTGACAGCAGGTTTGGCTGTACTCTTTTTAACTTCTTCGGTGGTTTACTCGATTGGCTACAAAGTCGCGATGAATAAATTCAATTCAATCGTTTCAACTAACCAGGAAAAGCAAAAAATGTATGGTGACCTTAGCGAAATTGACTATAATATCAAAAGTGAATATATAGGAAACATTAATGAGCCCGAAGTTTTCGAAGGAATGTACCGCGGATATATTTCCAAGCTTGAAGATTGCAGCTTTTTTAACAAAGAAGAATACAATAAAGAAATTGAAAACAAAAAAAATATTCCCGCTGAGGTTTCGTGGGATGAAATTGACGGTTCTATTGGATACTTGCGCTGCAAATCTTTGGGCAAAGGCTCAGCAGACATTTTTATTGAAAGAATTGAATATTTTATTTCTCAGGGGATTAAAAAAATAATTGTTGATTTCCGCCTTTCTGAGCAGGGCTTGGTTGAAGAGGCTTTTAAAATTTTGCAGTATTTGCTTCCTGAGGGGGACATAGTTACTGCTGTGACGAAAAGCGGCGAGAAGAAAGTCGTTTGCAAGTCAACCGGCAAAGGAATTTCGGCGCAAGTTGCAATAATAACCGGCGAGAATTGCTCAGCAGCTTCCGAAATAATTTCAAGCGCAATGAGAGACGGCCTTGGGGCTAAAATAGTTGGGCAGAAAACTAAAGGCAATTTTTTCAGGGAAAAAGTTGTGCAAACTTCCGAAAATTCTATAATACGTTTCCCGGATGCTAAATATTTTACTTCTTCGGGCACGGATTTATACAAAAAAGGCCTTGAACCTGACCAAACTTCTGATTTAACGGAAGACAAAAAAGAACTTTTGAAGCAAGAAAATCTGCCTTATGAAGAAGACGAGCAGTTTAGTCTTGCGAAAAATATGTTTAGTGAATAGGGAGGGAGTTTATGCTGAAAAATTTTTTTGACAAAATTTTAGATTTCATTTACCCGACAAAATGTTTGATTTGCAACGAAACGATCATAAAAAGAGAAAATTACATTTGTGAAAAATGTAAAAAAGAGCTGAAAATAGACGATATAATGACTTCTATTGTCATGGACGATGGCAGTGAAATCGAATGCTTTTCGCCTTTTGAATATTCCGGCAAAATAAAAAAATCTATTTTAAGATTTAAATTCAACGGATATAAAAATTATTCAAAATTTTTCGCGGAGGTTATGGCTAAAGGAATTACTCAAAAATTTGGTAATATTAAGTTTGATTGCATAACTTACGTCCCTTTGCGCCCTGAGAGAAAAAGAAGCAGAGGCTACAATCAGTCCGAATGCATAGCCTCTGATATTTCTTCAATTATTAATGTTCCGTGCGAAGAGCTTATTTCTAAAATTAAAAGCAATCATATTCAGCACGAGCTCGATTTTTCAAGCCGAATTGAAAATGTTAAGGGCGTTTATGCCGTCAAAAATGAGCGAGCGGTTAAAGGCAAGACCATTTTACTTTGCGACGACATAATAACAACCGGCAGCACGCTTCGAGAATGCGCTAAAACCCTTTTAGGAAGTGGCGCGAAAGAAGTTTATTGCTGCGCGATTGCTTCTGTTTTTAAACAAGACTTTTAAGATAAGCGTCAATGAAGCCGTCTATTTCGCCGTCCATCACTGCTTGAACATTTCCCATTTCGAAATTCGTTCGGTGGTCTTTAACTAAAGTATACGGCATGAATGTGTAAGAACGAATCTGCGAACCCCATGCAATTTCTTTTTGAACACCTTTTATATCCTCGATTTTTTCAAGCTGTTCTCTTTCTTTTATTTCAACCAGCTTTGATTTCAAAATTTTCATGGCTGTGTCTCTGTTTTGAAACTGGCTTCTTTCGTTTTGGCAAGCAACGACTATTCCCGTTGGAATATGCGTCAGCCTTACAGCGGAAGAGGTCTTATTTACGTGCTGGCCGCCGGCACCGCTAGCGCGGTAAACGTCCATTTTTATGTCGTCGGGTGAAATGTCAACTTTAATTTCGTCGTTAATTTCCGGAATAACTTCAATCGAAGCGAAAGAAGTGTGCCTTCTTCCGGAAGCATCGAAAGGGGAAATCCTAACTAACCTGTGAACACCGTTCTCACCCTTCAAAAAGCCGTAAGCATTGAGGCCTTCGATCAATATCGAAGCGCTTTTTATTCCTGCTTCTTCGCCATCAAGATAGTCAAGAATTTTCACTTTGTATTTGTGTTTTTCGGCCCAGCGCATATACATTCTCAGAAGCATTTCAGCCCAATCTTGCGATTCCGTTCCTCCGGCGCCCGCATGAAAAGTCAAAATTGCGCTTGAAGAATCGTATTGCCCTTTCAAAAGAGCAACCAAGGTTTGAGTTTTGATTTCTTTTTCAAGAGCGGCAAGTTTGCTCGAAATTTCTTCCAAATAAGAATCGTCGTTTTCTTCCTCAGAAACTTCTATTAAAACTTCAAGTTCTTCGAAATCTGCTTTCACTGCTGAAAAACCTTTAACTTTGGAACTTAAAAGCTTTATTTCAGAAAGAATTTTCTGAGATTTTTTCGTGTCAGACCAAAAGTCTGCCTTAGAGGTTTCTTGCTCTAAAGCAGATAACTTTTTTTCTGAAGATTCTATTTTCAGTGCTTCTGAGAGTGATTTTAGTTTTGGCTTTAATTTGTTTAGTTCTAAACGCATTTCTTCGAGCTGTAAAATTTTAAATCACCCCTAAGGTTTAGATATTTTTGAATTTTTCGTTGTAAGAATTAATGCATTCTTTGATTACTTTGATTGCTTCTTGGCTTGACATAATGTCTTCAACCTGGGTTTCTTTGTTTTCGAGTTCTTTGTAAACTTTAAAAAAGTGCTTCATTTCTTCGAAAATGTGTGCAGGAAGTTCGGTTATGTCTCTATACATATTATATGTCGGGTCGCCATTCGGTATTGCAATGATTTTTTCGTCTTTGCTTCCTGAATCGATCATTGTGATCATTCCGATGGGGTAGCAATCCATAATTGTAAGAGGGTCGATGTATTCTGTGCAAAGAACCAAAACGTCAAGCGGGTCGCCGTCTTCTGCTAAAGTTCTTGGAATGAAGCCGTAGTTTGCAGGGTAATGAGTTGAGGTGTAAAGGATTCTGTCGAGTTTGAGCATTCCGGTTTCTTTGTCAAGCTCGTATTTAACTTTGCTTCCTTTTGGAATTTCAATTACTGCAGTGAATTTTTCAGGTTTAATTCTTTCAGGTGCTATGTCGTGCCAAATGTTCATAATTTTAAATTGCTCCTTTAATTTCTTTTATTTTGAATTTCTGCCGCTTTAGCCGCATTTTTCACTAGCATTGCTACTGTCATCGGGCCCACTCCGCCCGGAACAGGGGTTATCTTAGAGCAAATTGGCTCCAAGTTTTCAAAGTCGGCATCTCCGCAAAGTTTGCCGTTTTCATCGCGGTTTATTCCAACGTCAATTACCACGGCGCCGGGTTTAACCATTTCTTTTTTGAGGAATTTTTCTTTGCCTACTGCGCAAATGACTATATCAGCGAGTTTGCAAATTTCTTCAAGGTTTTTCGTTTTGCTGTGGCAAACGGTAACGGTTGCGTCGTTTTGAATCAAAAGCAGTGCCAGCGGTTTGCCTACGATGTTGCTTCTTCCGATGATTACGCAGTGCTTCCCTGCAAGATTTATGTTTTCATGCTTTAAAATTTCAATTATTCCTGCAGGCGTGCATGGGAGAAGCTTTGCATCTCCTTTGAATAAATCACCTATATTTTTTGAGGTAAATGCGTCAACATCTTTAAGCGGACTTATTCTCTCGCAAATTGTTTTAGAGTCAAGGTGCGATGGTAAAGGAAGCTGAACTAAAATTCCTGAAACTTCTTTCGTGGCGTTTAGTTTGTCAATCAGGTTTAATATTTCTTTTTCAGAGGCGTTTTCAGGAAGCAAATATTCTTCCGATTTAATTCCTGCTTTTTCGCAAGCCATTTTTTTATTCCTGACGTATGTTTTCGAAGCTGGGTTGTTTCCAACCATAATGACCGCAAGACCGGGGATTATCCCCTTGCCATTAAGCTTCTCGGCATCTTTTTTAACGCCTTCAAGAACACTTTCGGATATTTTTTTACCATCAATTATCATTAACTTTGCACTTCCCTTGACTTTAAAACTCGTGGGCGAGTAAAATAAAACATATATAAGTATAACACATACTGGAGGAATTTGAAAGTGAAAATTAAAAAAGCCGTTATTCCTGTTGCGGGTTATGGAACCAGGGTGCTTCCAGCGACTAAATCTATGCCCAAAGAAATGTACCCTATTGTGGACAAGCCTGCTATTGAATACATTGTGAAAGAAGCAGTTGATTCCGGGATAACTGACATATTAATGGTAACAACAAGAGGCAAAGAAATAATAGAAAACCATTTCGACAGAAGCCCTGAGCTTGAAAGCGCGCTTGAAAGAAGCGGTAAGCTTGAAATTTTGGAAACCGTTAAAAATATTTCGAAAATGGCGAATATTTATTTTATCCGTCAGAAAGAGGCAAAGGGCCTTGGCGACGCTATTTTGAAAGCTAAGAATTTCGTTAGCGGTGAGCCTTTTGCCGTGCTTTACGGCGATGACATCATGCATTGCGAAGGTACGCCCGTTTGCAAGCAGCTCATCAATGCTTTTGAAGAGTTCGGCCTTGGGGTCGTTGGTGCAAAAGAAGTGCCGAAAGAAAGCGTTGGGAAATACGGCTCGCTTAAAGTTAAAAACATAAGAGATAATCTTTTCATGTGCACTGACATGATCGAAAAGCCAAAGCCCGAGCAAGTTATGTCGCTTTACTCGATTTTAGGCAGGTGCGTTTTAACACCTGAAATTTTTGATATTCTCGAAAAAACAGCTCCGGGAATAGGCGGGGAAATTCAATTAACAGACGCCATGAAAGTTTTGGCTCAAAGAGACGGAATGATAGCGGTTGACTTTTTTGGAACAAGATATGACATGGGCAGTAAAATAGGCGTTTTGAAAGCAATTGTTGAAACAGGCCTTAGGCATGGTGAAGTTGGGCAGGAATTTAAAAATTACCTCCGTGAACTTACCAAAAATATTTAAAATAATTTTGCAAACACTATTGCAAATAAAATGGAATTATGGTAAACTATCAAGGTATGTACATAAGCCTCGGCTTAGTGCGAAAATATCAACGTTCCTCTGCTGATTTAATTTCGGGCACGAACGTGTGGATTATACGGAGGAAATCTTATGGATTTATTAAAGCAAGTTTCAGACTCATCTTTAAAAAGCGAACTTCCAGAATTTAGCGTTGGGGATACTGTTAAAGTTGACGTTCAAATCAAAGAAGGAAACAGAGAAAGAATTCAGGTATTTGAAGGAACAGTTATCGCAAGAAAAGGCAGCGGAATTGCTGAAACTTTCACTGTAAGAAAGATTTCTTATGGTTGCGGAGTTGAAAGAATTTTCCCTGTGCATTCTCCAAGCGTTAAAGGCGTGAAAGTAGTAAGAAGAGGTAAAGTAAGAAGAGCTAAACTCTACTACTTAAGAGACCGCGTAGGAAAAGCAGCTAAAGTTAAAGAAAGAATGAACTAAAATTAGTGGGGAATTTATTTCCCCCTGTTTTTTCAAATGTAATTTAGCATTTTAAATAGTTTATTTGTATAATATTTGATATATTTTGAGTTTTTTATTAAAGACGGGGGTAAAAATATGGACGAAAAAATTAATGTTCAAGTAAATGATGAAGAGCAAGAAAAAAAGAAAGCAAAATATCCCGCCGGAAAGTTTTCAAGCGTTTGCTTTGAATGGAGCGAAACTATAGTTCAAACGTTCGTTGTTGTCGTTCTGTTTAGCGCTTTTCTGTTCCGCTTCCTCACGATTGATGGCCAATCAATGATGAACACTCTCCATAATGGAGACAAAGTTGCCGTTATGAAATGGAAATACACGCCAAAAAGCGGCGATGTCGTTGTTATAAAGCATGGCGAAGAGTTCAGTAAACCTCTTGTTAAAAGAATCATCGCAACAGGCGGGCAATCGCTGAAAATCAACTTTACCGAAGGCACTGTGACTGTTGATGGCGAAAAACTCAACGAAACTTACATCAAAGAGCCAATGTGGCTTCGCGGCGATGCTACCATTCCGAGTGTAGTCCCTGAAGGCTACTGCTTTGTTATGGGAGATAACAGAAACCATTCTTCCGACAGCCGCAATAAAGTTATCGGCCTGATTCCTTATGAAAATATAGTTGGAAAAGCAATGTTCGTTTGCTATCCGTTTAACCGCATGAAAGTTATTAAATAAAAAGTTTAGCCGAAAGAGGTTTGAAACCTTTATGAATAATGAAAACAAAAGCGAAAGTTTTATGAGCAAATTTTCTAGAGTTATGTTTGAATGGGTCGAGTCGCTCGTTCAAGCAGTGATAATCGTTGTTTTGCTTATGAATTTTGTTTTCAGAGCGGTTAACGTTAGCGGCGAATCAATGATGAACACTCTTCATAATGACGATAAAGTTGTTATTATGCGCTGGAAGTATACCCCACAAAACGGTGACGTTGTGGTTATCAAGCACGGCCAAAATTTTGGCAGCCCTATAATAAAAAGAATAATTGCTCTTGGCGGCCAAAGGCTTAGCATTGATTTCAAAAAAGGCACTGTGAGAGTTAATGGCAAACTTCTCAATGAGACTTACATTAAAGAAAAGATGTGGCTTAAAGGAGACGCTGAAATTCCGATGATTGTGCCGGAAGGTTATGCTTTCGTGATGGGTGATAACAGAAATAATTCAACCGACAGCAGGTTTGAAGAAGTGGGCCTCATTCCTTACGATGATATTATCGGCAAGGCAAGTTTTATAATTTACCCCTTTGACAGGATTGGAAAAATATAGTTTAAAAATTCTCTTGTAAATAACTGCAAGAGAATATATTATTTTTAAGGAGATAATTTTTAAAATAATAAAGAAAGTGAATAATTTCAATGAACAAAGAAAATATTTCAAGCAAATCTAACATAAATTGGTTTCCGGGGCATATGGCCCGCGCCAGAAACGAGATAAAAGAAAGCCTCAAGCTCGTGGATTTAACGGCTGAAATAGTTGACGCTAGGATTCCTTTTTCGAGCAGAAACCCTAATTTAGATGAAATTTGCGGTTTGAAACCAAGAGTAGTGGTGCTTAATAAGACCGATCTTATTGACAAAGAATCGGTTAATAAGTGGATTGATTTTTACAAAAAAAGAGGAATACCTTGTGTGCCTTTTAGCATGAAAAATCCCGGCAGCAAAAAGGTTTTCACTGCTGCAATAAAAAACATTATGAAAGAAAAAATTGATTCCTGGAAAGAAAAAGGCCTAATCGGCAGGAAAGTTAGGGTCATGATCGTTGGGATCCCGAATGTTGGCAAGTCTTCTTTTATTAACAGCTTTGCAAAAAGTTCGAAGGCCAAGGTTGAAAACAGGCCGGGTGTGACGAGAAAAAACCAGTGGATTACAGCCGGCGAAGATCTTCAGTTTCTGGATACTCCGGGGGTTTTGCAGCCTAAAATAGAAGGCAAAAATGCAGGCTACAACCTGGCGATAACCGGCGCAATTAAAGATTCAATACTAGATATCGAAGAGTTAGCGGTTTTTTTGATAGAAGAAATCAAAGAAAAATACGCTGCGAATTTAGCTCAAAGATTTAAACTCAGCAAAGAAATGTTTGAAGGCCTCAGCGCAGGGGAAATTTTGGAATTAATAGGCAAAAAGCGCGGAATGCTCATAAGCGGCGGAGAGATAGACACCTTAAGGGCTTCCGAGATGCTTCTTGAAGAATTTAGATCCGGCAAGCTTGGAAAAATAATTTTGGAAGTTCCTGAAAATTTGGAGGATTAAATGGATTGGCTTTTTTACGAAAATAAATATATTTCGCAGGGGAAAAACCTAATTTGCGGCGTTGATGAAGCTGGCCGTGGCCCGCTTGCAGGGCCCGTTTGTGCTGCTGCGGTTATCATGCCTGAGGGGCTTATAATCGAAGGCGTTAACGACTCGAAAAAATTGACCTTAAAGAAGCGCGAAAAGCTTTTTGATATAATTAAAAACGAGGCAGTTTGCTATTCCGTTGCTTTTGCAAGCGCTAGCGAAATTGACGAAATAAACATTTTAAATGCAACGCATCTTGCTATGAACCGGGCTGTTGAAGGTCTTGAAAAAGCCCCGGAAGTTGTTTTGGTTGATGGCAACAGTTTGCCGAAATGGTATTATAATTCAGAAGCGATTGTTAAAGGCGACGCCGTTTGCCACAGCATTGCTTGCGCTTCGATTTTGGCTAAAGTTTCCAGGGATAGGCTGATGCTCCTTGAAGCCGAAAAATACCCGCAGTATTCTTTCGAAAAGCACAAAGGTTACGGCACGAAAGTGCATGTTCAGGCGCTAAAAGAATACGGCCCGTGCCCAATTCACAGAAAAACATTTCTTAAAAAGATTTTGAAAACAGATGAGTAACGAACTTGGAAAAGCAGGCGAGAGGGCAGTTGGTAAATTTCTTGAAAATAAAGGCTTCCGAACAATTTGCTTTAACTACCACAGCCGTTTTGGCGAAATAGATATAATTTCAGAAAATGAGAAGTATACTGTTTTTGTGGAAGTGAAAACGAGAAAAAGCTTCAAATTTTCGCACGCTATTGAAGCAGTTAACAAAAGCAAAAGGACTAAAATCATTAAAACCGCGCTTTGTTTCATAAGCGAAAATGGCCTTGCCAAGCAGCCTAGGTTTGACGTAGCTGAAGTGCTTGCGGTTAAAAACAGTGAATTTGAAATTATTTACCATGAAAATGCTTTTGATTCGGAGGAATGCTATGCGATTTTTTGACCTGCATTGCGACACAATTTATGAAATCACTAAAAAAAACGGAGATATTTTCAAAAACGATTTTAGCGTTTCGCTTGAAAAAACAAAGAATCTCAAAAGTTACATAGGCTGTTTTGCAGTTTGGATTCCCGACAGTTTAAGAGGCTGGGCAGCTTTTGATTTTTTTGAAAAGTGCCAGAAAACTTTGCACGCTCAATCTAAAAAGCACGAAAATATGGTTAGAATTTGCAAATCTGCCGATGACATTGAAAAAATTAAAAATGAAGGCGGAAACGGAATTATTCTAACGGTTGAGGGTTCTAGTGCGCTTGGAGGAGATATTTCGAGAGTTAGCCACGTTAAAAAATGCGGCGTTAAGATAATGACTTTAACTTGGAATGGCGTTTGCGAGGCGGGCGATGGCGCTAAAGTTAATAATCCGAAAGGACTTACAAAATTCGGCAAAAATCTCGTGAAGAAACTCGAAGAGAATGATATAATAATTGATATTTCCCATGCGAGCGAAAAACTTTTTTATGACGTTGCCGAAATTTGCGAAAAACCTATTGTTGCGACTCATTCGAACTGCAAGAAAATTTGCGGCAACCCTCGCAATTTAACTGATGAGCAAATAAAAATTATAAAAGAAAAGGGCGGTCTTATCGGGCTGACTTTTTGCAAAGATTTTTTGTCAAATTCCAAAAATGCTTCTAGGGATGACATCGTAAGGCATTTTGAGCATTTTCTTTCGCTTTCTTGTGAGGATAACTTGGCTTTTGGAAGCGATTTTGATGGAGCTGACACGCCTGAAGAAATAAGCAGCATTGATAAGATTGAAAATCTTTATGAATATTTTTTGAAAAAGGGTTATAAAGAAAATTTACTTGATAAAGTGTTTTTCAGCAATGCTTACAATTTTGTAAATAAAGTTTTTTAACCGCAGAAAGGGGAATAAATGGCTATTTTCACTATATCCGACCTGCATCTTTCGTTTGAAAATGAAGAAAAATCCATGGAAGTTTTTGTAGGGTGGGGCAATTATACCGCTCGGCTGAAAGAAAACTGGGAAAAAACCGTGAAAGATGAAGACACTGTGATTATAATCGGCGATATTTCTTGGGCTATGAAGCTTGAAGATTCCTACAAAGACTTTGAGTTTATAAACAATCTACCGGGCAAGAAAGTTTTAATCAAAGGAAACCATGATTACTGGTGGTCCACGACTGCTAAAGTCAATAATTTTTTGAAGCAAAGCGGTTTTGAAAGCATTTCGATTCTTTATAACTCAGCTTTGAAAGTTGAAAACATTGGCGTTTGCGGAACAAGAGGCTGGCTTTACCGCTGCGAAACGGACCAAGACAGGAAGATTTTGAATCGTGAAGTAGGAAGGCTCGAAAGGTCTTTAGACGAGGCAAAAAAAGAAAATTTGGAGCCCGTGGTGTTTCTTCACTATCCTCCTGTTTACGGAAATGAAGAATCTGAAGAGATTATAAATCTTTTGATTGAAAAAAAAGTTAAAAAGTGTTATTATGGACATATTCATGATGGCGGGGCAACGAAAAGGCTCGTTGAAGGAAATTATAAAGGAATTGACTTCAGGCTTGTTTCTTGCGATTACATAAATTTTTGCCCTGTTTTAGTCAGATAGTTTACATTATTTTAAACTTATGTTGAAAGGAAGATTTAAGTGAAATTAGTATCGTCAAAAAAAGTGGATGTTAATCGTTATGAATTGGAGGTTGAAGTTTCTGCCGAAGAATTTGCAAAAGAAGTTGACAAAGCTTATTTAAAACAAAAAAGCAAAATAACCATTCCTGGCTTCCGCAAAGGCAAAGCTCCTCGCAAGTTCATTGAAAAATTCTATGGTGAGCAAGTTTTCTTCGAAGATGCTGTTAACGCAGTTTATGGCCCTTCAGTTGAAGCAGCTGCAAAAGAAGCAGGAATTGAACTCGTTGATGACAAAGTTGATTTTGAAGTTGTTAAACTCAGCAAAGAAGAAGGCCTCGTTTACAAAGTTAAAGTTACTGTCATGCCAGAAGTTGAAGTTGAAGGCTACAAAGGAATAGAAGTTGAGAAAAAGGCAGCTCCGAAGATTTTAGCTAAAGACGTTGACGAAAGAATCAAAGCTATTCAAGAGCAAAACGCAAGGCTTGTTACATCTGAAGACGGAACAGCTGAAAAAGGAGACGTAGTTGACATTGATTTCGAAGGATATGTTGACTCAGAAAAATTCGATGGAGGCACAGCACAAGGAGTAGAACTTGAAATTGGCAAAGGCCAGTTCATCGCAGGTTTCGAAGATCAAATCATTGGCCATAAAGTAGGCGAAGAATTCGAAATTAACGTTACTTTCCCTGAAACTTACCACGTTGCTTCTCTTGCAAACAAACCTGCAGTTTTCAAAACAAAATTAAATAAAATTCAAAAGAAAGATCTTCCAGTAGTTGACGATGAATTCGTTAAAGACGTTAGTGAATTCGAAAACTTGGAAGACTTCAAAAAAGACATCAAAAAGAAACTTTCAGATGAAGCTAAAGCTAAAAACGAAAGAGAAACCGAAACTGAAGTAATGGACAAATTCTTAGAGCTTATCAAAGCTGAAATTCCTGAAGCTCTTGTTAAAAACAAAGCTTTTGAGCTCGTTCGTGAGTTTGAATACAGACTCAAATCTCAAGGCATTGCTTTCAAAGATTACATGGCATACACAGGCCTTACAGTTGAAAAAATGGTTGAAAACTTTATGCCTGAAGCTGAAAAGACAGTTAAAGTTGACCTTGGCCTTAAAAAGGTTGCTGAGCTTGAAAAAATCAGCGTTTCTGACGAAGAAATCGAAAAAGAATACGAAGCAATTGCAAAGGCATATTCTTTGAAACCTGAACAAGCTAAGAGATTAGTTCCTGCAGAAGGACTCAAAAAAGACATGATTTCAAGGAAAACAGTTGAATTCATTTGCAAAAACGCAGCAAAAAAATAACTATAAATTTTAAATAACAGAGAGGTTTTATATATGAGTTTAGTACCTTACGTTGTAGAGCAAACAGGTCGCGGAGAACGTTCTTATGACATATTTTCAAGACTGTTAAACGATAGAATCATTCTTCTTAACGAAGAAGTTAACTCGGCAAGTGCCGGCGTGGTTGTTGCGCAGCTTCTTTATCTTGAAGGTCAAGACGCCTCGAAAGACATAAGCCTTTATATAAATAGCCCTGGTGGGTCTGTAACTGATGGTATGGCTATATATGACACAATGCAGTATATTAAGTGCGATGTTTCAACAATTTGCATGGGTTTGGCGGCGAGCATGGGAGCCTTCCTGCTTGCTGCTGGAACCAAAGGCAAGAGATACGCCCTTCCAAACAGCGACATCATGATTCACCAACCGAGCGGCGGAGCAAAAGGCCAGGCAACTGACATTAACATTCACGCTCAGCACATTTTAAAGACTAAAGAAAAATTAAACAGAATATTATCTGAAAAAACGGGTCAAAGCTACGAAACAATAGCTGCAGACACCGAAAGAGACAACTTCATGAGTGCCGAAGAAGCTTTGAAATACGGCCTTGTTGATAAAGTCCTTTACGAAAGATAAAAAATTAAGTGGGCTGCCATGTTTTTCATGGCTTTGGCTCACTATTTGGTAAATAGCACTTTTTTAAGCACAAATTTTATGAATCGGTGGGTTGTTATGAGTATTGATAAAGGAAGTAAAGACAGAGATCTATGCTGTTCATTTTGTGGAAAACCTCAGTACGAAGCGAGAAAGTTGGTTGCGGGCCCGGGGGTTTGCATTTGCGATGAATGCATTGATCTTTGCATAAATATTTTGGAAAATGAAGTTCCTGGGTTCAAAGGCAGAGAAATTGCGCACTCGAAAGATGAAGCGCCTGAAATTAAAAGCGGCAGCAAAGAAAAAATTTTGCCTAAACCGCAGGAAATAAAAAAATATCTTGATGAATATGTTATAGGCCAAGATCGTGCTAAAGTTGCGCTTTCTGTTGCGGTTTATAACCATTATAAAAGAATATTCTTTGGCAAAGAAGACGAAAACGTTGAGATCAAAAAGAGCAATATTTTGCTTCTTGGTCCGACGGGCGTTGGAAAAACGCTTTTGGCTCAAACTTTAGCAAAAATTTTGGATGTTCCTTTTGCAATTGCAGACGCTACAACGCTTACTGAAGCAGGATATGTGGGCGAAGATGTTGAAAACATTCTTTTAAGATTGATTCAAGCAGCTGATTATGACGTTGAAAAAGCGCAATGCGGCATAATTTATGTTGATGAGATTGATAAAATTGCAAGGAAATCCGAAAATGCTTCCATCACGAGGGATGTTAGCGGCGAGGGTGTTCAGCAAGCACTTTTGAAAATCTTGGAAGGAACAACTTCCGCAGTGCCTCCAAAAGGCGGCAGGAAGCACCCTCAGCAGGAATTCATTCAAATTGACACTTCAAATATTCTTTTCATTTGCGGCGGTGCTTTTGAAGGAATTGAAAAAATAATCGAAAAAAGAATTCACACTTCTTCGCTCGGCTTTGGCGCTGAAGTTAAAACAAGGAAAGAAATTGACTCAACTGATTGGATGAGCAAGGTTATTCCTCAAGATTTCGTTAAATATGGCCTTATTCCTGAACTCGTTGGAAGAATGCCGGTTATCACTTCGCTTAAAGGTCTTGACGAAGATGCCCTAGTGAGAATTCTTGCAGAACCGAAAGATTCTCTTATTAAACAATACAAGAGGCTTTTCGAGCTTGATAAAGTTGAGCTTGTTTTCGAAGATTCCGCTTTGAGAGCCATTGCTAAAAAAGCCATAAAAAGAAACATTGGTGCAAGAGGTCTTCGCTCGATTATTGAAGAAACGCTTCAGAGCGTAATGTTCGAAGTGCCTTCTAACCATAAAATCGAGAAAGTTATCATCGATGGCGATGTGGTTAACGGCGAAAAAGAGCCGGAATTCATATATAATGAAAACAGAAAGCCAATTATGATTTCCATAAATCCGGATAAACTTAAGAGTAAAAATAAACCAAAAGATAATGCTGCACCGTAAAATTTTGGAGGTGATTTAAAATAGAAGAGATAAATTTAGAAGAGAAAACCCTTCCCGTGATTTCTCTTTGCGATTTTGTTATGTTTCCTGATTTAATTCTTCATTTTGATATCAGCAAAAAAGCTTCGCTAAACGCCGTTAGCGAGGCTACTCGCGCTAATGAAGAAATATTTTTGGTTGCAAAAAAAGATGCAAACAAAGAAAGTTTTGACGAAAATAATTATTATTCTGTTGGAACTATTGTTAAAGTTAGAGAAATTTTAAAGCAAGGCACGGATTTCATGAGAATTTTGGTGGAAGGAATTTGCCGTGCAAAGGCTACTGAATTTTTCGAAAGTGAAGATTGCATAAGGGCTAAAGTTATTAAAGCCATGCCTTTGGTGGCTCAAAACGACCCCTTTGATGAAGCGCTTTGCTCAAAAGTTAAGGACATGTTTGCCGAATATCTTGCGCTTTCATGCATGAATTCGAAAGAAATTGCCAGCGATCTTATTTTCGATCTTACTAACTGCGACGACATGAGTAAAATTGCGGATTACGTGGCAACTAATGTTTCGTTTAAATTTGAAATTAAGCAGTCGCTTCTCGAAGAAGAAACCCCTTTGATTAGGCTTCAGAAAATTTTGGTTTTGCTTTTAAAAGAAATTGAAATCTTGAAACTCAAAAATGAAATTTCGCTCAAAACAAAAACCAGCATGGATAAATCTCAGAAAGAGTATTTTTTAAGAGAGCAAATGAGAGTAATTTCGCAAGAGCTTGGCGAAGATTCCGACCCTGGCAGCGAAGCTCATGAATACATGAAAAAAATTGAAATGCTTTCGCTTCCTAGTGAAGTTCGCGAGAAACTGATTAAAGAATGCAAAAATTTTGCAAGAACTCCTTCGAGTTCTCCGGACGCAAACATTCAAAGGAATTACCTTGAATTTTGCCTTTCGCTTCCGTGGAATACTTCCGACAAAGAAACTATTAATATTAAAAAAGCTGAAAAAATTCTCGATGCCGAGCATTACGGCCTTAAAGATGTTAAAAAGCGCATAATAGAATTTTTGGCGGTTAAAAAACTTGCTTCTGATGTTAAAGGCCAGATTATTTGCCTTTCAGGCCCGCCTGGAGTGGGTAAGACTTCTATTGCTAAATCGCTTGCCAAGGCTATTAACAGAAAATACGTCAGGATTTCTCTTGGTGGGGTTAACGATGAAAGCGAAATTCGCGGCCACAGAAAAACTTACATAGGAGCAATGCCGGGCAGGATTATGGCAGCTATAAGCCAGGTTAAAACTAATAACCCGCTTATTTTGCTGGATGAAATCGACAAGCTTTCGAAAGATTACAAAGGCGACCCCGCTGCTGCACTTTTGGAGGTTTTAGACCCTGAACAGAATGCCAATTTCCACGATAGATATGTGGACGTGCCTTTTGACCTGAGCAATGTTATGTTCATTGTGACGGCTAACGACAAGCATGCGATTCCCGGCCCGCTTTACGACCGCATGGAAATTATTGAGCTTTATAGCTACAGTTACGAGGATAAATTTAACATTGCGAAAGACCATTTAATCCCCAAGCAGCTCAAACGCCATGGCCTTACGAGAAGAAATTTTGGCATTAGCGACGACGCGCTTAGAAAATTAATTGAATGCTACACGAAAGAAGCGGGCGTAAGGGAGCTTGAAAGAAAAATCGCTTCAATTATGAGGAAAATTGCCACGGGGATAGTTTCCGGCGAGGCTAAATCTGTTTTTGTTGATGAAGAAAATCTGGTGGCGTTTCTTGGCCCTGAAAAATTCAAAAAAGAAATTCATGAAAAAGAGAATCAAATTGGCGTTGTGAATGGCCTTGCTTGGACTGCTGTTGGCGGTGAGCTTCTTCCTATTGAAGTTGCTTTGATGAAGGGCAAAGGCAAGCTTCAGCTCACGGGTTCGCTCGGAGACGTCATGAAGGAATCGGCTCAAATTGCGCTTAGTTACATAAGAAGTAATGCTGAAAAGCTTGGAATTAAACCTGATTTTCACGATAAATTTGACATTCATATTCATGCTCCTGAAGGCGCTGTGCCGAAAGATGGCCCTTCTGCAGGCGTCACGATGACAACCGCGCTGGTTTCTGCGCTGAGCAAAAAGCCGGTTTATTCAAGCGTTGCTATGACGGGCGAAATCACATTAACGGGCAAGGTTCTTCCGATTGGCGGGCTTAAAGAAAAAACTATGGCGGCTTATAAAGAAGGAATCAAAACCGTGATTATTCCTTCAGGAAACAAAAACGACCTTCAAAAAATAGACGATGTAGTTAAAAATTCGGTTAAATTCGTGACTGCCGAAACTTTAGAAACGGTGTTTGAAAATTCACTTGAAACAAGGAATACTAAAAAATGATAAATTTTAATAAAGCAGAATTTTTGAGTTCTGTGGGTAATTTAAAACAAATGAAGAAAGACGACCTGCCTCAGGTTGTTTTTTCCGGCAGGTCAAATGTTGGGAAATCTTCGCTTATAAACAAAATTCTTAACAGGAAATCTCTTGCCAGAGTGAGCAATAAGCCTGGCAAAACTATCAATATAAATTTTTATAATGTTGGAAACATAAGGTTTGTGGACCTCCCAGGTTACGGCTACGCGAGGGTTTCTTTTGAAGAAAAAAAGCGCTGGTCGAAGCTGATTGAAGGATATTTCGAAGAAAATAAAAATATCGCGCTGGTTATTCAAATAATTGACATGCGCCACCCTCCGTCGGTTTTGGACATTCAAATGATAGACTTTTTGAAAAGCAAGGGCTACCCATTTATTATTGTTACTTCAAAGAGTGACAAACTCAGAAAAATGGCCAGAGCTGAAAGAGAAGAGCTTTTGAAAGAAGAGCTCAAAAATTACGAAGATGTTGAAAGAATCGCTTTTTCTTCTTTAAACGGCGAGGGAGTAGACAAGCTTAAAAATAAAATTACTTATTATTGCGAGGAAGTGAGAAAGTAAAATGTGCGAGTGTATGAACAAAAATTATAACCCAAAAGAAGTTGAAGATAAAATCTATGAAAATTGGGAAAAAAGCGGATATTTCTCCGCGAGCGTTGATGAAAATAAAAAGCCTTACAGCGTTATTATGCCTCCGCCGAACGTAACAGGTAATTTACATATGGGCCATGCTCTTGACCAAACCATGCAAGATATTTTAATAAGGTTCAAAAGAATGCAGGGTTACTCTGCGCTTTGGATTCCCGGAACAGACCATGCCTCGATTGCAACTGAAGCAAAAGTTGTGCAAGAACTTGAAAAAGAAGGCCTTTCGAAAGAAAAAATCGGAAGGGAAGAATTTTTAAAACGCGCATGGCAATGGAAGGAAAAATACGGCGGGAACATCAAAAAGCAGCTTAGAAAACTTGGAATTTCTTGCGATTGGGCAAGAGAACGTTTCACCATGGACGAAGGCTGCTCGGAGGCAGTTAAAGAATATTTCTTAAGACTTTATGAAAAAGGCCTTATTTACCGCGGCGAAAGAATCATAAATTGGTGCCCGAATTGCAAAACTTCTATTTCTGACGCTGAGGTTGAGTTCAAAGAGCAAGACAGCCATTTTTGGCATCTTAAGTATTATTTGGTTGGCAGCGAGGAGTATCTTGAAGTTGCGACTACTCGCCCTGAAACTATTTTCGGAGATGTTGCGGTTGCGGTTAACCCGAATGATGAAAGATACAAAAAATTCGTTGGCAAAGAAGTGACTATTCCGCTCGTTGGAAGAAAAATTCCTGTCATTGCTGATGGTTACGTTGACATCGAAGTTGGAACAGGCGTTTTGAAAATTACTCCTGCGCATGACCCGAACGACTTTGAAGTTGGGGCGAGGCATAATTTGCCTATTATAAAGGTGATGGACGAAAAGGCCTTTATGAACGAAAAAGCCGGGGAATATGCGGGCCTTGAAAGATTCGAAGCTAGGAAGAAACTCGTTAAAGAGCTCGAAACCCGCGGATTCATCGCAAAAATTGAAGATATCAAACACAATGTGGGAACTTGCTACAGGTGCCAAACCACGATTGAACCGAGCGTTTCGATGCAATGGTTTGTTAAAATGAAACCTCTTGCGGAAATGGCGATTAAATCTTTGAAAGAAAAAGAAACCGTTTTTGTTCCTGAAAGATTCACAAAAATTTACTACCACTGGATGGAAAACATCAAAGATTGGTGCATTTCTCGCCAGCTTTGGTGGGGGCATAGAATTCCCGCATGGTACTGCGATGATTGCGGCGAAATAGTCGTTTCGAAAGAAGAAATTTCAAAATGCCCGAAATGCGGCAGTTCGAAATTAACTCCAGAAAGCGACACCCTTGACACCTGGTTTTCTTCAGGGCTTTGGCCGTTTTCAACTCTTGGCTGGCCGGAAAAAACTCCCGAACTTGATTATTTCTTCCCGGCGAGCACTTTGGTTACCGGGCATGATTTAATTTTCTTCTGGATTGCGAGGATGATAGTTGCTTCTGACGTGATGATGGGCAGATCTCCTTTCGAAAGAGTTTTAATTCACGGCCTCGTGAGGGATTCCCAAGGAAGAAAAATGTCGAAATCTCTCGGAAATGGAATTGACCCGCTTGAAATAATTGATTCCTACGGCGCTGACGCTCTTAGGTTTTCTTTAATGCTTGGCAACAGCCCAGGCAATGACCTGAGATTTTACACCGAAAAGGTTGAATCTAGCAGGAATTTTGCGAATAAAATTTGGAACGCAGCTAGATTTATTCACATGAAAGCTGAAAATAAAGAAAAGCCTGAAAGCTTCACCCTTGCTGACAGGTGGATTCTCAGCAGGCTTAACAGGGTTATAAATGAAGTTATAACCAACCTTGATAACCTCGATTTAGGCCTTGCGGCTCAGAAGCTTTATGATTTCGTTTGGAATGAATTTTGCGATTGGTATATAGAATTTTCGAAGCTTTCGTCTGAGGGCTATGTTCTTCTTCACGTTATTAAGAACATTTTGCAGCTTATTCATCCGTTCATGCCGTTTATAACCGAAGAAATTTGGAAGACTTTTGATTTTTCAAACGAATCTATCATGATTTCTAAATATCCCGAGTGCGATGAATCCTTGATTGATGAAAAAGCCGAAAAAGAAATTCAAATTTTAATGACGGTTATTAAATCAATCAGGAATATGAGAAGGGAAATGAACGTCCCGCAAAACAAGAGGCCGCTCGTTTACCTTGAAGTTGCTGACGATGAAATTAAAAATATTTTGGAGCAAAGCAAAGAGGCGATTTGCAAGCTTTCTTTCGCAGGAAACATAGAAATTTCTAGCTCAGTTCAAAAAGAAAAATGTGCCAGTGCGGTTAACGAATATGCTAAAATTTATATTCCGCTTGGTGAGTTAGTTGATAAAAACGCTGAAATTGCAAGGCTCACAAAAGAGCTTGAAAACGCTAAAAAACAGCTCGAAAGCACTTCGAAAAGGCTTCTTGACGAGAACTTTACTTCCAAAGCGCCTGAAAAAGTAATAAATGGTGCCAAAGAAATGAAGGCGAGCCTTGAAAATAAAGTCCAAAACCTTTTAAATAGCATAAGCGAGCTTCGTGAAATTTAATCGACTAGATTCTACAAAAAAATAAGCAGGAAACCTTTATCCTAATAAATGGAAGTGGGTTTTCTGTTTTTTTATTTTAAAAAAGGAGTTGAAAACTAAAGATTTTAAAAATACAGGAGGTTAAAGTATGGGAGTTAAGTTGTCAGTCGAAAACAGCGCCATGACGGCTTTTATTGAAGGCGACATCGATCATCACACCGCAAAAGAAATAAGAGAAATAATTGACGCAAACATAGGAAGATATTCGCCGAAACTTCTTTATCTTGATTTTAGCGGTGTTCCGTTTATGGATAGTTCAGGAATAGGCCTTATTATGGGAAGATTTAGAGCGGTGAGCAGTTTAAAAGGTAAGTTAAAAGTGGTTAACATACCTAAAAATCTCGAAAGAATGATAAGACTTTCGGGGCTTGCGTCGCTTGGAATATTCGAAAAGGAGGAAGTTAAATGAGTGAAGTAATTAACGAGATGAATTTAAATTTTTTGAGCCGGTCGTGCAATGAAGGTTTTGCGAGAACTTCGATTGCTGCATTTGTTTCTCAGCTTGACCCGACGATTGATGAACTTGCTGACATTAAAACTGCCGTTTCAGAGGCTGTGACCAATTGCATTGTTCACGGCTATAAATCAGGCATTGGCAAAATTTACATATCTTCTAAAATTTACGATAACGGCAAAATTGTTATAAAAATCAAAGACAAAGGTTGTGGAATCCCTGACGTTAAGCAGGCTATGGAGCCGCTTTTCACAACCGGCGGAAGCGAAAGATCCGGCCTTGGTTTTGCGGTTATGCAAAGTTTTATGGACAAAATAAAAGTTATTTCAAAACCTGAAAAGGGTACGAGCGTTACGCTTCAAAAATTCATAATTCGCAAACCGACCGTAAAAAATGAAAAATAAAATAGATATCGAAGAAAACTTAGGTCTAGTGCACCTTTGCTGCCAAAGATTCAGGGGCAAAACTGCTGAATACGATGAGCTCTTTCAGTGCGGGTGCATCGGGCTTATTAAAGCGGCAAAAAATTTTGACTTTTCACGAAATATCAAGTTTTCAACCTATGCTGTTCCCGTGATTTTGGGCGAAATCAGGGCTTTTTTCAGAGATAACAATCTTTTGAAAGTGAGCCGAAATTTAAAAGACCTTTCTTTTAAAATAAAAAAGTTCAGCGAAAAATTTGCCGCCGAAAATTCTAGAGAACCAAGCATAAACGAGATTTGTGCGGCTTTAGATGCAGACACTGAGCAGGTTTTGGAAGCTCTTGAAATAAATAAGCCCCTTGTTTCGCTTGACGATGATAATCAAAAAAACAAGGAGCCTGCGGCCGATTTTGAAGATGAAAATATTTCGTTTAGGGTGGCTTTATCCGGCGCGATGCAAAACTTTAAACCGGATGATAAAAAGCTCATTTACCTAAGGTTTTTCAAGCTTGAAACGCAAGCATCAGTAGCGAAAAAGCTAGGAATGACGCAGGTTCAGGTTTCAAGGAGAGAAAAAGCCTTGATAAAAGAGCTAAGAAAAAAACTAGTTTGATTATTAAAGATTTTCTGCTATTTCAATTAATTTTTTAAGCCTGTGGTTAACGCCGGATTTACTCACTGGCTTTTCGCAAAGGTTTGAAAGCTCTTTCAACGAAACGTAAGGGTTTTCAAGCCTTAATTTTGCGATTTCTTTTAGATTTTCAGGCAGGCTTTCGAGCTTTTTATGCCTGATAATTTTTTTAATCGCTTTTATGTGCTCTGAAGAAGAACCTGTAATTTTCGAAAGGTTAGCGGTTTCGAAGTTAGTAGTTCGATTGATGTTATTCCTGACTTCTTTTATCATTTTCACCTGAATGAATTCCATAGCGCAGGAATTCGCACCGATTAAAACCAGGAAATCTTTTATTTTTTCATTTCCTTTTATGTAAACAAAATAGCTGCCGCGCCTTTTTATTATCTTGGGGTCTAGTTTGATTTGCTCGAGGTTTTTAAGCGCATCCATGAGAATATTGCATAAATCTAGAGAAGATAAATGAAACTCAAGATGATAATCAACCTGCGGATTAGTTATGCTCCCGCAGGATAAAAACGCGCCCGAAATGAAAGCTTCTAAGTTTTGAGGCTTGGAAGAAATTAAATCTTTCAAAATTTTTTGGTTTGAATCCATTTTGAATAAATACAAAGTTTTTTTTGCGGTTTTAAGGGTTTCTTTTTCAAGCTTAAGAAGCGGCAACGCAAATGAAACCAGCAAGGAGAGCTTTTCGGCCACTTCTTTGTTTTCGTAAGAGACTAAAAAGCTTTCTTCTTTGAATTTTCCTCCAAAAACGAGCATTCCTTGCAGTTTTGCCGTGGCTTCTTGCAAATTTTCGTTTTTGACGGATGATATTTCATTTTTAACTTTGCTTGCAAATGAATTCATAATTCCCTCGCAATTTTTAAATTTTAATGTCTCCTAAGGTTTTAATTTCGCATTCAAGATTTATTTTATTTTGCTCATAAACTTTTTCTTTAACGATTTTAACAAGCTCGGCAACGTCATTTGCAGTTGCGCCGCCTTTGTTTACTATAAAGCCCGAGTGCTTGCTGCTAACTGCCGCACCGCCGACGCTAGTTCCTTTAAGCCCGGCCGATTCAATAAGCGCTGCTGCGTAAAAGCCATTTCCTGGCCTTTTGAAAGTGCTTCCTGCGCTTGGAAATTCGAGCGGTTGCTTGCTTTTTCTTTTTGATATTATTTCATACATTCTCTTTTTAATTTCTTTTGGGTCGTCTTTTTTCAAAAGCAGCTTCATAGAAGTTATAATAAAAGGCTTCTTTGAATAAATGCTTTTGCGGTAAGAAAGCTCCATTTCGTCTTTAGTCAAGGTTTCGAGCTCGCCTTTTTCGTTTAGGTGCGTTGCTTCTAAAATGACATTTGACATGTCGCTGCCATAGGCTCCCGCATTCATGTAAAGCGCCCCGCCGCAAGAACCCGGAATGCCCCAAGCAAATTCAAGGCCTGAAAGGCCATTTTTCATAGCAAATACGCAAGCTTTAGCCAAAGGAGCACCCGCTTTGCAGCAAAGAATATCTCCTTCTTTTTCGATAGTTTTAAATTCGGAATCTAAAATTAAAACAACACCTCTAAAGCCACTGTCGGCAACGAGCATATTCGAGCCTTTGCCCAAAACGAAATAGGGGAGGCTTTCTTTTTTTATTTCTTTCATCAGAGTTTTTAAGGTCTCTTCGTTTTTCGGGAAAATAACAACGTCCGCATTCCCGCCGATTTTAAACGAAGTGTGCTTCTTTAGCGGTTCATTTTCTAAAAATTTGCAGTTTAAAGTTTTTGAAAGATTTATAAGATTTTTGTATTTTGCAATTAAATTAGTCATGTTTCTCCTTTTAGGTTATATATCCCAGATGCATTTTTTTATTTTTGGGTTTTTCGATTCCGGGTATTCCATCCCAAGATTTTTGAAAAGGTCTTTTGCGGCGTTATAGCCTAGCTTTTTCTGCCTGTTGTTCATTGCAGCAATTTCAACTAGCATAGCAAGGTTTCTTCCTGGCCTTACGGGAATGTCAACATAAGGGACTTTAACTCCCAGAATTTCGGTGTAAGAAACTTCTTCGCCGATGCGGTCGTATTCTTTTTCGTCTTTCCAAAATTCAAGATTTACAACAATATCAATGGTTTCGCTTATTTTAACGGCCCCAATTCCGAAAATTGTTCTTGCATTTATTATTCCTATGCCTCGAACTTCAATAAAATGACGTATGTTTTTTGGCGAAGAACCTATTAAAGTGTTTTTTCTTATTTTCCTTATTTCAACCAAATCGTCCGAAATGAGCCTGTGGCCTCTTTTTAAAAGTTCGATAGCGGTTTCGCTTTTTCCTATTCCGCTTTCGCCGATTAACAAAACTCCTTCGCCGTGAACGTTCATAAAGCCGCCTGAACGAGTTATTCTTGGCGCAAGCTTGAGGTTTAAAAATGGTCCTAGTGCGCTTGTTACATCTGCGGCGGAGTCATCGGAAGTAAGAATCGGCACATGATATTTTTCAGCCACTTGGATTATTTCGGGAATAGGCTTTATGCCTGCGGTGATGATCAAAACAGGCGGTTTTAGCGACAAAATTGCTTCAATTGATTTGTAAATTTCGTCTGATTCCAAGGTGGATAAAAAGTGGTCTTCGCTTACGCCCATGGTTAAAATCCTGGAATTATCAAAGTCTGTAAGCGAGCCAATAAGCTGCAGGCCAAGCCTGTTTATATCTCTTGAAGTTATTTTAATTTTGGAAGGGTCTTCAGGCATATGAGCTATTTTAAAAGAAATTTCTTCGATTATTTCAGCTAGGGTAACATAAAATTTTGAGCTCATTTTTCATTTTCCTTTCGTATGATGTAATCGCACATTTTTTTAAGAGGGCATTTTTCACAAAGGGGTTTCCTTGCTTTGCATATGTTCCTGCCGTGAATCACAATTCTGTGGCAAAATTTCAAAGTTTCTTCTTCAGGGATTATTTCTTTCATTTCTTTTTCTATTTTTACAGGGTCTTTCAAATTATGAAAGCCAATTCGGCTTGTAACTCTTGAAAAATGAGTGTCGACGATTATTCCTGGTTTCCCAAAAATTTCCCCGCGAACGAGGTTAGCTGTTTTCCTACCTATTCCTGGAAGAGAGGTTAAATCTTCCATTTTTGAAGGCACTTCGCCGTTAAAATCAGAAACTATTTTTTTGCACATGCCGATTATATTTTTGGCTTTTGTTTTGTAAAGCCCGCAAGGCTTTATAATAGCCTCAACTTCTTCTTCAGCAGCGTTTGCAAAGTCTTTAGCACATTTAAACTTAGAAAAAAGCTTGGGAGTGATCATGTTTACTCTTTTGTCGGTGCATTGCGCTGAGAGCCTTGCCGCAATTAAAAGCTGGAGCGGTGAGGAATAAACAAGAGCGCATGTGGCATCTGGGTAAGTTTCTTTTAAAATTAAGATTATTTTTTGAGTTTCGATTTCATTTTTCATATACTTCACCAAAAATTGTATTGTAAAAATAAGATATCACTTTTTTAAGATATAATCAATAATTGTACATGCACAAATTGAGGTTAATATTCATATCTTTAATTGTAATACTTTATTTACGTTAAGGCTAGGTGATTTGATGTGGTGGGCGAGTCTCGCAGAGCTAATTTTTAACTTACCGTTTCTGGCGCTTCATGTTGTTTCTCAAAATTCTTTTCCAAGGCCGCTTTCAAAAAAAGATGAAACAAAATATATTAAAATGCTTGCTGAGGGAAGCGAAAAAGCCAAAAATAAACTCATAAATCATAATTTAAGATTAGTTGCGCACATTTCAAAAAAATACAGAATGAGAAGTAACGACTGCGATGACCTAATTTCAATCGGAACAATTGGGCTTATTAAAGCCGTTAATACTTTTAAACCTGACAAAGGGGTTAGGCTATCTAGTTATTCTGCAAGGTGCATTGAAAATTCTATATTAACATAATGGATACAACAAATGCATTAAAAATAGCCAATCTTTATGAAGTTGACATAACTGAACTTATTATGGATGGATATAATTTATTTCTTTACTATGGGCAAGTAGTTTAAATTTTACTAAGGAAGATATTGCAAAAAACAACTATATAAAAATTTTTAAAGACAGGGTTTTGAGTTAATTATAAAGTTTTTTCTTTACATGATTGTATTTCATCTAATAATTTTAACTTTTGTTCTTTTGAACAGTTTAGTTTTTCAATAATATTTTGAACAGTAACGCCGTAAATTTCTGCAACTTTAGCGCTCAAAATTTTTGCCTTTTCCTTATTTTTGGGCTTATATAAAATGATGTTCATTTACAGCTTACCTTCTTTAATAAATCTTTTTATAGTAAGTATATAAATATTGTTGCTTGTACTATGACTTAATTAAGATATTTTATCTCATAAAAATTATGAAACACGAATTTTACGGCTATATTACTGAAGTTACCTTATTACTTGCAATGTTTTTATCATCCTTTGACTATCACTGAAGAAGAGCATCTTTAGTCTTTACTAAAATTCTAAATTTAATTTTTAAAATTCTATATTCCGAATATTTAAAGCAAAATGTAAAAATGGACATAAAAAAACAACCATTTAGGTCGTAACATTAGGGTGCTTAAATTAATTTCAGTTATCATCTGCCCGTAGTGCATTCTTTACAATTTTTCTGTGAATAATTGTGTCATTGTTCAGTTTTGAGCCTAAAATCGTGTCACTTATGACTCTTCTGAACTTGTAATTGCACTATTTCCAACTTAAGCATTTTGCCATTTCCTTTTCGATTTGGTTAGCGCAAATAATTTTATCAAAGCGAGCATTATTTTCTTCAATTTTCAATGTACCACTTTTGGCATTTCTATTACTTTCAAAAACAATAAAACATCTTAAATTCGGTTTTATATGTAAGTTTGTTATGTTTATAATATTATTAATTTCGGAAAAATTATGATTACAAAACCTCATAGCTTTTATTTAAGTCAAATTCAAAGCTAATTGTGTTTATAACCTTTTGGTTTTTATTTTAAAAATAATAAAACCGCATCAAATAAATGATACGGCTGATAAAAATAATTTATTGAACTTTACACTCAAAAACACTTTTGTTTTCAATTAATAAATTTAAAATTTGATTGTTCATTTTAGAAATCTTTTTATAATAACTATCGAAAAATTTATCTTTTTCTGACTCAGAAATTTCATTTTCTTTATACATTTCTTCATGGTAGTCGGCTTGACAATCCAAATTGATAAGATTGGAATAAATACTCATTATATTTTTATAGAGTTCTGTATCTGGCATTATAATTTTTCCATTAACAGATTCGAGAAATTTAAATTCTAGTTCTCCTAATTTTAAATTTTTACAACTGTATATCGGATTATCCCAACTTCTTTTTGCTTCCATTATTTCTACTATTCCGGAAGAAATATTTGAAGTGTTTATCTTGATGGGATTTTTGGGAAATGCATAAGCTTTTGGATTAACTAAAAATAAAGATAAAATCGGTATCAACATGATTTTTTTTAATTCCATATCAAAAACTCCTTATCAACAATTAAATAATACTTAAACTATACATAATATTATATTTCGATTTTTAATTTTTGTCAATAGGGTAAGTAATACTATTGCATTTGTTCAACATAATGGCCATTTCCGTCTGGACCATATATAAGAGCGATATTTATGGTTTTATTTTCCAAATTACGGTTATTATAAATTGTACCGGCTATATTTCCACTAATTGTGGGAGAATAAAATCCATCGTATGAAAACACATCAATATGAATCGTATAGTAAATATTTTCATTATTATTTCTATTAATATAGTCTAGTAAATCTCCTAAATTATTATAATTAACATCTTTTCCATAAATTATATTACTATTTCTTGAATTGAAAATTTGTTTCAAATCAGATACGCCATTTCTTTCAAGTATTCTCCATAAACATCCTCCTGCCAACCCAGGATTACTATCTATTTCATACCTTCTTCCATCATTTGAAATGAAAATTGAGGCCTGTTCTTCAATTATTTTATCTTTTATTGTTTTATCATCTATAGACTCGGTAATATTTTCTTCAGAGTTATCGGAATAATCTATTTTAGCATTGTTTATTTCATCGTTAAGTATTATCGTATCGGTTAAATTTTTTACAGCCTCTTTAATTACTTTTTCCGACATTACTTTGCCGCGTACATTTCCGCCAGGTTCAATACTATTTCCTCTTGCGGATGGTGTATAATACCCTTCTTTATAATTACCGCGTTCAACAGAACCTAATGCATCTCCGAAAGGTGTCGTCGTTGTTTCTTGTTGTATGTTTTTAATTAGAGTTCTAATTAAACCTCTTTCTCTTTTTCCGCCATTATTACTTCTATCTTCTCCTGATTCACAAAGCATAAGTATAGCACAAAGTGTAGCGGCGCTTTCACGTTGCTTTTGAGAGGTAAAGGACAATTTGCTATTTGTAACTCTATCTTGTAGACTTTCTAAAGCATTGTTGACGGTATCTTCAGGTTTTGCATATGTTTCTAAATATTTTAGAATATCTTTAAGCATTGCTATGGTATTTTCTTTACCATTATGTCTAAAATATTCATCTAAATTCGAAGAAATTTGAGTATAAGTTGCGCCTTTTTGAAATTCACTAGTAAAAATTACTCTTGAACTCAATTTACTACCCTTTCTTATATTTACAATTCCAAATGGTGTTGGTATATTAACAGTTTTCGAGGTTTCTGTATTTGTAAGATCTATGGCCTTATCACGTTCTAATAACTGAGAAATTTTTGGTTTCGTGTTTCTTTTATTAGCACCGTCATTAATATAAATTTGATTTGGACTATTTCCTCTAACATTCGCATGTTGAGCAGCTCTTCTTAAGCGGTATTTATTTTCTACCCTTCTAACTATTCTAATGATATTTATTAGTGATTTATTAAAACTATTATTAATAGAGTAGATTTTTTTGTTTTTTTCTAATTTACTAAATTCATTAATTTCATTGTTTGCTTGTTGATTAATTTCTTCTATTAAAGAATTAAGCTCATTGTATTCATGAAATTCCTTGCGTATCCTATTTATTTCATGTTCCAGAATTTGATTAAGATCTTCAACCAGCTTTTTAATGTATTCACTATTATCAGTCCCGTGGTTTTGTTGAGGATTATCCCTAGAGGTTTTTTTGGCGGGCCGCCTTTTCCACTTGAATCTCCTACAGGACCTATGCTTGACTGAGAGTTGGTTTTTTTACTAGTTTTAGCGGTTGATTTTTGATATCCACTGTCCGTTATTTTACTATGCTTATAACGTGAATTAAGGCTTTTGCCAGACATAAGTTTTGTATCATTTCTAGACAAAAAGTTTTTTATTTCCTCTGCAGAGTTTTTGTTTGAAATTGCTATAATGTCATGGAAACTTGCCATAAATTTATATCTCTCCTTTGGTTTCTAAAATCAAATCAGCTAGATCAATAGATTTTGTTTTTATAATAGTTTCGAATGTTTTGCAAGCTGTAGGATCAGATTCATTTAAGTATACTGTAGGCCATATTAATTGTGGGAGTTTCAAATTTTCATATTTAGACTGTTCTTGATTATCTATATACAAAACACATCCAAACGAAGGACTAAATATCAGGCTAAGTTTTCCGATATTTACTAGAGTTTTATAAAAAAATTTTTCCGATTTTTTAATGTTATTAGTATAAAGTTTAGTTTTTGCTGATATATCCTGTTTGACTTCTAAAAGTTTTTTAGAGAGGTTTGTCAAACTTGGTGGTTTGGAAGTATGTGAATTCAATAGTATTATAAAATTATCTGCTTTTTCTTTAACTATTATTTTTCTGGCTTTTTTAGCAGCCTTTTTAGTAAATTTTATTTGACCCTTTTTTAACAATTTTCATCACCATTCTTTTTCACAAATTATGTAAATACTATACCATATATTTTTACAAATTTCAACAATTTTCATTCATTTTTAAATTGTATTGCAAATGGATAAGTCATTTTCAAATATTGTGTTTATTTATTCTATGAGTAAAACTTAAATACCCTGAATTCTTATTTTTTGACAGATTTCTTGAAACAACTTAATTTTGTACTTAAGGGTATAACCTCATTTAGTGATAAAGATTTAAAAATTTTGAAAGGTTTGGTGTAATAAATATAAGCAAGACGATGTAAAAAAATATGCATCTAATTTTACAGGGTATGAAATAAAAAGTAAGGTTTTTGACTATTTTTTAAGGCATGTCATACGGAATATAAGTTTTACAGTGTTACTGAACAAACATTTTCAATCGTTCTAGAAAGAGATTCAAATGCTTTAAAATGGCTAAGACTTGCACAAAACCAACTAAAAATTATTTGGAAAGATGGCAGACAATATACTCCCGATTTCTTGTTAGAAACGAATAAAAACATTTATATTATAGAAATAAAAAGTTATAAACGTATACTTTATGAAGAAGTTAAACAAAAATTATTTGGATAAAATTTAATCAAGACTACGCGTCTTGATTTCTTTATGTTTTATCTAAATTAATTAATAAAACTCCTAGATTTCAAAAAATTGAGGAGTTTTTGTTTATTTTTTATACCAATGCCCAAGCATATTCTGTGCCAATATTATGATATTAATAACATTATAGGTACAATTCAATCTATTATGAAGTTTTACAAAAATCCTAGTAACTTCGAATTTCCGTAAGGTAAAATAGATTATTATTAATGTTTTTGACCCTGCAAAAATCAAAATTTTAAAAGAAGGTTTTTATGGATTTATTACACCTAATGTAATTGCTTCAAGTTTACAATTACATAATAGTATAACTAATTATTGCTTTCTATGCCATAGACTTTCAAGGAAGATAGAAGCATGAACACAGCAGTTGATAAGCAAACTAATTTTTTTCTCATAACAGAATATTGATTCCTCCGTTTTTAAATTAAATTTTCTTTTAGGGTGTTGAGAAATATTACAATATCTCTATGTATCATTTCTAATTGTGCAGGATAAAAAACAAAATCACGATAATGATAATATTTATGTAGTTTGTTTGAAATCAAAATGTTTTTGTAATACGTCAAAATGTCATAAAAACTTTCATCAATATTTTTTTTGAATAAATATAGTAAAACGTTTATACTTTCGAGTAAAAATTTTAGATAGTCTTTTTTGCCTAGGTATTTTAGATAAGTATCAATAAGTTTCCTTAAAAAGTTCTGATCATTCGAAAGCTCTTCAACAATGTCTTTTAGATGATTGCTTGATGATTTAGTTGCATAAATTAATTTACATTTTGCAATATCAATCAAATATTGAGGATTGTTTATTACATATTCCTTAATATTTTTATTTGAAAAAGGATAATATTCCACGTCCATACCCAAAATTGAATCTATTTTATTATTTATGTTCTTTTGGGTATCTGTTGTATTGTTGCCGATTACAGCTATATCGACGTCTGAAGAAGGAGTGATTTCACCACGACCGTAACCGCCTGACAAAAATATCATTTCAATATTATTACTGTAATTTATATGCTCAAATATATTTGATATTTTAGTTTCCACGGAAGAAAAATTCTTTTTGCATACACTAGTGCTATTAAAAACCGAAAAGCACTCTGTATAATTTTTAAAAAATGTCCTTTTCAAATCTAATTTAAAAACAAATTCGGAAAATAATTCTTTATTGTCTTTTAGTTCATATAAGCTATCAATACTGTTTTTGAGTTTTTCCATTAATTTATTAGTGGGGCTATTTAAAGTTTCGAATTCATTACGACACATAGAAATAAATTCACTTGTAATGATGCTGTTTTCTAAAAGCTCAAGTAAATCTTGTATCACCTTTATAACACTAATAAATAACTTAAATTTACAAGAACTCAAAAATATTTCGGTCAATTTACGGTCATAATCTGCACCTAAGTAATGATCTACCTTAAAACTGCAATGCAAGGGGTAAAAAATTTGATGATCTCTAATTATAGGCAATCGTACTTTTAGAATCTCTCGTTCTAGTTTATTATATTGCCCAAAAGTAAAATTATGTTGATTTCTGCCCTTAAATATGGCTAATAGCTCTCGTTTGGGCTTTGCAAAAGGTACAGGTTTTTCAGAACTAAAATCCCAATTATCCGGGTTGAAGTCAAATATTTGTTTAAGTTCATCTAGGGAACATATAGCCCCGAATTCTTCAACGCAAACAGGACCACGCAAATGTTCTTCTTTTTCTTTTGGACTTGCAGGTGAGCTTAATAATTTGCTTTTCTCAAAGTCCAAAATGTAGTAAGTGGGGATTTCACCAGTTTCATCGACTATGATATTTCTGGGAGCCATATCCGTCCAAATTATGCCCTTACTATATAAAATTTCCAATATGTTATGTATGTTTTTGAAATGAAATTGCCTTGTTTTGCTGTCTTTTTCGGATAGCAATATTTCTTCCAAAGTTCTGCCAGGTTGATACATCATAACTGAGTAGTATGCACTGCAATTAGGAACTCCGATAATGGCAAGTGAATTTATCAAAGATAAATAAAAATCATCACATTTTATTTTATTATTATCACAAAAATTCAGCCTTTTAGATATTTCAGAAATTATTTTTTGTTCGTTCTCGAATTTGCCTACTTTTTCAGGGTTGTTTCTTTTGGTGATTATATACTTTCCGTCAGATAGTTGAATTTTTTTAATCAATCCCTTTCGAACTAAAGAAAACATTCCCGCTAAATCTTTTTGGAGCTCTATATATGAGGCAATATTTCCTTTTGAATCTTTGATTAAATTATCAATAATATGTTTACCTAAAGTGTTTTTGACATAAAAATAACTAGCTTTTCCCGATTCACAAAACAATTCAGACAAACTATCTTTTTGAATTGCTGGAATATCTGATTTTTCAAAAGTACTGTTTATCCCAAAAGTATAACATTTTCTAGAATTTAAGACTACCTTAATTAAAATAACTATTATTAAAAAAACATGCATCACTATGATATTATATAAAAAATACTATTGAAGTGGGGGAAGATTAAAATGTCAGTTTCTAAAAATAATACTCGCATGATAATAACAATAAATAAAGAGCTGAAGGAAAAACTTAATATGTTGGCAAAAGAAGATCAACGTTCTATATCTAATTTATGTGTAAAAATAATTTCAGACTATATTAATAGAAGGGGTAAATAAAATGTATTATATTTACAGTCGAAAGTCCAAATACACCGGAAAAGGTGAATCCATCGAAAACCAAGTTGAGATGTGTAAGGAGTATCTTTATTCACATATCAAGAATATAGAAGAAAAAGAAATTGTTGTTTATGAAGATGAAGGTTTTTCAGCAAAAAATTTAGAAAGACCTATGTTCAAAAAAATGATGGCAAATTCCAAAAAAGAAAAAGTGGATTACATAATATGTTATCGACTTGATAGAATCAGTAGAAATGTAAGCGATTTTTCTTCGTTAATAACGGATTTAAATGATCGCAATATTTCGTTTGTATCCATAAAAGAACAATTTGATACATCGACACCTATGGGTAGAGCAATGATGTATATTGCGTCTGTTTTTGCTCAACTTGAAAGAGAAACAATTGCCGAAAGAATCAGGGATAACATGCTAATGCTCGCACGCACAGGGCGGTGGCTTGGTGGAATATGCCCAACGGGATATGAATCTGAAAAAGTCAAGCAAATAGTTGTTGACGGAAAATCCAAACAAATGTTTAAACTCAAAATAATTCCCGAAGAAGCTGAATTAGTGAGGTTAATATTTCAAAAATTTAAAGAAAAAAATTCTCTTACAAAAGTTGAAACTTATTTAATACAAAATGGCATTAAAACAAAAAACGGAAAAATCTTTACAAGGTTTACTGTAAAAAATATTTTAGAAAATCCTGTATATATGATGGCTGACGAAACTGCTTTTAATTATTTCGTTGATAACGGAGTAGAATTTTCGGATGAAAATGATATAAAAAGTAAATTTGATGGTAAGCACGGAATAATGGCTTATAACAAAACTATACAAAAGGAAGGAAAACGTAATTATACTAGGGAAATTAAAGATTGGATTATTTCTGTAGGAAAACATGAGGGGTTGATTTCTTCATCTGATTGGATTTCAGTTCAGGAACAATTAGCCCAAAATTCTTCAAAATCGTATCGCAAACCTAAAAGTAACGTGGCGCTTTTATCTGGAATTTTGCTTTGCGGAAATTGCGGCGACTTTATGCGACCTAAGCTTAGCAAAAGAAAAAATGCCTCTAGAGAGTATATATACACCTATCTTTGTCAGTTAAAAGAAAAAAGCCGTCGTCATAACTGCAAAATGAAAAATCTAAATGGAAATATTTTAGACAAGACGGTTTGCGAAGAAATCAAAAAGCTTACCGTAGATAATTCACAGTTTCTAAACGAGCTTTCTAGAGCAAAAAAAGAAATTGCTCTAAAGACTGAAAATTATGAAGAGGAAATTTCAAAAATTTCTCAATCTTTATCTAATATAGAAAAGGAAATTTCAGCTTTGGTGCAAGCTCTTTCTGGTGCTCAGGGCACTCCTGCTCAAAAATATATTACTGAAAAAATAAATAGCCTTGATAGTGAAAAGAATAGGCTTTTGCAAAAGAAAGAAGAACTTGAAAATTTGATAAAAAATCAAGATCTATCACAAATTGAATTTGATAATATAAAAAACTTGGTTTTATCTTTTAACCGCACTTTTGATACTATGGACGTAGAACAAAAACGAAAAGCATTAAGAATACTCGTAGATAAAATAGTGTGGGATGGGGAAAATGTGCATATATATCTATTCGGTTCAAACGATGACAAACCGTTTTCAAGTATTGGAAATATTTTGAAGACAAAGTGTGAGAATAGCAAATGAAATTTTGATGTACTTCAGATCTGCTAATAAATCGTCGCTTGATGTTTCGATGGATGAACCGATTGAAACTGATAAAAATGGTAATGTTTTAACTCTTATAGACACAATTGCCTGCGATAAATCAATCGCTGATGAAATTGACCTTAAAATGGATATTCAAAAATTAAACAGAAAAATTTTAAGCCTTTTAAGCCCCCGGGAGCGAATAATCATATGTTTAAGATATGGTTTGGGCGGCAATAAACCCCTGCCACAACGCGAAGTTGCACAGAGGCTTAAAATTTCAAGATCATATGTTTCCAGGCTTGAAAAAAAATCAATTAACATTTTAAAAGATTCTTTCAAATAACATTTTAAATTAAGAATCGCTTTGTGAAATAGTGATATTTTCTTTGACTTTTTCTCCGAACTTTTCCTTAACTTTTCTTTTAGATCTTGAGTATCTTTCAAGATTTATCATAATTGTTTGTTTCACTGCTTTTTCTTTACTTCCAACGTCAATTAAAATAGACATTAGTATGAGTATTATTTTTTTGGTTGCTGGTTCGCAATTCATCATAGGAAGGAAATATTTTTCTTTTACCTTTTCTTCAACATCTTCTGACGCATCGTTGTAAACGCGGTTGCCTTTGAAATAGCTGTGAAAAAGCGCTATTTCTGCTTGATTAAGATTACCTGATTTGTTTTGAGCTATCGTAGCGATTTTTTTAAGCACGGATGATAAGTTCTTAAGCTCAGTTTTTTCGAATTCCGTGAGAGATGCTTTGGCTGCTTCTGCGTCAAGCATTTTTGCCAAGTTTTGAGCGTAGTCTTTGCATTCTCCAATCTTTTCTTTTTCTTTATTTATCAGATATGTTTTAATTATCTGAATTGTTGAAGCCATATATTTTCGAACATACAGTTTAAAAGTAGTTTGAAAATGTAGCGCAGCATCATGATATTTGTATTTGTCGATTATTAAACCCTTACCGTCACTAGTAGCTTTGTAAAGTCTCCAGTAGTCATTGTCTTCTATTTCTTTGTTTATATTTTCAAGGGTTCTGCCGGAAGTTGTTAATTTTTTTATAAATTTTTCAAATTCCTTTTTTTGATTTACCATCATTGATTCATGCTTTGCACGTACTCTATTAGTAAGATCAGTGTAATAGGTGGAAGCAAGCCCGTAGCAAGCGCCTAAGCCGTTTTCTACCACAATTTCTTTTATTTTTTTAGTGGATGCCTCAGCTTCTTCTATATTATTGAGTTTTTCGTCCATATCTCTAGCAAAGGTGTTGAACTTGTCAATCAGCAAGTTCACTTTTTTAATTGTTTTTTTCTTTTCAATAGGGTGGAAACCTTTATATTTTATATTTGTGACGTGCGGCACAAGTATTTTTCTTATTCCTCTTTCCATGGAAAAACACTCCTGATATTTTATTTTTTTATTAAATCACGCTAATTTGAAGTTATATATTTTTGAAGTTATATATTTAAGTTTGAAAAAATATTGATGCTTCAAGTTGAAGGACTGTTTTCAGTAACATATTTTTTAATGTTTTCAGTAATTTTCGCTCTTAAATCATATCTAGTAGCATAATTATTTAGCACAGCCACAATGGCGAGTATAATTTTTTTGGTTTTTTTATCAGATTTCATTGTAGGCAAAAAATATTTTGCTTTCAAAGTGTCTGCGTTAGTTTCCATTATTTCTTCAAATTTCGGAATACCTTTAAAAGCTCTCTTTAATGATTTCATCTTATTATCTGAAAGATTGCCTTCTCCGGACTTGATTATTTTTATAGTGGCTTTTATTGCATCTATTACTCCTCCCATTTCTTTTTTTAAAGACGTATCTTTATAAATTTCGTTTTCAAGGCCTAGGGTGAGCTGTTGCAGAGAAATTATCATTTCCTTTAATTTCTTTTCTTCTTGATCAGTCAAATAAATTTTAACTTTAGAAATGGTGTTAATATTGCATTTTTCGAACTCGTCTTCAAGTGTTTTTATATATTCTTCTACCAGATCATTGTATTGCGGGTTTTTAATTGTTAAACTTTTGCCGTTATTCGTAGTGGTGTAAATTTTCCAAAATTCGCTGCCTTCTATGTTCAAATTGATGTATATAAGCTTGTAACCACAGGTTGTTAAGAATTTTATGAATTTTTTAAAGTCTTTTATCATATTTTTTTCAAATTCAGTTGCTTTTTTATATAAATCACGTTTATTTTGCTCAATATATGGAGTGCACATGGAGTAGTAAACAGCTAGGTTTTGCTTTTTTAAAAGTCTTATTATTTCTCTGCTTTTACCGTATTTTTTAGTGAGCTTACCTAACGGAGAATCACTCTTAATGAAAAGATCTGAATGAAATTCATTAAACTTATCGATTAGCAAGTTTATTTTTTGAAGAGTCTTTTTCTTTTCAATAGGGTGTAAACCTTTGTATTTCAAATCTTTAACGTATGGAATCTGTATCAATTGCATATGAAATTCTCCCTTTATTTTAGTATCTCCATTTTTTCAGTATTCTATCATTTTTATAAATAATAGTCAATAAAAAATAATTTTAAGCTATTAATACATGAATTAAATATATAAAAATAAAGTCGGCCTCCGTCACAACATTAAAGTCGCGCAGAGGCCTGAAAGTTTTTTATTAATCCCAATTTTCCTCTTCTTCCGGTTCGTTATCCGTTTCGTCGTTATAGCCCATGCTTTCTCTTCTTTGTTTTAAAGCGTCTTTCAAATTTTTCGGCTTCGAATTATTGGAAGATGTGTTTTTGGTTTGATTTGTCGCAGGTTTGTTTTTCGGAGGAGCAGGAGGAGTTTGCTTTGCTGATTTTTTCTCGCTTTCTGCCCATTCTTTGGCTTCTTTTTCAGCTTGTTCAAAAAATTCCTTGAATTCGCCGCTTTCCATTGCTTCTTTATTTTTCTTTGCCATGCTTTCTCTTAGCATTTCTGTGAGGTTTTGAGTGCTGTTTTTATTGCTGGCGTTTTTGCTGCTTGCATTTTTGGCGGTAGATGCAGATTTACTATTAGGCGTAACTTTCCTTAATTTCGCCTTAGTTTCTTTGAGGATTTCTTCGAATGTTTTAGAATTTGATTTTTCGGTTTTTGGTTCGAGTTTTTGGCTCAATGTTTCCACTGAAGAAACCAAATTTGAAGGCTTTGAAGCCCTTGTGCTTTGCGCAATTTTCGTGAACTGATTCGTGATTAATTCCACGTTTTGTTCTATGTCTTTAATGTTTTTGGTTTTCTTTTGTTGTTTTGAAATTTCAATGCCTAATTTCGGGTCAGCTCCGGCAAGTGCGCTTGTTGTTTGTTTTAAAAAGTTAATGTCTTGCCTTTTAACTATAGATGATTCATCGTTTATAAAGCTTTTTCTGAATCTTTTTAGCGAAGAGGTGGACTTTTTTTTGGCTTCGTAGCTCATGTCGTCATTTCTGTCTATGTCCGCAAGTAATTTGTTGATTAATCTTACTAATTTCTTCTTTGTTTCGCTATTTTTGCTTTTTTGAACATTTTCTCTTTTTGCAATTGGCTTGAATTCTTTTGCTAGCGAATGGCCGATTAATCTTTGAATTTCTTCATCTATTTTATCGTTAGTGCCGTCTTTGGAAAATTCTTCGAAAAAATTGTCGGCTTTTTCAGCTTTTTCCTCGAGGGTTTCCTTTGGGTTTGATTTTGTGATTTCTTCGATAAGATCTTGTATGTCCTCAGAATATTTATTCGAAACTTTCTTTAAAATTTTGGCTTCATCCAGGGCGCTAGTTTGAATTTCATTGTTGGCAAAAGCTTCTTCGATTGCGCTTTCGCTTAATTTAATGCCGTTTTCTTTAAGCAGATCTTGAATAGTCTCAGTTCCATTAGCGTCAATATCAAAAAGCTCTTCAATTTCTGATTTAATTTCTACCGATTTTTCTTTCCAAAATTCATTAAACTCTTTAATGTTTTCGTTCATGTTTTTAATAAATTTTTTCTTTTCCATGGGGTGAATGCCTTTATACTTTACATCGCTAATTGTCGAAATGTTTCTGTAACCTCTGCTCATAATTATTTCCTCCAATCAATTATGTTTATTCAAGTTAACGATAATATTTTATTACTTATATCAAAAAATGTCAATAATAATTATTTATTTCTATAAAATACATATACTATTTATGCGAAATTGCATAGCAGCTTAAGTTTTAAATATAGAATTGTAAGAAAAAAGCTTTCGTGATATAATCTTTAAGCACGAGAAAATCAAAACGGAGGAAATGTTAACATGTGTGGAATTTGCGGATTCGTCGGAGATACTCCGAATAATTCAAAAGTAATAGAAAATATGACGGAGATAATAACTCACAGAGGCCCTGATGATTCAGGTTATTTCCTTGATAAAGATATTTCTATGGGTTTTAGGCGCCTTAGCATAATTGACCTTGACAGCGGCAAACAGCCTATTTACAATGAGTCGAATACTTTGGTTTTGACTTTTAATGGCGAGATTTATAACTATAAAACTTTAAGAGAAGAGCTTGAATCTGAAGGCCATAAATTTTACACCGAAACGGATTCTGAAGTTTTGGTTCATGGTTTTGAGCAGTGGGGCAAAGATCTTGTTAAAAAGTTAAGAGGAATGTTCGGTTTTGCGATTTGGGATAGAAAAAATAAATCGCTCTTTTTGGCAAGAGACCCCTTTGGAATAAAACCGCTTCACTGGGCGAAAATCGGGGGAAATTTTGTTTATGCTTCCGAAATTAAAAGCATTCTTGTTTTCCCGGGGTTTGAAAAGAAATTCAATAAAAAAGCGCTTGATAACTATCTTTCATTCCAGTATTCGCTCCCGCCGGAAACATTCTTCGAAGGCGTTTTCTGCCTTATGCCGGGGCACACGCTCACTTATGATTTAAGCGGAGAAGTTAAAATAGAAAGATATTTCGAAGCAAGGTTCGAAGCCGACGAAACTCTTGGCCTTGAAACTGCAACGAAAGAAATCGAAGAAGCTTTCAAAAATTCGGTTGAAGCCCACAGAATAAGCGACGTTGAGGTTGGATGTTTTCTTTCTAGCGGAATTGATTCAAGCTATGTGGCTTCTTATTTCGAGGGCCAAAAGGCTTTTACAGTTGGGTTTGATTTCGGCGAAAAATACAACGAAGTTTCCTGGGCTCAAGAGCTTTCTGAAAAAATCAAAGTTGAGCACCATCACAAGATAATTTCTTCAGAGGAATTTTGGTCTTCGATTAAAAAGGTTCAGTATCATATGGACCAGCCTTTAGCGGACCCTTCCTGCATTGCGCTTTACTTCGTTTCGAAGCTTGCAAGCGAATATGTTAAAGTTGTTCTTTCAGGCGAAGGGGCAGACGAGCTCTTCGGCGGGTATAACATTTATCATGAGCCGGATGCTTTCAAAATTTACAAGAAGATTTTGCCGAAAAGCGTGCGCATTTTCCTTGCTAACCTTGTTAAAAAGATTCCGCTCAGATTTAAAGGCAAAAACTATATAATTAGGGGTTCAAAAAGCACTGAAGAAAAATTCATCGGCAATGCTTTCATGTTCTCAAAAGAAGACAAAGAAAAGCTTTTAAGGGATTCAAGTCTTGCGAGCGACCCGCACGAAAAATGCAAAGCTTTGTATGACAGGGTTAAAGATTACGACGACGTGACAAAGATGCAGTATGTTGACATTAACAGCTGGATGATAGGCGATATCCTTTTGAAAGCGGACAGAATGAGCATGGCGAATTCCCTTGAGCTTAGGGTTCCGTTTTTGGATAGAGAAGTCTTCAAAGTTGCTTCGAAACTCCCAACGAACCTCAGAGTTCGCAAAGAAAACACCAAATACGCTTTAAGGGTAGCAGCTCTTAAAAGGCTGCCGGAAAAAACAGCTCAGAAAAAGAAACTCGGCTTCCCGGTTCCGACGAGGGTTTGGCTCAGAGATCAAAAATACTATGAAATCGTCAAGAAGATGTTTCTTTCTGAAAATGCTCACAAGTTTTTCAATTGCGATGAGCTTCTTGCGCTTCTCGAAGAGCACTATGAAGGCAAAGCCGACAACAGCCGTAAAGTTTGGACTATCTATATTTTCCTCGTTTGGTATGAAATTTATTTTAATGAAATTAACAGTTAAAGTGCTGGGTGAAAAATTTGGAATATAAACTTAGTTTAGGGCAGTGGGACTTCCTTTTTGCGGTCCCCTGCAGCGTTGTTGACAAATATTTAAATACGGCTGATTTTGTTCAAATCAAAGTGCTTTTGTGGGCGCTTAGAAACAAATCTTTTAGCATGAAAAAAGCCTGCGAAGAGCTCAAAATCACTCCTGAAGAGTTTAAATCGGCTTTCGAGTTTTGGAGCAGGCTCGAAGTCTTCCCAAGTAAAAACAAAAAAACTGAAAATGAAATTAAACCTGAAGAAAATAAGCCAACTGCAAGCCCATCTCACATAAGCCGCAGGAAACCCGGCGGAGTTTACATAGCTTCAAGAATTAAAGAATCGCCTGAGATAAGCATGCTAATGAAAGAAGCTGAAGTGATTTTAGGCAGGCCGATTTCAAGCAGCGACAGCGCAGTTTTAATAATGCTGCATGATTCGCAGGGTTTGCCGGTTGACGTTATTTTAATGCTTCTTCAGTACGCCGTGAGTATTGGCAAAGGTAACATGCGGTATATCGAAACAATGGGCATAAATTGGGCGCTTTCAGGCGTTGACAACATTGAAGCAGCGGAAAGTAAAATTAATAATCTTAGCAAAAATTCTCTTCTTTGGAAGCGTTTCGAAGGTTTGATAGGAATCGAGCACCGAAGCCCAACGCCAAGCGAAGAAGAACTTATTGTTAAATGGTATGACGAGTGGCATCTTGGCGATGAACTCATTAAATATGCTTACGACATCTGCGTTGACTCCAAAGGCAAATATAACATAAGGTATATGGACGGCATCCTTAAAAGATGGTATGCTAAGGGAATATTCACATTGGAGCAAGCGAAAGAAAGCAAAAATAAATTTAAAAATCAAATGTCAAGCAGTAGCGCTCGGTCATATAATATTGAAGAATTTAAAAATTACAGCATTTTTAAAGATGAATAAAAAGCAAAGGGGAAGTGCAAATGAGTTACGACAGAGAAACATACGAAAAAGTTGAAAACAGGCTTTATGAAATGAGACTCAAAGCCGCAGACGACCTTGAAAAGAAAAAGCAAGTTTTTTATTCTCGCTTCCCCAGAGCTAAAGAAATCGAAAAATCTTTGGGGCTTATGTCGGTTGGAATTGCAAAAGCAGTTTTGAAGGGAAGAGACGTCAAAGAAGCGCTTGAAAGCCTTAAAAAAGAAAGCGAAAAATTAAAAGAAGAGCTTGCCGAAATTATTTTGCGTGCAGGGCTTCCGAAGAATTACCTTGAGCCTGATTTTGCTTGCAAACTTTGCAATGACGAAGGATTCATTGACGGCAAAATGTGCGTTTGCATGAAAAATCTTTTGAAAAAAGAATCTTATAAAAAATTAAGTGATATGGCGCCTGTTTCGGGCTGCAGCTTTCGAGGTTTTTCGCTTGATTATTACCCCGACGAGGGCAAACCTTCGCCCAAAAAACGCATGAGGAATATTCTTAACTATTGTTCAGATTATGCGAAAAATTTTGGCAAAAATTCGAAGAATTTGCTTTTCATGGGCAAAACGGGCCTTGGCAAAACGCACCTTTCAATGGCTATTGCAAGCGAGGTTGTGAGCAAGGGTTTCAGCGTGATTTACACTTCAGCGCACAACATGACTGCAAGCATGGAGAAAGAGCGGTTTAAATCTTCCGGCAGCGAAGTTTTTGAAAGCAGAAGTTACTTTTTGGATTGCGATTTGCTTATTATTGATGACCTTGGAACAGAATTTTCCACGGGTTTTTCTAGCTCTGCGATTTATGATATAATCAATTCGCGCTTGATTTTAAGAAGGCCGGTTATTATCAGCACGAACCTTTCTGCCTATGAATTCGAAGAAAAATACACCCCGCAAATCACTTCCAGGGTGTTTGGCTGCTATGATAAGCTTGAATTTTTGGGGCAAGATATTCGCCCGAAATTGCGGTTGAATCCAGCAAAATAGCAAATTGCACAAAAAACTTTATGAAAACGGCTTGTTAATCATTAGCAAAATTTTCATTAAAGTACTTGACACCTTTTTGCATAGATGGTATCATTTAAACACTGGTGCTTGAGAGAAAAGCCACAAGGGAGTATAGCTCAGTTGGTTAGAGCACTTGCCTTACAAGCAAGGGGTCACAGGTTCGAGTCCTGTTTCTCCCACCAGTAAAATGGCCCGGTAGTTCAGTTGGTTAGAAC
>USGT01000002.1 GCA_900554335.1 uncultured Oscillospiraceae bacterium
AAAAAAGTGCCATCTCTAGCACTTCGTGTTTATCAAATATATCAAGACCATGCAACTTATATTTACTTTTTACTCTTTGCCTGTGGTTTTCGTGCAGGTTTGGCGCTTTCTTCGCTTTTTGGTTCACTTTTAACACTCCCAATCTCTTGATTTCCGCCTAAATCTGGGTAACAGAAAAGGAACGTACACAATTGGTGCTGCTGGCCGGACTTGAACCGGCACGGTATCGCTACCGATGGATTTTGAGTCCATTGCGTCTGCCAATTTCGCCACAGCAGCATAATGTTAGTTCCTATGCTTTAAATCACTATCTAGGTTTTAATTATATCATGTCACGCAAATTTGTCAAGAAAAAAATCAAGCCTAGCCGCGCCAATAAACCCAAGCAAAACTCACATCTATTGACGCCAAACTATTATTTTGGAATTCTAAGAGAAATCAAGTCGTAAAAATCCGAAACGAAATCTTCCCCCAGCGGGATAGCATACTCATTCCCCGTTGCCATATCTCTCACCGAAACTTTGCCCTGCGAAATTTCGTCATCGCCCAAAACCACGCAAAACTTCGCGCCTATTTTGTCGGCATATTTCATCTGAGATTTAAGGCTTCTTTCGCAAATGTCAAATTCGGAATAAATTCCAACGTCTCTTAAACTTTCACAAAGTTTTTCGGCATAATTGCTGGCATCTTCGCCAATCGAAGCAATATAAAGTTCAGGCGAAGAAATATATTCAAGAGAAGCATTTCTGGATTTCATAGCCAATATAACTCTTTCGATTCCAAAGCCGAGGCCAACCGCAGCAAGAGGAGCACCGCCGAGAATTTTCGAAAGATTATCGTACCTTCCGCCACCGCAAATGGCCAAAGGAGCATCATCAATGTCAACCACGAACTCGAAAACAATTCCAGTGTAATAATCAAGGCCTCTAACGATTTTCGGGTTAACGACATACTTGATTTCATTTAAATCAAGGCGTTTTTTGAAATTTTCCAAATTTTCGGAGCAATTTTCGCAAAGATGATCCGTAATTAAAGGGGCGCTCTCGCAAATTTTTTTGCAAATTTCGTTTTTGCAGTCAAGGATTCTCAGAGGGTTCCTTTCAAGCTTTTCGGCGCAAGATTTGCAAAGGCTGTTTTTGTGCTTTTCAAAATAATTTACAAGACTTTCGACATACTTTTTCCTGCATTCGCTGCAGCCGATTGAGTTAATTTCGAGCCTCGTGCCTTTAATCCCCAATTTTCTTATAATTTTCCTTGCAACTTTAATAAGCTCAGCCTCAGCATAAACCGAAGAACTGCCAAAAAGCTCGAGGCCAAACTGGAAAAACTCCCTGTATCTTCCAGCTTGAGGCTTTTCGTATCTGTAGCAAGAGGCATTGTACATGAGCCTAATCGGCAAAGTGTATTTGCTAACGCCGCTTTCAAGAATAGCGCGCATTATTCCCGCAGTGCCTTCAGGCCTGAGTGAAACGCTTCTGCCGCCTTTGTCTTCAAAAGTATACATTTCTTTGTTAACAACGTCGGAAGAGTCGCCCGAAGACCTCTCAAAAAGCTCGGTGTGCTCAAGAGCAGGAGTCCTTGCGAATTTAAATCCGTAAGCTTGAGCTTCCTGCATCATTAAGTTGCAAACAGCCATCCATTCTTGGCCGTCTGCAAGCAGCACATCTTGCATTCCACGAATTCTCTTGCTAATTAAACCCATTCTTCGCCCCTCTTTTCAAAATTTGTTAGATAACCGGTCTGCCAACTTTTCTCCAGTCTAAGTCGCCGCGTTCAAGACCGTGAATCAAAACCTCAGCCGTTGCTAAATTTGTTGCAAGCGGAATAGTGTGAAGATCGCAAAGTCTTAAAAGATCATTTTCAGAATCACCCATCAAATCCGGGCGTGTTGCATCACGGAAGAACAAAACCATGTCGATTTCTCCGCAAGAAACTCTCGAAGCAATTTGTTCACAGCCGCCTTGAACCGAACCCAAAAAGGTTGTTATGTTAAGTCCTGTAGCTTCCGAAACAAGTTTGCCGGTTGCTGCAGTTGAGCATAATTTATGCCTGCTAAGAACTCCGCAGTAAGCTATGCAGAACCTAACCATTAATTCTTTTTTTGCATCTTGTGCACTGATTGCAATGTTCATTTAAAATTCCTCCCATAAACAGATAAGCGCTAGTATTTCACGCATTAAAACTCTTAGATTATTTCAATCTAAAATTTTAAGTCCTTTGTTTATAATAACTAATTAACAAAAAGTTGTCAATTTTTAAATTCAGTTTTTTATGTCAAAGTAGCTTGAAAGCATATCTCTTGCAACATTTTTTGAAGCCATTCCGATCTTGCCGTGCTCGATAACCACCGCAATAGCTATTTCAGGCTCTTCATAAGGCGCAAAACAAATAAACGTTGTGTGGTCCGAGCCGAAATTCTGCGCAGTTCCGGTTTTTGCAGCAATTTTAACCGGGAAGTTTGAAAAATCCTTAGCCGTACCGGAAACAGCCACTTGCCTCATGCCTTCTTTCACGGCTTTTAAATTCTCTTCACTCACCGCTGCATCGCTGATGAGTTCAGGCGGGAATTCTTTTATAGTGTTTTTGCGGCTGTAATCGGTTATTTTGCTAACAAGATGAGTTTTAAACCGTTTGCCGCCGTTTGCGATTGTTCCTGCGTAGGCTGCAAGCTGAAGAGGAGTGAACATGTTATCCGACTGGCCTATCGCCGCCTGAGACGAGCCTGATTCATACCACTTTGCGCCGAGTTTTTCGCAGTGTTCAGGCCCAGCGAGAATTCCCGTGCTTTCGCCCACTTCAACGCCCGTTTTAACGCCTATTCCAAACTTTTTTGCCCATAAATCAAGCGTTTCAATGCCAAGCCTTCTGCCAAGCTCAGCGAAATAAACATTGCAAGATTTTGCCAGCGCAGTTTTGAGCTCCGCTTTGCCGTGCACGCCCATGCAGTGAAGCTTGTAACCAGGGTAAAACCCGAAGCTCCCGCCGCAGAATATCCTTTCGCTCGGGGTAACTTTGCCTTCTTCAAGCGCAGCAATAGCCACAAGCGGCTTGTAAATCGAGCCTGGAGCATAAGCGCCCAAGAAAGCCCGGTTCAGAAGCGGCAAGGCTTTGTCGGCTGCAAGCGAAGAATAATAAGATTTATCTTCCATGAAGCGGGAAAGATCATAGCTCGGGTAAGTCGCAGCAGCTAAGACCGAAAAATCCTTAACGTTTATTGCAACCGCAGCGCCCGAAACGCAGTCATGTGCGCCGGATTTCCTTGCTTTTTCAACATTCGCTTTGAGGGATTCACAAGCAACTTTTTGAAGCTTTGAAGATAAAGTCAAAAACACGCTGCTGCCCGAAACAGGAGTTTCTTTTTCAGAAACGCCCGTCACTTCGCCATTTTCAGACATTTGAACCGTTCTTTTCCCGCCGTGGCCTCTTAGATAATCCTCAAAAACGCTTTCAATTCCCGTCTTGCCGATTTTAGCGTCCATGCTGTAAGAATCTTTCTTTTTTTCGTATTCCTCGCTCGTCATAAACCCTGTGTAACCCACAATGTGCGGAGCTACATCGCCGTTTATGTATTTCCTAGTTAAAGTGGGCTGAATCCTCAGGCCTTTGAGGCTTTCAGACCTTTCAGAAATAACTATAACGGCATCTTTGCAAACGTCATCAGAGATAACATAAGGCGCAGACCTTAAAAAATATATCCCGCTTTTGTCAATATTATACTTCACGCTGCAAATATTTCTAATTTCTTCCCTGCTAAGATTTTCATCAATTTGATATTTAAAAATCATCTTGTCTATGCAGTCCATCGCGCTTGCTTCTTCGCCAAGTTCAAGCGTGTTTTTCAAAGTTTTTACCTGGCTTTCGCTTTCTTTTTTAAAAGCAAATTTATTACCCGCAAATTCAATCGGGAGGATGTCATTCCAGGAATTACTGAAACTTTCAAGTAAATTAATAGCATTTAAAATGAGCTGATTTTCGCTGTTTTTGCCAACCAAAAGCCTGTCTATAACCAGTTTATAACCTGCAGAATTAACCGCCAGACCTTCGCCGTTTGCATCCAAAATTTCACCCCTGACGGGCTCGGTATTAACAAAATAAACATTGCTGCTGCAAGCCCTTGCTTTGTAATAATCGAAGTTAATTATCTGCCAATTAACCAGCCTGCAAACAAAAACGCCGAAAATAAGCACAGTAACAGCCATGAAAAAGCCGTATCTTCCCGCATTTATGCTTTTAACGAATTTGCCTTTCATTTAAATTCTCCTTGGTAAAATGCAAAATAATTTTATTAAGAAAATAAACAAAAACACTGCAAAAAGAAGTAAAAACCGCCATTTTAAAGTAATTTCTGGAAATTATCCCCACGCCGCTAAAACCTTTTAAAATATAAAAAGAAACATCCCCCGCAAGCAAAGCCCCCGCCGTTAAACCCGAAAAAATAACTGCCCAAAAAAGCCCAGGCCTCAAAAATCGCTCAAAAATAAAACTCAAAAAACCCCCGAAAAAACCGAGGAAAATAAAGCTAAAACCGAAAGCCCTCCCGAAAGAAAAATCAATCAAAAAACCAATTAAAACTCCAAATGCAAAACTAACCGGAGCACTTTCAAAAATTGAAATTGAAACAAAAACGGCCGCCAAAAGAAGCGGCCTTGCACCCGAAAAATTAAGTCCAGGCGCGCCGTTTACCGAATTTAAAACCAAAATTTCAAAAACATAAAAAATATATCTTAAATATTTTCTTTCCACGTTTCACCTTAGTAAAAATCAATTTTGAGCTAAAATCTGGCCTTTTCCACGAAAGTCCGTAACAACAAAAACATCTTTAAGACTTTTAAAATTTTCAAACGGCTCGATCAAAGCAAAGTAAGAAGCTTGCTTGTCATCGTATCCTGTGGATTTAACCTTCCCGAGCTTCAAATTTTTGGGGTAAATTCCGCCCGTAGCCGAAGTTGCAACAATGTCGCCTTCTTTAACGGAATTAATTTCAGGCAAAAACATCATTCTCGTTAAATTAGATTTTGCATCTTCAGGGTTGCCGGTAATGATTCCGCTTTCAAAGGTTTCGGTGTCATAAACGCCTATTTTCGATTGCGGCGAAAGAACGGTTTTAACTTGCGAACAAATCGTGCCAGCGAGGCTAACAAAACCAACTACTCCCTCGCCCGAAAGGACTATATCCCCTTTTGAAACGCCGTCGTTTGTGCCTTTATCTATTTTAAAATTATGGAAATTGTTGCTTACATCGCAGGAAATAACGCTTGCGGGCTCAAATTTAATGCTGCTATTTTCTTTTTTGAATTCATAATATTTCGCATATTCTTCATTTTGCCGTTTAAGTTCATTAAGACTAACGATATCATCCCGCAGAGTGCTTATTTCTTTTTTAAGCTCGGCAACTTCATCCTGAAGCTCTTTTTTATCTTCAAAAAGCCTTGAAATATTAAAAAAACCGGTGTAAACCACTTTATCAAAAAAACAAGTAGCATAAGAAACCGCTGAAAAAGCAAGGTTGTTTCCGGGGTTTAAAAAAGCATAAACTCCGCAAGCAAGCAAAACAAAACCAAGCATCGCCAAAACTTTAACTTTCAAATTAATACCTCTTAGCAAGTTTATTCATCGGTTTTTTTCAAGGGCTTTTTTAAATTCCTTAACTGTCGTGCCTCCAAGGCATTTGCCCGTTCCAACGGCCACGCAATCGAGAGGATTCTCAGCAATGTAAACCGGCATGTTCGTAGCCTGAGAAATGAGGCTGTCGATTCCTCTAAGCAGGGCTCCTCCGCCGCTTATGAAAATTCCATGGTCGATTATATCAGCCGAAAGCTCAGGAGGAGTGTTTTCAAGGGTAGTTTTAATGGCTTCAACAACATGTTTCAAAGGTTCCGCGAGAGCCTCCCTTACTTCTTTCGAAGAAACGGTGATATCCTTCGGCAAGCCGTCAAGAAGATTCCTGCCCTTTATCAAAACTTCTTCCTCTTCCTCGCAAGGAACCGCCGAACCTATTTTAATTTTCAAGTTTTCAGCCGTGCAGCGGCCTATCAAAAGGCTGTATTTTCTTCTAATATAAGAAATAATCGCTTCGTCGAATTTATCGCCCGCAACTCTTTGAGAAGCTGAAGTAACAATTCCTCCGAGCGAAATAACTGCAACTTCCGAAGTGCCTCCGCCAATGTCAACAATCATGTTTCCGCTTGGTTTATAAACCGAAAGCCCCGCACCCATCGCAGCGGCCATGGGCTCCTCGATAAGCGTAACGACACCCACTCCTGCCTGTTTTGCAGCATCGCAAACAGCTCTTTTTTCAACTTCCGTAACGCCTGAAGGAACACATATTACAACTTTCGGCCTGCTGAAAAATACGCTCCTAACCGACTTTGAAATAAAATATTTAAGCATCGCCGCAGTTATTTCGAAATCAGCTATAACGCCATCTTTAAGCGGCCTGACCGCTATTATCGAGCCTGGTGTTCTGCCGATCATTTCCTTTGCTCTGTTCCCAACTGCCAAAATAGTGTTTGTTTTGGAATCTATCGCCACAACCGAAGGCTCTCGCATTACAATTCCTTTACCTTTTAGAAAGACAAGCGTGTTCGCCGTGCCCAAATCTATTCCTATTTCCCTTGAAAACATAAAAGTTTCTCCTTTCAATTTTTAAGGAGTCCAAGCTGCCTTACTTTTGTAACTATTTTAATTATGTACAAAAATAAAAGATTTATTTCCCGGTTGAACCAAATCCGCCGCTGCCGCGCTCTGTTGAATCTAAAGTCTCAACTTCGTTTAAGTCAGGAGTTTCAACTTTCATAACAACAAGCTGCGCGATTCTTTCGCCGTTTTTCACGGTGTAAGGCTCCTGCCCAAGATTGCAAAGCCCAACTTTGAGCTCCCCGCGGTAGTCGCTGTCAATAACTCCCACGCCGTTGGAAAGAGTGATTCCGTGTTTTATTCCAAGGCCACTTCTCGCAAAAATAAAAGCTGCATATTCACTGCCCGGCAAGCTTATGGCAATCCCCGTCGGAACCAAAGCGCGTTTGCCGGGCTCTAAAATAATGTCTTCACTTATGCATGCGCAAAGGTCCATTCCCGCAGCACCTGCAGAAGCCCTGAAAGGAGTTTTTGCTTCAGGCGAAACCTTGCAATAATTTAATAAATTTTTAATTTGACTTTTCTTTTCCACATTTATCACCTTTTTATTAACATTTATGTGTTTATTTAAAATTTATCACTCAAAAAAAGAGCTAAAGCCATGTTTGAGCAATTCCTTTAAAAAAGTTTTCCTCATTTTCCACATAGATTTCAACATTTTGAGGCATTTTCAACTTGCTTGCTTTAAAAAATACGACAAAATTTTATTGTTTATTTCATTTTTACTGTTATTTTTACAATTATGTAACCGCAAAAAAATACCGCGGGGAACCCCTATGTATCCTGACTTTGAAAAATAAATTTTAAACTTTTCTACACTCTTATATATTACAACATCACGCTGACTTATTCAAAAATATTTTGGTGAAATATAATTTTGGATTAATTAGACACCCAAAACCATTTGCAAACTACAAATATTGTTTAAAACGTAGATATTAAAAATTATGCTTGACAATTTATAGCCTCAGTGGTATAGTATAGATGTTGGTGTTGATGATATCCAGGGTCCACCCGTTCCCATCTCGAACACGGTAGTTAAGCTGGATGATGCCGAAAATACTTGGCTGGAAGCGGCCTGGGAAGATAGGGAAATGCCAACTTTTTTTATGCCATTTTTTAGTTTATTAAAATAAAAAATTATCCACACAACTCTTTAGTCGTGTGAATTCATAAATTTTAAGCTCCGATTTTTTCGGAGCATTTTTTACAATTTAAACTCATATCAAATTAGCTACGGGGAGACAAACAAAAATCACATTCTCCCACTTTTTCAAAATCCCCACTATCGAAAGGGGATTTAACATACTGTTTTGTAGGAAGCAACATAAAACTTCCATCTTTAAGGAAATACATTCCAGGCGACCTAAGAAGTCGGCCACATGGTCTTGGCCTGACAGGAGTCGGCTTAGCTATAGAAATTTCAGAATCATGCGAAAAAGTTTTGCTAGCAAACGCCGGAGCAGAACAAAAACTCAGCCCTAAAATTGCCGACAAACTTAAAGTAAAAATCTTTTTAATAATTTTCATATAACCCTCCATATTTAGTTCTATATTAGAATTAATATCACAATTTTGGAGTTTTGTATACAAAAAACCAATATTTCAGAGTTTCAAATTAAAAGATGAAAATTACAAAAAAAAATTTAGTAAACTAACACGGTTTATTTTAAAATTCATGAAAACTATTTAAAATTGAGTATATTTTCAAAAACCGCCCTGGCAATTTAGCAATCATGTGAATTCATAAATTTTATACTCGGCTTTTCCTTTCAAGTTTTAAACCCAAAGCAACGTAATAATTCAAAAAACAAACGCCTTCTATTCCCCGTTTTTCCTAAGAAAATTTGTAATGAAAAATTTTTTAAAAAAATTTAAAAAAACACTTGACAATATAAATTAAGCATGATATAGTATAGATGTTGGTGTTGATGATATCCAGGGTCCACCCGTTCCCATCTCGAACACGGTAGTTAAGCTGGATGATGCCGAAAATACTTGGCTGGAAGCGGCCTGGGAAGATAGGGAAATGCCAACTTTTTTTATGCCATTTTTTAGTTTATTAAAATAAAAAATTATCCACACAACTCTTTAGTCGTGTGAATTTATAAATTTTAAGCTCCGATTTTCTCGGAGCATTTTTTTATATCATCAATCTGCTTTCAGAATTTAGCTCAAGAATAAGCGAAACAATATCAATCGGCCTAGCTTCTTCCTCTTCCAAATTTTTGAATATTTCTTCGTCTTCATGCAAAAGAGGCACGGATCTTGAACTCGCTCTAAGAGCCTCTAAAACGCCGATGCTATGACAAAAATCTATGTTAGGGCTTCTGCGAAGTTTATATGGTGATTGTTTCTTCTCGGCCACAGGCTTAACAGAAATTTTAGAATTATTATTATTATATGTTTCACCCGCAAATGCGCTAGCAGAACAAAAACTTAACCCCAAAATTGCTGATAAACTCAAAGTAAAAATTTTATTAACGACTTTCATGTAATCCTCCATATTTAATTTTATATTAAGATTAATATCACAATTTTAGAGTTTTGTATACATAAAAATAATATTTCAGAGTTTCAACTCAAAAGACCGAATTTATTAAAAAAAAATTAGTAAATTAATATGATTTATTTTTAAAATAACAAAAAACGTCTAAAAATGTCTAAATTTGCAAAAAATAAGAGCCTAGCCTTTAAAGCTAAGCCTTTTTAACTGACTGAGCAGCTTAATTTTGCTGTGTTCTAGAAGATTCTTCTTCAAATTCGGCAAGCGAATCTGCCAACATATCAAGAATACGGTTCAACATTTTTCTTTCTCTTTTCATGCCATATTCAACGGTAATAAATTGCCAATAAGAAAATTTAAGCATTAAAAAATTCTTGTTTACCATGAACTCCTCAGCAAGATTTACTGCATTTTCTGGCAATTTAAATATATCTTTAAACTCGCCAAGCATTCCCCGTTTAAGACTTTCTAATAATCTATTTATTTCGTCGCCACCATTAAAGCATATCCAAAAAGGAAAATCAATTAATGCTGGGTGTTGTTCATTGCTGCTAGATCCAGGAACAGTATAATCCATATCATCTTCAGTAACATCTGGCGTTACACTGCTCTCCCCTGGAGTCACACTGCTTTCATCTAAAAACACAGGAGTTTGCATTTTACTTTCGCTCACGTTGCCATGAACAGCAGATGCAGAACTGCTAGATATAATTGTTCCTAAACTTAAAATTGATGCTAAAACCGCATTTAATTCAAATTTTTTCACTAAAATTTCATCCTTTTATTTTATATTAGCCATTAATTAATTTGCAAATTTCTTCAAGATCACAAAAAATTCTGTCTTCTGTTTTTAGCCCATTTACAACTGAGCATGCTTCAAGAGAAGCTAAATTACGTAAAAGCTCGGCACTATTTTCTAAAGCTTTTAAAATAAATTCATCAGCAGTTGACGGGAATTTTTCCCAACCTACGTTTTTAAAGAAGCTCTTAACTCTTATGTTCCACTTTTTGCTGCGTTTACTTAAGTGTTTTAATCTTGAATCTATTAATTTTTTTAATGACTTTTTTTGTTCTACGCATGTTTTTATTAAATCTGACTTTTTATCTTTTTGTTTCTTAGAATTTTCATCAACAGTTATTATCGGGCTAGATCTTCTAAGTTGAGTTTCTTTCTTTTCACATTTCTTTGATTCAAAAAACTGTTTAGCACCTAATGGCCCATCTTGTTGTCTGTAAATAGTAATGCGTCTTCCGATTCTTTGATTTGCAGTTTCTTTTTCTCCTTTAGCAGCAAACACAGAACCGCCGCAAACTACTCCTAAGCTTAAAGCTGATGCTACCACTGCACTTAGTTTGATTTTTTTCACTGTTATTTTCCTCGCAATTATAAATATATTTAAATATGTCAAATGTGACTATCTATCTGATTTTTTTAAAGCTATTGCTTTGTTTATTTCATAAATCGTAATCTAAATTAATTTTTCACTTGCCTGCTAAAAATTATTTTAGCAAACTTTTTTGAATGCTCTCTAAAATTTTCACTCAATTATATGCTTTTGCGCAGCTAGGCAACACCGTTATCTGCCAAAGAAAGCAGCTTTTTCAAGGCCTTTGATTTTAAATGTCGGGCACTCTTGCACATTTTTAAGTAAAAATTACTTTAAAAACTAAAACATCATTTAATTTAGATTTTTCTATTGATAATTAACTTTTAGCCGCGAAACTACGCTCTTTTAGAAACTACGCCTTCAGCAATCAGCAAAATTCTAAGCATAACTGTGGCTTCGTGGTTCTTATTTTCTTTTATAAGAGTTTCGAGCTCTAAATGCAATGATTCCACGAACTCTTGTGAGTTTTCGCTAAAAAGTAAGCAAACAAACTCTTCGACTGATTTCGGGAAATCTTCAAATAATTCCACGCCTTCGAGTTCATCCAATAACAAATCTAAAATTTGGCCATTTTTGCTTAAAAACATTTCCACAATCAACGGCATCTTTTTGCTTTCTTCACTAAAAAGCCTAGCATTCTGCCTTACAAGGGTCGTTGTAACAGGCTCTTGAGGCAATTTGGGCGTAACCTGCCCTGATGATGAAGCGCATGCAAAACCGCTGCAAGCTGCCCCTAAACTCAAAACCGGCGCTACTACTGCGCTTAATTTAATTTTTTTCATTTTTCCTCACTTCGAATAATTATAAAATTACCATTCTCTTGAATCCATAACATGTTGAATCATTTCGCAAATTTGAAGCATAATTGAGGCTTTATCTGTTTTTTCTTCTTCCACAAGCCTTACCATTTCTGAATCCAAACAATTTAAAAATTCTCCTGAATTGCTGCCAAATGCGAAAGAAGCTAATTCTCTAGCCGTTTTTGGGAACCAATCTGGTGTAACATTTTTAAGCTCTTCTAACAAAGAAGTCGCGATTTCACCATAATTAGCTAAAAACATTTCTGCGCTCAAATCCATGCTGTTTGTTCTTAAATATTTATTGCTGTCCCATTCAAAATCATCCGACAGATCAGACGTTATGTCGATAAAATTTTCCGTTATATCTTCAGAAACTACCGTGTCAAATCCGATATTAACGGGTTCTTCACTGAAATTCGGCATCCCCGAGCCTTCTTTAGCAGCAAATGCAGACCCGCCGCAAGCCACACCTAAACTCAAAGCCACTGCTGCAACTGCGCTTAGCTTAAACTTTTTCATGAATATACTCCTTGTCTAAAATGAAATCATTGGCCCATGGCTAAATCTCTTCAGCTATTTGAAATGCAAGAGAAGCTCTTATATGATTCAAATTTTTACGAATTAAATTCAAAACTTCAGCACGAAGTTCACTTACGGAACAATCCGGCCCCAACCTTTTTATGAATCTAATTGTGCTACCAAAACCATAATCAATGGAATGAAGTGCTGCAATAGCAAACACAACTTTTATTCCACAGCAAGGGTTATGAATGTTAAAAAAACCACTAGACCCCATTGTTACATGAGTTCTAAGTAAGGATTCAAATGAAAAATCTTCTTTCTTCAATTCTTCACGATTTAATCCACTCACAAAATAAGTCATGTTCCTATAATTAAAATAGTATTTAATACCACTTATCACCTGTTGAGGTTTTTCTATGCCGGCAAGGTCATTATCCCCTGATGCAAATGTGCTCGTTGTTAAACCCATAGGTATGCAAAAACTAAGGCCTAAAGCTACCGCTTTTTTTAATAAACTTCTTTTCACTTTTACACCTCCTCGTGTTTACCCACGGGTTAATCTATCATAAACCCTTAATTTTGTCAATATGATTCTTTAATTCAATGAATATATTCCAATTATAAAACCATAATATAAATTTTTATATGTAAAATTTTACCTTACAATGCTTTGGTCAATATACCAAAATATTGCTATCGCAGTGTCTATGTTTTCCACGCACGATATTCCGCCTTTAACTTCCAAAGTTTCATAGAAAGGCCTTACTTTAAAAAGGCTTTCTAGAACAGCTTCAATATGGCACTGAAATTTAAAAAGCAAATCCCTTTCTTCTTTGCGAATTAATTTATCAAGGCTTTTCGTTCTTCCCCTAAGTTTGCGCATATTTAGCGTCATTTTATGCTCTTTCCAAAGATTAAGGCTATCAAGGTCTTGCTCTTTATTTATTTCGTCAAGATCTCGAATAGAACACATAGCATAATAGTAAACCACCACGTTAAGCGGAACGAGCTCTTTCTCATCCCATTGCTTACCAAACTGCTTTCTAACGCGGTTTTTAAAAAATTTTAAATCGTAGTAACCATTGCGCCCCCTAAAAGAAATGCCCGTGCAAAAGTCAATGTCAAATACATTCTTGGCAACTCTTACTTTTTTGAATATTTCTGCATTGTAAATTTCATCTTCAAGATTTTTGATTTTTTCGCAAATTTCATATTTATTAATTGCCACAGGAACAGCTACTTCCAGCTGTTTTAATTCTCCAAAACCTTTGGGGGCTTCTATTGACTCGCTGAAAGCGTCTAGCTTCCTTCTTTTGTGGCCAGTTTGCACAGCTTGGCCTTCGCTTTTAACGCGCTCGCTCAAAGGCGCTGAGTCAGAAAATACTCTCTTTTTAACGTGGTGCCCGCTTGCATAAACTGGATTTAAAGCCGAAGCAGAAAAAATCATTGACGATAAAGCCAATGAATAAATTTTTAAAAGCTTATTATTCCTCATAAATAATGCCGTCCTTTTTTAGTCTATAAATTTTTTCATTATAAAAATTGTATTTTTACTTTAACATTTTTATAACTGCAAAGCAATTTGGGCAAAAAAATTTGAGAGTATAAATAAATCTTTACACTCTCTTTCGAAATAAATATATTTATTTGATGATATCTGTTCCCATATATTGCCTTAAAACCTCAGGGACTTCAACTGTGCCTTCGCTTGTTTGGTAATTTTCAAGAATTGCCGCAACAGTTCTTCCAACTGCAAGGCCCGAGCCATTCAAAGTGTGAGCAAACTGAGCTTTATCTTTGGGGCTGTCTTTAAACCTTGCTTGGAGTCTTCTTGCCTGGTAATCTTCAAAATTCGAGCAAGAAGAAATTTCAACATATCTTCCGTAAGAAGGCATCCAAACTTCAATATCATAAGTCTTAGCAGAAGAAAATCCTAAATCTCCCGTCGAGAGGCAAACTACTCTGTAAGGAATTTTCAAAAGTTGAAGTAAGTTCTCAGCGTCAGCGGTTAATTTTTCGAGTTCATCGTAAGAATTTTCCGGGCGAACAAACTTAACAAGCTCAACTTTATTAAACTGATGCTGGCGAATAAGGCCTCTTGTGTCTCTTCCTGCAGAGCCCGCTTCAGCTCTGAAACAAGCTGTGTAAGCGCAGTATTTAATAGGCAGTTTCGTGCCGTCGAGAATCTCATTTCTGTGCATGTTAGTCACAGGCACCTCAGCCGTAGGAACAAGATAATAATCGCCGTTTTCAAGTTTAAAAGCGTCTTCTTTAAACTTAGGAAGTTGGCCTGTGCCCGTCATTGAATCTGAGTTAACAATAAACGGCGGCAAAATTTCGGTGTAACCTTTTGAAGTGTGAGTATTCAAAAAGAAGTTTATAACCGAGCGTTCAAGCCTTGCGCCCATTCCTTTGTAAACATGGAATCTCGTTCCGGTGATTTTCGCTGCAGTTTCAGGGTCTAAGATGCCAAGTTTCTTTCCAATTTCCCAGTGCGGCAGGACCTGATCTTTCCGTGGCTCGCCCCATCTTCTAACTTCAACGTTTTCTGAATCATCTTTCCCAACAGGAACAGATTCATGCGGAACATTCGGGATTGAAAGCAAAATTTGCCTTTGCTTTTCTTCGAGCTCAGAAATCTTAGCCCTCAAAGAAGAAATTTTTTCAGAAAGGGTTTTCATTTCTTTCATTATTTCTGCTGTGTCTTTACCCTCTTTTTTCATTTGAGGAATCTTCTTGCTAACGTCGTTTTGGCGGGCTTTTTCGCTTTCCATTTCGCCCATCAAATTTCTTCTTTCGGCGTCTATTTCAATAACTTCGTCCACCATGCTATCAAGATTAGCATTGCGGTTTTTCATTGCTTTTTTTACTAAGTCGGGATTACTTCTTATGAACTTAATATCCAGCATTATCATCACTCCCAATTAATTTTCAAAATTAAAACAAGCTGATTTTAACACAATCTAAAGTGCAGCGGAAGAGATTTTAGAATTTTTTCTAGGGTATTTTTTTGGCGTCTCGGATTTCTTCCTAATGACCACAATGCTTCTTTTGCCTTTTTCCAAAGGAAGCTCGCAGTGAAACTCCGCTTCCAAAACCCCGCCGAGAAGCGAAATCGCACGATTTGCAGCCTTAACTTCTTCAGAAATTTCGGGCCCTTTAAGCGCAACTAAACATCCCCCGGTTTTAACGTAGCCAAGGCAATATTCCGCCAAAACATTAAGCGGTGCAACTGCTCTTGAAACAGCAAAATCGTATTTTTCACGGTAATTTTCGGTATGCGCGAGTTCTTCGGCTCTGGCGTGAATTATATCCGCGCTGATTTCAATTTTAGAAGCCAAATTTTTAAGAAAAGTAACCCTTTTGTTAAGGCTGTCAACCAGCGTGAGGTTTATGCCGGGGTTTAAAATTTTCAAAGGAACCCCCGGGAATCCTGCGCCCGTTCCAACGTCTATAACTTTTGCACCTTCATTTATTTTCATGAATTTGCAAATTATTATGCTGTCTAAAAAGTGTTTTATTGCAACATCGTCGGGTTCTTTGATTGATGTCAAATTAGTGTGAGCGTTATATTCAAGCAAATAATTTTTGTAAATTTCAAACTGCTCGAGTTGGCGCTCGCTTAAGTTTAAACCAAATTTTTCAGCCTCGGTTTTTAAAAGATTCAAGAGTTTCCCACCTCTTTCGAAGAATTTGTTGAAAGCCAAATCATTATAACCGAAATGTCAGCCGGGCTAACGCCGGAAATTCTAGAAGCTTGGCCAATATTAAGAGGTTTAATTTTGCTTAATTTTTCAATAGCCTCAAGCCTAAGACCCCTTATTGATTTATAATCCGTTTCGGGCGAAAGCAGCTTGTTTTCTAGCCTTCTCATCTCGCTAACTTGGCGGAGCTGCCTTTTAATGTAGCCTTCGTATTTTATTTCAACCGAAACTTTTTCGAAAATGCTCTCGTCAATTTCTGGCCTTGAAGGGTCGAATTCAGCTAAATCATCGTAGGTTATTTGCGGGCGTTTTAAAAGATCGATCATTTTAATTCCCGTCGTGAGAGGTGCCGTGCCTTTCGCGGCCATTATTTCGCTTAATTTCTCAGATGGAGAAATCACAACTGTTTTGATTCTTTCAATTTCAGCTTCTTTAAGGCGTTTCCTTTCAAGGAAGTCCTCCCATTGTTTGTCGTTTATAAGCCCGATTTTTCTTCCAATCGGCGTCAAGCGTTCGTCGGCATTATCTTGCCTTAAAACAAGCCTGTATTCCGAGCGCGAAGTCATCATTCTGTAAGGGTCGTTAACGCCTTTCGTTACAAGATCGTCAACCAAAGTTCCGATGTATGAGCTTCCACGGTCGAGAATCATTGGTGGCTCACCTTTGATTTTAAGCGCAGCGTTAATTCCCGCAACCAAGCCTTGAGCCGCTGCCTCTTCGTAGCCCGAGCTTCCGTTGAACTGGCCTGCGCCGTAAAGACCAGGCAGCTTTTTGAACTCAAGCGTGCTGTAAAGTTCAGTCGGGTCAACAATATCGTATTCAATCGCATAAGCCGGGCGCATTATTTTAACGTTTTCAAGGCCTTTAATCGTGCGGTACATCTCGATTTGAACTTCTTCAGGAAGCGAAGTTGACATGCCTTGAAGATACATTTCCTCAGTTCCAAGGCCGCAAGGCTCAATGAAAAGTTGATGCCTTTCTTTTTCAGAAAATCTCACGATTTTATCTTCTATGCTCGGGCAATAACGAGGTCCAACGCCTTCGATTTTCCCGCTGTACATCGGAGCTCTGTGCAAATTTTTAAGAATAACTTCTTTTGTTTTTTCGTTAGTCCAAGAAATGTAGCAGTCAACTTTGTTTTCAAGATTTTCTTCGGTTCTGTAAGAAAACGGCACTATTTTGCTGTCTCCGGGCTGCTTTTCAAGGCCTTCGAAGTTAATGCTTGATTTCAAAACTCTAGCGGGAGTTCCGGTTTTAAATCTTTTAAGGTTAACGCCCATTTCACGCAAACTATTGCTAAGAGTCCTCGCCGGGAAGACTCCGTCAGGGCCGCTTTCGTAAGAAACATCGCCGATGAAAACTTTGCCCTTAAGGAATGTTCCCGTTGCGATTACCACAGCTTTGCACAAATAAAAAATTTCATTCCTGGTTTTTAAAGCCCATTTCTCGCCCGCTTTTTCAATAGAAACAATTTCAGCTTGTTTTAAAACCAAATTCTTTTGCATTTCAAGCTTGTGTTTCATGGTTTCTTTGTATCTATTTCTGTCAATTTGCGCACGAAGCGAATGAACCGCCGGGCCTTTGCCTAAATTAAGCATCCTGCTTTGAAGCATGCACTCATCGGCAGTTTTGCCCATTTCGCCGCCAATGGCATCAATTTCTCTCACGAGGTGGCCTTTAGCCGTTCCGCCGATTGACGGATTGCACGGGCAATTGCCCACTGAATCTAAATTTATTGCAAAAACCGCTGTTTTGCATCCAAGCCTTGCGCTTGCAAGACCTGCCTCTATTCCTGCGTGGCCGCCACCGATGACCGCAACTTCAAATTCTTCTGTATATTCCAATTTTTCACCCTTCTTTTTAAACTTCTAAATTCCATATAAATAGCAATAATTCACATAAGCTTTGAAATCCAAAGCATAGCAGTAATACATCCTGCAAGCTTCAGCGCATATGTAATTTAAATCTTCTTCGTCTAAATTTTCAACCGGCTCTTCACCCATTCTCAAAAGATAGTCATTATAAACCGGTAAAACTTTATTTTTAATCAAAAAAATCAAACTTTCAACATTATAAACACTATCCATCAAACTTTGTCTTTCATTAGCAATAAAATATCTCGCTTTTCTCTTGAACATATCCCAAGCGATGTTGCGCGCTATGTTTACACAGTGGCCACCGCTGAAAATAAAAATATTAAATTTCCTGTCAATGCTCCAGTATTCTTTTAAAAAGCGTTTTATTCTCTCGGAATTTCTTATGTACCTAAAAAGATTGCACGAAACATAAACCTTCCCTTTATTTTTAGCCATGGTTTTCAAAAAAATTTCGCTTTTAACCACCTTGCTAAAATTCTCATTCGTCACATATGACGCAGCATGAGCAGTGCTAAATCCGGAGAAAACATTAAATCCTGAAAACACAATCAAAATCAATAAAATTAATTTTTTTATAAGTTTTTTAAATTCTGTTATCATTGGAAATCCCATCCTTTTAAATTCAATTATTTCCCAACGCAAAATTTAGAAAAAATCCTATTAACGGTTTCAACGTTCACGTTCTCGCCAGTGAGGCTCATAAGCTCCGAAGCAGCGTTTTGAATAAGAACAGTAACGGCATCAAGCGTTATGCCGCTTTTCAAATCTTCAGCCGCACTAGAAACCATTTCGAGAGCCCTTTTCATCGCCGTGAATTGGCGTTCGTTTGAAATAAGTGCCTCCGAAGGCTCGACTTCAGAAACCGCAACGACTTTTTGAAGCATTGCCCTAAACTCTTCCTCGCCCTCATAATTAAGCGCCGACATTTCAACAATTTTGCCCGAAAAGTCTGAAAGATCGTTTAGATTTATCTTCATTCCAAGGTCTATTTTGTTGAGAACGACTATGGTTTTAGAAGCGTCGCAAAGCCTCATTATTTCTAAATCTTCAGCCGTCAGCGGCTGTGAAGCGTCTAAGATCAATATATTCAGGTCGGAGTCATTAATTGATTTTTTAGCTCTTCCAACTCCTATTTTTTCAACGACATCGTCAGTTTCTCTGATACCCGCGGTGTCAACCAACAAAAGCGGGATATCGCCAACCATAACGGTTTCTTCAACCATGTCTCTCGTTGTTCCGGCAATGTCAGTAACAATTGATTTTTCGCATCCTGAAATCAAGTTCATAAGAGTTGATTTCCCAACATTCGGCCGACCGATTATCACTGTTTTCACGCCGTCGGTTAAAACTTTATCGTAATTTTTAATCAGCTTTGATATTCCGTTTTGAACTTCTTTTAAATCGCTTGCGAGGTTTTCGGAATCAACTTCGGGGATGTCTTCTTCCGGGAAGTCCGCCCAAACTGAAAGCGAAGCGGAAATTTCAAGAAGCTTTTCTTTAAGAGCATTTATTTTTTTGCTCAAAACGCCGTCTCTTTGATTCTGCGCAATTCTGTTTGCGCGCCTGCTTCTAGCAGAAATTATATCCATAACGGATTCCGCCTGAGAAAGGTCAACTTTACCGTTTAAAAACGCTCTTTTCGTGAACTCGCCCGGGCCTGCAAGAACAGCCCCTTCATCCAAAACTGCTCTTAAAACTTCCCTTGTAACAAAAAGCCCACCATGGCAAGATATTTCGGCAACGTCTTCCCCTGTGTAGCTATAAGGAGCGCGGAAAATCAGCAAAACGGCTTCATCAATGACTTCTCCGTTTTTAACGACCTTCCCGTATTTTGCGGTGTAGCCTTTCATATCAATGACCTTGGTGGAATTATTAAACGGAACAAAAACCTTGCTTGCAATTTTTATTGCATCATCCCCCGAAATTCTTATAACGCCTATTCCTCCAACGCCTTTGGCCGTTGAAATAGCGGCAATAGTACTCATAATTCCTCCATATTTTAAAATTAGCCCTAAAAAAGGCTAATTTTTTTAAACATTTATTTTTTCTTCTTTAACGCTAATAACTTTAGCTTCTTTTGCTTCAAGCATCGAAATCCTGGCAGCCTCGGATTTAGCATTTATTGTGTTTATATTCCAGCGTTTACCCACAACTATGCTTATAATCGTGCCTACTAAACCATTTACAAACCAATAAAATCCAACCGCAGCCGGCATCGTGTAAGTAACGTATGTTGTGAAAAGCACAGCACCATACGGCATGAACTTAGCGCAGCCTTGAGCTTGATTTTGCATTCCATTAATTTTTTGAGAAACGAATATTCCCGCAGCAGAACTGGCCAAGCAAAGCAAAGGAATAACCCAAAGCATTTCTTTAAATTCTGAGCCGCTTGGATTTCCAAGAAGATCAATTCCGCAGAAGTTGAATCCTGTGCTGTATTCTTCAACATCAGCAAATTCTTCTTTGCTAAGTTTCTCGCTAAGGAAGCCTTTAAGGCTGTCAAAATGCCTTACGATCTGAAGCTCTTCATAAGGAGGTTTGATTTTTCCTTCTTCTTTCAAAGTGGAAACAATCGAAGTAACCTTTTCTTGAGGAATATGAAGTGTATTATGAAGAGGCCTTGCAATTGCGCCGAAAACTCCGCCCCAAATCAAAAGCGGAAGAATCATAGTCGTGAAGCATCCTGCCATTGGGTCAATGCCCTCTTTTTCATAAAGAAGAGCTCTCTCTTCGTTGTATTTCCTGGGGTTTTTCTCATATTTCTTCCTGAGCTCTGCATCTTTCGCACTAACCCTTGAAGTAAGAGCCATATTTTTCTGCCTTTTAATGGTAAAAGGAAGCATGACCAAATTTATGACGAGTGCAAAAAGAGTTATCGCAACCGCGTAGTTGCTAACTGCATCAAAGAAAAACCACAAAAGATAACCGGATATATTTCCAAATAAATCAAATATGAATCCCAAAATAAATTCTCCTTTAAAACAAAATTAAAGCTTCATTTCCGAGGAACCGGGTCGTAACCGCCTTTGCAAAAAGGGTTACACCTTAAAATACGGCAAAATGCCATAAAACCTCCCCGAAAGGCGCCAAAACGGTCAATCGCTTCAAGCGCATATTCCGAGCATGTGGGAACAAACCTACAGCACGGCTTTTTGAGGGGAGATATAAATTTCATGTAAAAACGTATTAAACTCATCATCAAAAATTTCATTTAATTAAACCTAGCTTTTTGAAGTGATGAGCCATTTCTTTCAAAGCATCATAGCTTTTGGCAAGAGGTGTGCCCTTTCTTGCAACGAAAACTATGTCAAAATTCCCGGCTAAATTTTCGTTTAAACCGGCAAAAGAGGCTCTTAAAATTCTTCTCGCACGATTTCTTTTAACGGCATTGCCTATTTTTTTGCTCGTTGTTATTCCCACGCGGTTAAAACCACATTTATTCTTCAAAATGTATGTAACAAGAAGTGGCGAGGATGCATATTTTCCTTTGCAATACACCCGCCTAAAATCTTGATTTCTATTTAGAGACACCGTTTTTTTCATAGCAAGCTTCCTTTTTGAGATTAAACCTAAAAGCCCAACCTCTGAACCTCAAAAAACGAGAGCAAAGCTCCCGAATGCGCCAACTGCGCAAAAGAATTAGTAAGAAAGTCTTTTTCTTCTCTTAGCTCTTCTTCTTGCAAGAACTTTAATTCCGTTGCGTGTTGACATTCTTTTTCTGAAGCCGTGTTCTTTTTTTCTGTGGATTTTCTTAGGTTGATATGTTCTTTTCATTGAATTTTTCCTCCCGGATTATTTATTATCTTTATTCACAATTTTAATTTCATGACTTTAAAAAGACATAAAAATTTTGTGTCGTCAAAAATAAGTATATAACTTAAAACTCCTCCTGTCAACTAGTTTTTGAGTAAATTTAACTTTAAACATACTATGTTGAAAACTTTCGTAAAATCTGTTATAATTATTGATATTATCATAAAATGGCGGAAGATTTGCCTAAGGGCGAAAATTCCAAGAAAAAATTTTAAAAGTTCGGAGGATATAATTTTTTATGAACTCTTTCAATGAAGCATGGGACCTTATATGCGAGTTCTGCAAAACCAAAATAACCGGCGTCGCATACAAGACATGGATTGATAGAATAGAGCCCGTTGAACTTGACTTTGAAAAAGGCAAAGCAGTTTTAATGGCACCAAATGAATTCCACAGGCAAACTCTAACAAAATGCTACCACGGGCTCATTAGCAGCGCATTTTCAGAAATTTTTGGTTCAGGAATAGACGTTTGTTTCACAATTCCTGAGGAGCTCAAAGACGCAAACAAAAAAAGCGACCAAAACCTGGCAATAGACTCAGAATATGAATTCACTTTCGACACTTACATCGTAGGTTCCTCGAATAAATTTGCTCACGCTGCAGCCTTAGCAGTTGCCGCAAACCCAGCAGGAGCCTACAACCCGCTTTTTATTTACGGAAACTCAGGCCTTGGCAAAACGCATCTGCTTTATGCAATTGCAAATGATGTTAAAAAATCAAATTCAAACAAAATCTGCCTTTACATCAAAGGCGACGATTTCACAAACCAGCTGATTGATTCAATCAGGAATAACTCCATGACTGAATTCCATCAAAAATACAGAGAAGCTGACGTTCTTTTGGTCGACGATATTCAGTTCATCGCAGGAAAAGACTCAACTCAGGAAGAATTTTTCCACACTTTCAACTCACTTTATGAAGCCAAAAAACAAATAGTTTTAACGTCGGACAGGCCTCCAAAAGAAATTCAAACCCTTGAAGACAGGCTCAGAACCCGCTTCGAATGGGGCTTGATAGCTGATATTCAGCCGCCGGATTTCGAAACTAGAATCGCAATAATCAAGCGCAAAGCAGAGCTTCTTCAAATAAAACTCCCAAACGAAGTCTGCGAATACATAGCCAAAAAACTCAAAACTAACATTCGTCAGCTCGAAGGAGCAGTTAAAAAAATCAAAGCTCATCATCTTCTCGGCGGCGAACCAATGGGCATCCAAACGGCTCAAATGGCCATTTCAGATATACTTAATAACGACCAGCCACCTCCGATAACTATCGAAAAAATAATAAACGAAGTTGCAAGAACACTCGGAGTTTCCCCGCAAGACATCAAATCTTCAAAAAGATCAGCTTCAATTTCTAACGCACGCCAAATTTCAATGTATATCGTAAGAGAAATAACTCAGCTCCCGCTTGTTACTATCGGCGATCATTTCGGAGGAAGAGACCACTCAACAATCGTTTATGCTCTTCAACAGGTTGAAAAAAACCTCACAAAAGACCAGAAAACAAAGGCTATGGTTGAAGATATAATAAAAAATATAAGAGATAGCTGATAAAAAAAAGAGTTAAATTCCATGCCAAACCTAGGATTTTTGCGGTTTAAATTTTCTCAACAACTTTTCAACATTCAACACAAAGTTTTCAACAATTTTGTGAAAACAGAAAATTTGTCCACATTTTCTCACAAAGTGTCAACAATATTTCAACACGAAAATTCCAGGCCTCGAACAAGCTAAATTCGGCATATTTAACCCAATTCAACTTTTCCACAGCCCCTACTACTACTACTAATTAAATATATTATGTAGAAAACTCGGGCTGAAAAACTTTCAAAAAAGGATTGATTCAATGAAATTCAAATGTGGAAAACTTCAACTTGCAAATTCACTTACCAGTGTTCAAAAGGCTGTTGCACAAAGATCAACTATCGCAGCTCTTGAAGGGGTGTTGATAACTTGCAAAGAAGGAACCATAAAACTTTGCGGATATAACACTGAAATGGGAATCACCACTTCTTTGCAAGCCAGCACGGAAAAAGAAGGCCAAATTGTGATTAACGGTCACCTTCTGACCGAAATTATAAAAAAGCTACCATCAGACACAGTTGAAATCGAAGTAAACGAAAATTTACTTGTTAAAATTTCCGGCGGGCAAAGCCATTTTGAACTAATTGGAATAGACGCAAAAGAATTCCCAACCTTGCCAGAAATCTCTGGTAAAGAAAGCCTGAAAATACCTATAAACACCTTAAGAAGTATGATAAAACAAACTATTTTCGCAGTGGCAGACACTGATTCAAAACCCGTTCACACTGGGACATTATTCGATGTGAAAAATAAAACTTTAACTTTAGTTTCAGTTGATGGCTACAGGCTTGCAATAAGAAAAGAACCTATTGATTCAGATCTAGAATTTAAATTCGTAGTTCCAGGCAAAACGCTCAAAGAAGTTTTAAGACTTCTTCCTCAAAGCGCTGAAGACAGCGAAACAATCGAAATATCAACAGGAATGAGGCACATTGCTTTTTATATTGGGGAATACACAATTATTTCAAGACTTCTTGAAGGAGAATTTCTTGACTATAAAGCTGCTGTTCCGCAAACTGCAAGCTCTAAAATAAAGATTTCAACAATCGATTTAGTAGACAGCATCGAAAGGGTTTCACTCCTCATAACTGACAGATTAAAAAGCCCAGTAAGATGCACTTTTTCAAAAAATTCAACTCACCTTTCTTGCACAACTTTAGTCGGTAAATCAAGCGATGAAATCGCCTGCACAAGCGATATTTCTGAAGATATTGAAACTGCATTTAATAATAAATACATGCTTGATGCACTCAAAAACACGGATTGCGATGAAATAGAAATTCAAGTAAGCGGACCTTTAAGCCCAATAAAAATAGTTCCTCAGCAAGGAAACTCGTTTTTATTCCTAGTTTTGCCAGTTAGAGTTAAATCGGAATAATTCCCCACGTGCAAAAACAAAACTAAATGTGATATAATAATCACGGTGACACTTTAATGAGAATTCTGAAGTTAAACATCAAAAATTACAGAAACCTAAGCGAAAATTCCTTTGATTTCGACGAGAAAATAAACTACATCTATGGCCAAAACGCTCAAGGCAAAACTAACCTTCTTGAAGCAATTTGGATGTTTACTGGGGCAAGGTCTTTTAGAAAAACCAAAGATGCTGATCTTATAAAATTCGGTGAAAGCAGCGCTAAGCTTGACGGCAGTTTTTTTCTTGAAAAAAGAGAGCAGAAAATTTCCGTAAATTTTGCCGAGGGTAAAAGAAAAATCTTTTTAAACGGGATTGCAAAAAAATACCCCACTGAGATGATTGGCAAATTCAGAACAGTTCTTTTCACGCCGCTTCATCTTTCGCTTATAAAAGACGGCCCTGACAACCGCAGGAAATTCCTTGACGCTGCAATTTGCCAGCTAGAGCCTTCTTTCACAAAGCTTATGGTAGGTTATAATCAAAGCCTGAAGCAAAGAAACGCCCTTTTAAGGCTTATGATTAAAAAGCAAATTTTCAGCGAGCCGTCACTCGAAATTTGGGATTCAAAACTTGCTTCTTTTGGAGCGAAAATAATCAAAATGAGAATGAGCTATCTTTCAAAGCTTAAAACTGAAGCTGAAAATGCTTATTTTGAAATCTCAAAAGGTAAAGAGATCCTAGGAATTGACTACGTTTCAACGGTTTGCAAAAATGAAGCTTTGCTTTCAGACGAAAAAACCTTGGAAGAAAATTTTTTAAATCGTCTTAGAGACTTAAAAAACTCAGATTTAAAGCAAGGTTTCACAACTGCCGGGCCTCATAAAGATGACCTTGAAATTTCGCTTGGTGGCAAAAGCATCAAGCATTTTGGGTCGCAAGGTCAGCAGCGTTCTGCGGTTTTGGCTCTTAAAATAGCTGAAGCTTCTGTGCTTGAAGAAAGCATTTGCGAGCCTCCGGTAATTTTGCTCGATGATGTTATGAGCGAGCTGGATGAATATCGCCAAAAATATGTTATGAGCAGGCTTGGAAACGGCCAAACCTTCATAACTGGGTGCGACAAAGATTTGATTAAATATTTCGGCAGTGCAAGCATTTTTCACATTAAAAACGGAGGGCTTGAAAATGGCTAAAAACGGCAAGAATCCTTACCTTCACATTGGCGGAGACACTGTTGTAAACGAAAACGGAATCGTGGGAATATTCGACGTTGATAAGATAACCGTTTTCAAAGTTAACAGGGACTATTTGTCAAATGCCGAGAAAAGTGGTAAAATCATTAGCGTAACTCAAGACTTGCCTAAATCATGCGTTGTTTGCTGCGAAAGCGGCGAATGCTCAGAAAAAGTTTTTTTAAGCCCGCTTTTAACTTCTACTCTTTTTAAACGAAGTGCAGTAAAAGCTTTGGAATAAAAGTTAATTTTGGAGGTGAACGGTGTATGTCTTCAAATTTTCAATTGCCCCATTGCCCATATTGCGGTACTAAGCTTTTTTATGTTGAAGCTCTTACGGCAAGAAACCGCAGCAAGTTTAAATGCTCTTGTTGCAAGAAAAAATCGGAAGTTACCCTAGACCCGCTTATCTTTAAGGTTCTCGGAGCAACCGAGCTTATGTCGCTTATTGTTTTCGTTTTAGTGATGTTTCTTGGGTGCAAATTTTGCCTAATGGGCCTTATTTTTATAATTTTGGTTTTTGGAGTGTTTTATTTTCTTTCCCCGCTTCTTATGCTTTTAAGGCCTTTGAAAGATTCCGGAAGAAAGAAAAAGCAAACCGAAAAACCCAAAAAAGAGAAGCCGGTTACTACCGATGTTTCGAAAGAAGAAATTTTCAGCGATTAAATTTTTTATAAAGGAGTTTTATTTTGGATACTAACAATTTAGATCTCGAAGAATATGGTGCCGGAGAGATTCAAGTTCTCGAAGGATTAGAAGCCGTTAGAAAAAGACCGGGTATGTACATTGGAACTACCGGCCCGAGAGGACTCCATCATTTGGTTTATGAAATAGTCGATAACGCCATCGACGAAGCCTTGGCAGGCTACTGCAGCGAAATTAAAGTTGAAATCCTACCGGGAGATATCATCCGTGTTACGGATAACGGCCGTGGCATTCCTGTTGGAATTCACCCAACTGCGGGCATTCCTGCGGTTACGGTTGTTTTCACGGTTCTTCACGCAGGCGGAAAGTTCGGCGGAAGCGGATACAAAGTTTCGGGCGGCCTGCACGGAGTAGGCGCTTCGGTTGTTAATGCGCTTTCAGCTTGGCTTGAAGTTGAAGTTTGCGACGGAAGCCACATTTACAAGCAAAAATTTGAACGTGGAATTCCGAAAAGCGAGCTTGAAATAGTTGGCGACACAACAGAGCGTGGAACAAGGATTACATTCAAAGCTGACCCTGAAATATTCAAAGAAACAGACCATTATGAATATGAAGTTCTGCAAGCAAGGCTTCGTGAACAGGCGTTTTTGAACGCAGGGGTTAAAATAGTTCTCACGGATTCAAGAGATGCCGAAGACCCTAAAGAAGACGTTTTTTCTTATGAAGGCGGAATAAAAAGTTTCGTTGAATATATTCACAAAAAAAGAGGTCTTTCGGGAATTCACGATGATATAATTGATTTTTCGGGCACTCTCCCTGACGGAACTTCAAGCGGCGAGGTTGCGTTCCAGTATAACGACAGCTACAACAGCTTGATTCTTTCATTTGCGAATAATATTCACACTGTTGACGGCGGAACTCACGAAGATGGCTTCAAGCGCGCAATAACTAAGGTTATTAATGAATATGCAAAGAAATATAATTTGCTTAAAGATAACGACAAAAAATTCTCCGGCGATGATGTTCGCGAAGGTTTAACGGCGATAATAAGTGTTAAAGTAAGGAATGCGCAGTTCGAGGGCCAAACCAAAACAAGGCTCGGAAACACTGAAATCAGGGGATTCATTGACGGCTTGATAAGCGATAAATTTGCGGTTTACCTCGAAGAAAACCCTGCAACTGCAAAAGCCATCGTTGAAAAAGCGCTTTCGGCTTCAAGGGCAAGAGAAGCAGCGAAAAAAGCTAGAGATTTGGTAAGGCGCAAAACTGCGATGGAATCGAGCTCTTTGCCAGGAAAACTCGCCGATTGCCAATCGAAAGATGCTTCTGAAACCGAGATTTACATCGTGGAAGGAGATTCTGCAGGAGGCTCCGCAAAATGCGGAAGAGACAGAAGATTCCAAGCTATTTTGCCGCTTTGGGGCAAGATGCTCAACGTTGAAAAATCAAGGCTTGACAAAGTTTACGGCAACGACAAATTGATGCCTGTAATCACGGCTCTTGGCTGCGGAATTGGCGAAGATTTTGACATTTCGAAAATAAGATACGACAAAGTAATCATCATGGCGGATGCTGACGTTGACGGTTCGCACATCAGAACGCTTCTTTTAACCTTCTTTTTCCGCTTCATGAGGCCGGTTATCGAGCAAGGCCACATTTACATTGCTCAGCCGCCGCTTTACAGAATAACCAAAAATAAAGTTCATTATTACGCTTATTCTGACGCCGAAAGAGACCAAAAAATCGCAGAACTTGGCGGCGGAACGGAAATTCAAAGGTACAAAGGTCTTGGTGAAATGGATGCCGAGCAACTTTGGGAAACAACCATGAACCCTGACACAAGAATTATGCTTAGAGTTTCGCTGGAAGATGCGGCTGCAGCTGATGAAACCTTCACTATTTTAATGGGTGACAAAGTTGAGCCGAGGCGTGAATTCATAGAGCAAAATGCCAAATATGTTCAAAATTTAGATGTTTAATTTCATATTTATGATATAAATTCGTGTTAGATATTGAGTTTTATTTGATCAAGATGTATAATAAAACAAATTTAAATGATTTTTAGGAGGAAAAATGGATAATGATTCGAGTTCCAAGCCTGGAGGCTGGGAAAAAAGTGATTTTGAAGAAATAAATGGCTTTGAAGAAAGCAGCGATGATCTTTCGATGCCCGGAAGTGATTTCGAGGAAGATGACGACGAATATCAAGGGTGCGAAAACGAAGCCGAAGTGGTTGCGGACGAAAACCCTGAGGAATACAAAGAAAACACTACGGGGCTTAAAATCAAATATGATTTGATGAAAGAAGATGTTGCAAAATTCATTCGTCACAATGAGGTTTACAGGGAACAAAGAAAAATTCGCATAAAATATGTGATTATTCAGCTAATTTTCTTGCTAATTCTCAGTTTGATGGCTGCGATCAGCGGTTCTTCATATTACGTTTTTATGGCTGGTGTACCATTTTTTGCGCTTGTCATGATTTGGCTTGTGTCATTTGTAAATTTGAGACTTTATTTTAAAAAATTATTGAAAGACAGGCACTTCACGGTGGATATATTCCCCAATCGCCTGGAAATTGAAACTGAACACAAAAAAAGTGTTATACATCTTGATGGAACCTACAAATGCGAAGAACGCGACGATTTGATAATCGTTTCTAAACCCGGCCAAAGAGGAATTATAATTCCTTTGAGAGCGGCCCACCCTGATGTTCGCCCGGAAATTGAGGCGATGATACTTTCGGGTTGCAACCGAGTTTAGTTAGCACAAAAATTTAGCTTTCGTGCGGCTTTGCAGCTTGCATGAGCGATTTTAGGAGAGTACTAAATGGATAATCAAATAGACGATATAAAGTCTTCAAAAATTATAGACGTAGACCTAGAAAAAGAAATGAAAAAATCCTTCTTGGATTATTCTATGTCTGTAATAGTTGCAAGGGCGCTTCCTGACGTTAGAGACGGCCTCAAGCCTGTTCACAGAAGGATTCTTTACGCGCTTTTTGAAGATAATTTAGGCCCGAATAAGCCTTACAGAAAATGCGCAAACGTTGTTGGTGCGGTTCTTGGTAGATATCATCCGCACGGCGATGCTTCGGTTTATGACGCTTTGGTGCGTCTTGCGCAAGATTTTTCAATGAGATATATGCTCGTTGACGGCCACGGAAACTTCGGTTCCATAGACGGTGACCCGCCTGCTGCTTACAGATATACCGAGTCTAGGATGGGAAAAATCGCTGTTAAAATGCTTTCGGATATAGACAAAGAAACGGTTGATTTTGTTCCGAACTACGACGATAGATTAAAAGAGCCAACGGTTCTTCCTTCGCGTTTCCCGAACCTTCTTGTGAATGGTTCAACGGGAATTGCAGTTGGCATGGCGACTAATATTCCGCCACACAATATGTGTGAAGTTATTGACGCTATGTGCTATTTGATTGATAACCCTGAAGCGGAGCTTGCCGACCTTTTAGCTTACATTAAAGGCCCGGACTTCCCGACTGGCGGCATTATCATGGGCAAAGCAGGAATCAGAGCAGCCTATGCAACCGGCAGAGGAAAAATCACAGTTCGTGCAAAAACAGAAATAGTTGAAGACAAAAATTCACGTTTCAAAATAATCGTTACCGAGCTTCCTTACCAAGTTAACAAAGCCAGGCTGATTGAAAACATTGCAGACATGGTTAAAGAGAAAAGAATCGAGGGAATTTCGAGGATTGAAGACCATTCCGACAGAAAAGGAATGCACATTGAAATTGACCTTAAGAAAGATGCTTCACCGCAAATCGTTCTTAACAAACTTTTTTCATATTCCCAGCTTCAAACTACGTTTGGCGTTATAATGCTTGCAATTGTTAACGGAGAGCCGAAGGTTCTAACTTTGAAAGAAGTTTTAGAGCATTACATTAACTTCCAAATTCAAGTTGTTACAAGAAGGACGCTTTTCGAGCTCAGAAAAGCAAAAGAGCGCGCTCATATTCTTGAAGGCCTTAAAACTGCGCTTGATTTCATCGATGAAGTTATCGCTATTTTGAAAGCTGCGAAATCAGTTCAAGAAGGCCGCGAAAAGCTCTCGGAAAGATTCGGCCTTGACGATATTCAAACTCAGGCGATTGTTCAAATGCCTCTTGGAAGACTCACAGGTCTTGAAAGACACAAAATTGAGGATGAACTCAAAGAGCTTGAAATCAAGATTGCTGATTACAATGACATTCTTTCGCATGAATCAAGAGTAAGAGAGATTATTAAAACCGAAGCTCTTGACGTTAAAAAGCAATTTGGCGACGAAAGAAGAACTGAAATTTTGAATGTTAGCGGAGAAGTTGACATTGAAGATTTAATCCCGAAGGAAGACTGCGCTTTAACCCTCACCCACTTTGGCTACGTTAAAAGGCAAAGCCTCGAAAGCTACCGCTTGCAACGCCGTGGCGGAAGAGGAGTTTCAGGCATGACAAGGCGCGACGAAGACACAGTCAGTGAGCTGTTTATCATCAACAGCCATGATTACATTTTGTTCTTCACCAATCGCGGCAAGGTTTACAGGGTTAAATGCTATGAAATCCCAGAAGGTTCAAGGACTTCAAAAGGCACGAACGTTGCTAATATTCTGCCGATTTCTTCGGATGAAAAAGTAACTTCGATGATAAAAGTAACAAAGTTCGAAGAAGATAAATATCTTGTTATGATAACCAAAAACGGCGTTATTAAAAGAACTTCCCTTACGTCTTTCGATAGCTCGAGAAAAGGCGGTTTGGTTGCGCTTGACCTCGATGAAGGCGACGAGCTTTCTTGGGTGCGCTTGACTGACGGAACGAAGAATCTGCTCGTTGCAACGAAAAAAGGCAAATGCATAAGGTTCCTTGAAACTGACATTAGAGCCGTTGGAAGAAGCGCAAGAGGCGTTAGGGCCGTGAGACTTGGCGAAAATGACAGTGTTGTGGGCATGATAGTTGTTGAGGAAGACAAAAATATTCTCACCGTTTCTGAAACAGGTTTCGGAAGGCTTTCAAGCCCGGATGACTACAAGATTCAGTCAAGAAGCGGCAAAGGAATTCTTAACTATTACACCGAAAAATACGGCGATGTTGCTTCGATTAACACCGTTGGTGAAGACGATGACGTCATTCTTATTTCCAATAACGGCGTTATCATCAGGATTGAAGGAAGCAGCATAAGGAAATGCCTCAGGCCTTCAAAAGGAGTAGTTTTGATGAAAGTTTCAAACGATTTCAAAGTTGTTGCTACTGCTTGCGTGCCGCACGAAGAACCTGACGAAAAAGAAGAAACAGAAACCAAAGAGGAAGAACAATAATTTTTTCAAGGTCACCGAAAACCGGTGGCTTTGAATTGTTTTTAAGCTTTGCGCATTAAATAAAAGTTTGGAGTGAGTGTTTTGAAGAAAAAACTTATAGTTGCCAACTGGAAAATGAACAAAAATATTTCTGAAACATTTGATTTTGCTGAAAGCCTTGATGAAAATTTTGCGAAAACTGAAGATGAAGTGGCCGTTTGCCCGCCGTTTGTTTCGATTTTAGCTCTTAAACCCTTTGCGGAAAAATGCGGTTTTAGCCTTGGCGCGCAAAATTGCTTTTGGGAAGAATGCGGTGCGTTCACGGGCGAAGTTTCGGCTCCGATGCTTAAAGATGCAGGGGTTAAATACGTCATTTTAGGCCACAGCGAAAGAAGAGAATACTTTTTTGAAACCGGCGAAATGATAAACAAAAAGATTTTGGCAGCTTTGAAAAATGGCCTTAGACCTATCGTTTGCGTTGGCGAAAGCTTGGAAACAAAAGAAAAAGGCCTAGCTGAAAAATTTGTTAAATCGCAGCTTGAAGACTGCTTTCGAAATATAAATAAAGACGAAATTAAGAATATTTCGGTTGCTTACGAGCCGATTTGGGCCATTGGGACGGGCAAGGTTGCCTCCCCTGCTGAGGCTTCGAAAATGTGCGGGTTTATTAGGAATTTCATTTCTGAAAAGTTCGGAAGCGAAGCGGCTTCGGATGTTAAAATTCTTTATGGCGGTTCGGTTAATGAGAAAAATGCAAAAGACTTTTTCGCCATGGAAAATATTGATGGCGGCTTGATCGGCGGGGCTTCGCTTGATGCCGAGAAATTTAAAAAGATAGTAAACTTTCGTTTGTAAGGTGGAATTTTTATGAGTTTTAAACCTGTTGTTCTTGCGATAATGGATGGTTTTGGAATCAGAAAAGAAACCGTTGGAAATGCTGTTTTCAGCGCTAAAACGCCTAATTTGGATAGAATTTTTTCTTCGTGCCCTTACACTGAGCTCGAGGCTTCGGGGCTTTTTGTTGGGCTGCCTGAAGGCCAGATGGGAAATTCGGAAGTTGGGCACATGAACATTGGCGCAGGAAGAATCGTTTACCAAGATTTGACATTTATCGACAAATGCATTTCAGACGGGAGCTTTTTTAAAAACGAAAATCTCGCAAAAATTATGAGCGAAGTTTCAAAAAATGGTTCAAACCTTCATTTGATGGGGCTGGTTTCCGACGGTGGTGTTCACAGCAGCATTAATCACATTTTTGCCCTTTTGAAAATGGCGCATGAGTTCAAAATTAAAAACGTTTTTATTCACGCTTGGACCGACGGAAGAGACACGGGGGTTAAATCTGCGGAATCGTATATTTCTGCTGTTGAAAGCCTTGCAAAACAGCTTGGTACTGGTGAAATTAAAACTATTTGCGGCAGATTTTACGCCATGGATAGAGACAAACGCCTTGAAAGAACCACCCAGGCTTTCGAAGCTATGGCGGCTGCTAAGGGAGCTAATTTTGAAAGCGCGCAAGATTACATAAAAGCTAGCTACGATGCTGGTTTGACCGATGAGTTTATTGTTCCTGCGGTGAAAAACGGATATGCGCCGATGAGCAAAAATGATGCGGTAATTTGCTTTAATTTTAGAACGGACAGGGCGCGGCAAACAAGCGAAATGTTTTTGAAAACGGGCACGGTTAAATATTTTGGATTCACTAGGTATGAAGAGGGCGTGCCGTGCATTTTCAGCCCCAGGGAAGTTAAGAACACCATCGGTGAGTATCTTTCAAAGTGTGGTCTTAAGCAGCTGAGAATCGCCGAAACAGAAAAATACGCGCATGTTACATTCTTTTTGAATGCCGGCGCTGAGGAACCTTTTGAAAACGAAAGCAGGATGATTGTAAATTCGCCGAAAGTTAAAACCTATGATTTAGCGCCTGAAATGAGCGCTGAGGAAGTTACAACTTCGGTTTTGGAGGCTATCAATTCCGGGAAGTATGACGTTATTTTCATGAACTACGCTAACCCTGACATGGTTGGCCACACGGGCAATTTTGGCGCTGCTACCCAGGCTGTTGAAAAAGTTGACGAGTGCATCGGAAGAGTTTGCAAGCTTGTTAGAAAATCCGGCGGAGTGACCGTTATTACTGCCGACCACGGCAACGCTGAAAAAATGATTGGCGAAAACGGCGAAGTTTTCACTGCGCACACGACTAGCAAAGTGCCCTTTGCGATTGACGGTTTTGATTGCAAGTTAAAAAGTTCAGGCAGCCTTTGCGACATTGCCCCTACCCTGCTTGAAATTTTGAAAATAAAAAAGCCCGCCGAAATGACGGGCCAGAGCCTTATAGAAAATTAATCTTCAAGTTGTTTGCCGAGAAGCTGAGTGGTTATCTCGGCTAAATTTATTTTTGCGGCTTTTTCTGCGTCGGTTAGGCTTGTTTTGCTATTTTTTAAAACGCAAACACTCCCGATTACATCACCTGCACAAATTATTGGAAACGCACATAAAGCCTCGTTTTCGAGACCTTCAACGGGCAAAAACTTTTCGGTTGGAGTTTTAAAAGAAGAGTAGTTTGTTCTATCTTGCATTAAATCTTCAACGAAAGAGGTTATTCTTCTTTCTGAAAATTCTCGTTTAGGCGCGCCCGAAACAGCAACGATATGGTCGCAGTCGGAAACAATTACCGGCATGTTGACTTTTCTAGCGAGAACATCAGCGTATCTTGCCGCAAACGGAGAAATTTCCTTTATGAAAGAATATTTTTTAAATATAATATTACCTGTGTTATCGGTGTAAATTTCCAGTGGGTCACCTTCTCTGATTCGAAGTGTTCTTCTTATCTCTTTTGGAATTACAATTCTGCCCAGGTCATCAATCCTTCTGACTATTCCTGTTGATTTCAAATTTGTTCCCCCCTCTTATAATTTTCACATAACTATAGTGTTGTATATTTCTTGAGGATTATTCATATTATATAGTTTACATGAGAAAATTATTTGAGTAAATGTAATTTAAAGGAAAGGAATCGATTGATACTGATTTAGTTTTGTAGTATAATACTTTTCAAATTAAATTTTAGGAGGAATTGACGCATGAAAGTTTGCGTAAACCAAGAAAGCTGCATTGGCTGCGGAATGTGCATTGACATTTGCCCGGAGGCTTTTAAGTATAACAGCGAGGATAAATCCGAAGCTATTTCAGAAACCGTTGAAGCTGGGCTTGAAGACAAAGTTTTGGAAGCAAGAGACGTTTGCCCTGTTGACGCTATTGAAGCTGAATAATTTAACCTGCACTTTGGTGCAGGCATTTTTTTGTTTAATCTTGCATTTTTGCGGCGCTTTGCAAATATAATTGATTTTAGACGCGTTATGTGAGGTGTGATTTTTGTTTGTACTTAGGCTTAAAAGAAGATATTTGCTTTTTGGTTTGGCTTTTTTAACTATTTTCGGGGCGGGAGCTTTTGTTTTAGGTAATGGCGGGTTTTCAGTGCATGCGGAAGAAAACAAAAAATTTATAAAATATGTTGAGTTTAACCCGACGCACGAAGTGCTTGAAAAAGCAATGCACGAGGATATAAAATCTCATAATGAAGAGATTAAATTAAACTGGATTGAAATCCTTGCTTACTTGGGCTCAAAATACGGCGGTGACTTCAAAAAATATAAATCGTCTGACATGGATGATGTGGTTAAAAGGCTCAAAAGCGGCGAAAAAATGAGCGAAATAGCAAAGAATATGAAAACCTACGGATATTATTTCGAGGCCTATGAAGCTGTTTTAAAGGGCTTTCTGGGCGATTACAAAGTTCAAAAGAAACCGAAAAACAGCGAAGAAACCGTTTGGGAGGAAGCCTACGGCCTTAAATGTTTCTCGCCGATTGCAAAAACCTTCCCTTTTTCGCACTATGATGATTTCGGTGCTTCAAGATCTTACGGCTACGCAAGGCCGCATTTAGGCCATGACATGATGTGCGCAATAGGCACTCCAGTTATTGCGGTTGAATCCGGCAGAGTTGAAATCATGGGCTGGAATCAATACGGCGGGTGGAGAATCGGCATAAGGAGCTTTGACAATAAAAGATATTATTACTATGCGCACTTGAGGCAAAACAGGCCTTTTAAATCAGATTTAAAAGAAGGCGACACGGTTAAAGCCGGGGACGTGATAGGATATGTTGGCAGGACGGGTTACAGCAAAAAAGAAAATGTGAATAACATTGAGCAAAGCCACCTTCACATTGGTCTTGAGCTCGTTTTTGATGAATCTCAAAAAGAATCTGACCATGAAATCTGGGTTGACCTTTATGCAATCATGCAACTTTTGGAAAAAAACAAATCAAGCGTTGTTAGAAATTCCGAAACTAAAGAATATTCGCGTGAATTTGACTGGGAAGAAAAACAGCAGTAAAAATGAGGCTTTGGCTTAAAAATGTCAGGGCCTTTTGCTTTTGAAATTATTTTTTAAACCTAAATTAATTATATTTTAAAAAAGGGTTGACAAACTCGGTTTGTAGTGTTAAAATGCATAGTATGAAATGTTAAAAAGAGGAAGCAATTTTAACTAAAAAGGCCGTAGTAATGAATTTTTTAGCAATGCCCTGCATTTAAGATATAATGTGTCTTTTATGAATGGCGAAACTGAAAACGGGAAATTTAGAATAAAAGCTTCTGATATTTTAAAAAAATAGTTTAATATAAATGGGAATATACCTCCGGTTAATCCATAGCCGGGGATGATTTTTTTTCGTGCTTTTAATTTTAAAAAATTCAATATATATAAAAAATGGAGGAATTTTTAGTGAAAAAGATTATCAAAAAAGTAACAGCTACCACCCTTTCTGCGGCTGGAATCCTTTTTGCTGTGCCATCGGCATTTTGTTCTGGGAATGAACCTGGAAGCTTGAATTTGGCGGCAGAAGGCGCTGGAAGACCGCAAGGAAGAAACCTTCGCGCTTTTCACATGTTGACTGTTGGAAAATATTTTGAAAGCCCTAGTGATTTTATTAAATTGGCACAAGTAAGTAAGGAATATAGGGGCTTACCGGAAACATATAAATATAACCCTATTAAATATGATCCTAATTTGTTCCCTAATGCGCAAACTTTGCACATTAAATGTAACGAAGGAAAATTCGAAACAACATTTCCTAATAAAAAAATTAAAAGATTGGTTTATTTTCCTGGATCTTTTAGTAGTTATCAATTTTGGCAGATCTTAAGAGAAAATGGTTTAATTAAAAGCATGCATGGTGATAAAGTAGAATATAATTGGGAGCGCACATTAACGCTTCTCGAAAAAAATAGCCCTATTCATGGCTGCAAGGTTACGTTTACATCTAATGATGGAAAAGAAATAGTATTTGAGTTTGTTCCAATGGCATTTGAATCGAAAGTCGGTACTGTTAGAAGTTATAATGACTTTTTGAAATGCTGCGACATAAGAGAAAATATGGAACCAAATCCTATTATAAAAAAATCAGATTACTATGAAGCAAAAAGTATTGCTCCTTATGGAAATTTAAGAGTCGTGGGAGCAAATGCTTTTAGCAAATTTAAGTCTTTAAAAAATGTTATTCTTCCTTCTAGTGTTAAAAGTATAAGACACGGAGCTTTTAGTAATTGCGTGGCGCTGGAAGATATTACTCTTTCTAAAAACCTAGAAAGTATCGACGAAGGAGTATTTAATAATTGCTTGTCTTTGGAAAAAATTAATATTCCTTCTTCTGTTACAGAAATTGAAGATGGAGCTTTTTGCGATTGCCGCGCATTAAAAAGCATTAATATTCCTGGATCTATTAAAGAAATAAATAAGGGTACTTTTCAAAAATGTTACTCTTTAGAAAGTGTTGCCTTACCAAATTCTGTTAAGCGTATCGGGAAACAGGCGTTTACTAGTTGCACATCACTCAAAAGCATTGAAATTCCAGATTCTGTTACAAGCATAGAAGAAAGAGTATTTTCAAATTGCCCTCAATTAACAAGTGTTACTTTGCCAAATAGCATTGAAAAAATACATACAGGAACTTTTCATAATTGTAAATCACTAAAAAATATTAATATCCCAGATAGTGTTAAAAAAATAGGAGCACTGGCATTTTGTGGATGCACTAGTTTAGGCAATATTAACATCCCCGGAGGGGTTACAAGCATAGGATGTAGCGCTTTTGAAAGATGCAAAGGTATCGAAAGTATTACTTTCCCAGATTCTATTACAAACATAGGATGTAACGCTTTTTTACAGTGCGAAGGGTTAAAGCAAATTAAACTTTCTAATTCTATTATCAAAATAGAAGACAGAAGTTTCAAAAATTGCGTAAGTTTGAGTAACGTAGTTATTCCTGATAGTGTTAGGATCATAGGAGAAGAAGCTTTCGCAGGGTGCAAAAATTTAGAAAATGTTGTTATTCCTTTGTCTGTTGTGAGCATAGCAAGAAACGCTTTTAATGGATGCCCAAGATCAGTTAATATAGAATTTAACGGCGTAACCTACCACGGCGTAGAAGAATTTTTCAGAGCTTTTGAAAGAAGCTAAGTAATTTGCACAGAAATAAATTATCCTCCGGTTTTTTCCGGAGGAATTTTTTTACCGCTATTTTATTTTTTTAGATGTTTGTCTTTGAGCCATTTCACGCCTTTTTTCGATTCGTCAAAAATCATCTTTCCGGCAATTCCCGTGGCAATTAAAGCCACAGCCATAGAAGTGTATGCAAGCGCTGAACCTAGTTCAGTTGCATTTTCATTTGCGTTTGAAAAACTTTTTGCAATGTTTTTAAAAACGTTTTTTGTGCCGCTAACTACGGATCCGCCGGAAATTTCTCTTAAGTCATCGTCAGAAAGTTCAGTTGTGTTTTTGTCAACCATTTTGTTTATTATTTGAGAAATTATGTCAATTTCTTCCAAAGAAAGCTCGAGGCCTTTTTCAGCAAATGCTTCTTTAACTTCTTCAGTAGTTTGCATGTCAAGAATCTCATTTACGAAGTCTTCATCTCTCATAACTTCCATTATTTGATGCTTATCCATTTAAAATTCCCCCTATTTCTTTATTTTTCTTATTATTGCGTCTGCTAATTTCCCGCCTGCGTTAAAGAACAATTTTTTTGCGCTTGCAAAAGTTGCATAAGCAACCATTCCAATTGCTACCCCTGCTGCAACCATTGCCATTTCTTCAAGACGTTCATTCCTCACTTTGACAGTCTCTACTCCACCTACGATTTTTTGCAAATCTTCTTCCGAAAGCTCGCCCGATTCACTTTCAGCAACTTTTTTAATCGTGGAAATTACTACTTTTGATTCCTCCAAAGAAAGATCAATTCCTTTGGCTTTAAAAGCTTTTTTAATTTCCTCGGGCGACTGCACATCCATTATGCTCTCGGCAAATTTTATGTCTTTCATTGCTTCTGAAATTTCTTCTTTTTTCACTGTAGTAAATCCCCCTTGTATTTAATATCTTAATTATCAAATATTATTGATTCTCTTTACTTTTAAAATTTTTTATTTTTGAAATCACGGCCTAGGCTTTTTCGAAGAAAGGTCGCTTTTTTATGTTTTTTAATCTTTTTGGATGCTATTTTTTTAGAATTTGATACACTTGATTGAGTGATAAAGCTGCTATGGTTGTGCCCAGCGCTGCAGCCATGGCTAAAGAAATTTTTTGAACTGTAGTTAATTTCATTCCGCCTGCTATTTCTTTGAGCTCTTCTTCTGAAAGCTCGGTTGAGCCTTTGTTAACCATTTTTTCTATGGTGGAAATTATAGCTTGCGCTTCATCCAAAGAAATTTCAACGTCTTTTTTAGCAAAAGCGTTTTTTACTTCCTCAGGAGATTTCATGTCGATAATACTTCTTACGAAAGTTTCATCTTTAACCGCTTCAGTGATTCTTTCAGTCTCCATGTTCAATGCCACCTTCCCCCAATTTTATATTCTGGATTATATTTCTAGATTATATACACAGTAAAGCTGAATGTCAATACCTTTATTTTATAAATTTATGATAAATTAATGCTTCATGACATACAAGTGGTAAATTTTACAATTTTTAACTAAAAAAACGAAATTTGGTTGCTTTGCGGCAAATCTTTTAAAACCCCTGCTGTTTGAAGAGTTTCTATAACCGCTTTCGTTACTTTTGAGCGAAGCTGAATGTCGTCAACCGAGATGTATTTCCCTTCAGCTCTTGAATCCACAAGGCTCTGCGCGGCTGATTCGCCTACTCCTGAGAGCGACGAGAAAGGAAGCCTTATTTTTCCGTCTTCCATCAAAAATTTATACGAATCAGATTTATAAAGGTCCACGGGCAGGATTTCAACGCCCCTTGCAAGCATTTCGTTAACAATTTGGAATGTTGAAAAAGCACTTTGTTCTTTTGCGCTGGCTTCCTTTCCTTTCGCGGTGATTTCGGCCATTTTTTTCTTCAGGGCGCTTCTGCCTTTTATAACGGTTAAACCGTCGAAATCTTCGCCACGAGCGGTGAAATATGCTGCGTAATATTCCGCAGGTTTGTGAACTTTATACCACCCGAGCCTTAAAGTTGCTATCATGTAAGCCGCAGCGTGAGCTTTCGGGAACATGTATTTAATTTTCATGCATGAAGAAATGTACCATTCCGGCACGCCGTGCTCACGCATTGCTTTGAGGTGTTCAGGGGTTAAAAGTTTAGTCGCTTTGCCTTTTCTCACGATTTCCATGATGCTAAACGCAGTTTTCGGGTCCATGCCTTTGTGCATTAAATAAACCATTATGTTGTCTCTCGTTCCGATAACTTCCGAAATTGTGCATATTCCTTTTTTTATTAAATCGTGCGCATTGCCGTTCCAAACGTCTGTTCCGTGGGAAAGGCCTGAAATCTGGAGTAAGTCCGAAAACGTGGTTGGCTTGCACTCAATTAGCATCTGTCTTACGAAATTCGTTCCTACTTCCGGCAGTGAGAACGTCCCAGTGTGGGAATCAATGTCAACGGGTTTCACGCCCAGGGCTTTGGTTGAAGTGAAGAGCGAAATTACTTCTTTGTCGTTCATTGGAACATCAGTCACTTTGATGCCGGTGTAATCTTCGAGATATTTATAAATCGTCGGAACATCGTGCCCGAGCTCGTCGAGCTTACAGATCGTGTCGTGAATAGCGTGGAAGTCGAAGTGCGTGGTTATATTGTCGGATTTTTGGTCGTTTGCAGGCCTTTGAACCGGGCAGAAGTCGTAGATTTCTTTTCCTTTCGGAACAACAACCATTCCGCCTGGGTGCTGGCCTGTCGTGCGTTTAACGCCTGTGCAGCCGTTTGCAAGCCTCATCATTTCGGCTTTTTTAAGGGTTATTCCGCGCTCTTCAGCGTATTTTTTAGTGAAGCCTATTCCCGTTTTGGTTGCAACCGTGCCGATTGTTCCTGCTTTGAAAACGTTGTCTTTCCCGAAGATTGTTTCGGTGTATCTGTGGGCTCTTGATTGATATTCGCCCGAGAAGTTAAGGTCTATATCAGGCGTTTTGTCGCCGTCAAAACCAAGGAACGTTTCAAAAGGAATATCGTGCCCGTCTTGAAGGTAATTAGTGCCGCATTTCGGGCATTTTTTAGGCGGTAAATCAAAGCCTGAGCCGTAGCTTCCGTCGGTTATGAATTCCGAGTTTTTGCATTTTGGGCACAAATAGTGCGGGACTAGCGGGTTAACTTCCGAGATACCGGAAATCGTTGCCACGAATGAAGAACCTACCGAACCCCTCGAGCCAACTAGGTAGCCGTGCTTTTCGGAATCTGCAACGAGTTTTTGAGCAACCATGTAAAGCACCGAGAAACCGTGTTTCGTGATTGAGCCGAGTTCTTTTTCAAGCCTTTTTGCCACTATTTCGGGCAGTGGGTCGCCGTATTTTTCTTTTGCTCTGGTCATTGTTATGCTGATGAGTTCATCTTGAGCGCCTTCGATAAACGGCGGGAAAACCCCAGGAGGAATCGGGGAAATCTCTTCGATGCTCTCGGCGATTTTGTTGGTGTTTTCAACCACAATTTCATAGGCTTTCTCTTTTTCAAGATAAGAAAATTCTTCGAGCATTTCGGCAGTAGTTCTGAAATAAAGCGGTGCTTGATTGTCAGCGTCGTCGTAGCCCTGGCCTGCCTGCAGGATTTTCCTGTATTCCGCATGGTGTGGGTCCATGAAGTGAACGTCGCACGTGGCAACGACGGGAATATTCAGTTCCTCGCCGAGTTTAATCACGGTTTTGTTGAATTCTTCGAGGTCTTTGCGGGAATTAACCATGCCTTCTCTGAGCATGAATTCATTGTTCCCCAGCGGCTGAACCTCGAGGTAATCATAAAATTTCGCAATTTCCAGAAGGTCGTTCCAAGGTCTGCCCGCAACGATAGCTCTGAAAAGCTCCCCTGCCTCGCAAGCGCTGCCAATTATCAATCCTTCCCTAAGTTTAATAAGCTCGCTTTTGGGAATCCTTGGCTTTTTGTAAAAGTATTTAAGGTGCGCGAAAGAAATGAGCTTGTAAAGATTTTTAAGCCCGGTTTGGTTTTTCACGAGGATTATCATGTGGTAAGAATAGGCTTTTTTAGCGTCGGTTGAAGAAAGTGCCGTGTTAATTTCTGAGATATTCGTGATGCTTTTGTCTTTCACGGCAATGTCTATCAAAGCAATGAAAATATGCGCCAAAGCCTTTGCGTCGTCGCAGGCTCTGTGGTGGTTAAATTCCGGGATTTTCAAAAATTTTGCTACTGTGTCGAGTTTGTAATTTTTAATGCTCATTATCAGCGCGCGGCTCAGCGGAACAGTGTCGATGTAAGTAAAATCGAAATTTATGCCGTATTTTTCAGCAGTTGCTTTTATGAAAGAAACGTCGAAATTAGCATTGTGAGCCACCAAAACTGGGTTTTCGCCGCAGAATTCCATGAACTTTTCAAGCGCTTCTTTTTCTTCGGGCGCGCCTGCAAGCATTTCGTTCGTTATGCCTGTGAGTTCGGTCGTTTTTTCCGAAATCGTCATTTTAGGGTCAACAAAGAGCGAAAATTCATCGAGAATTTCCTTGTTTTTAACTCTAAATGCACCGATTTCAATTATTTTATCTTGCTTTGCGTTAAGGCCGGTGGTTTCAAGGTCGAAGCAAATAAATTCATCTTCGAAAACGCGCTCGTCCTTTCCCGTCACGATTGGAAGCATGTCATTGACGAAATAAGCTTCGGTTCCATAAAGAATTTTTATTTTATTTTCGCTTGATTTGTTAATTTTGTTCGCGCAGTTCATCGCTTCGGGGTAAGCCTGGGCTACGCCGTGGTCGGTTATTGCAATGGCGCTGTGGCCCCAAGAATGCGCCCTTTCAATGAGTTCGGTTGCGCTTGTCATGCCGTCCATAGAAGACATATTCGTGTGAAGGTGAAGTTCCACCCTTTTTTTCGGGGCGTTGTCAGCGATTTCATATTTGCTAACAATGTTTATGCTTCTTGGCCTTAGAATAATTTCTTTTTCGTAGGTGTCTTCCGAAAGCTCGCCTCTTACCAAAGCTGTCATGCCGGGTTTTAACTTTTCTAGGTAAGAAGCCAGGTTTTTGTTTTCGATTATTTTTAGTATTATCGAGCTTGTGTAATCGGTTATGTAAATTGAGCAAATTATTTTTTGGTTGTCTTTTGTTGCTCTGCTGTCAATGAAAAAAATGTCGCCCCAAACTATTGCAGATTTCATCTGGGAATCTATTTCACGAATTGGCGTGATTTGCCCTGAAATTTTGTTGCCGTAAATCACTTTTGAGGTTTCAAGGCAAACTTCAGGGGTGTATTCCCCGCTTTTTCTTATTTCTATTTTTTTGGTTTCGATTTCAATTTTTTCTTCTTTTGGCTTTTCTTTCGGCGCTGGAGCGTAGTTAGTTATGGCTTCTTTTGCCTTTTTGTTTTCGGTTTCAATGAACTGAGTTTTTATTTCTTTCCCAAACTTTTTTGAAAGGCACGCCGAGATTTTTTTGTCGATTCCTTTGATCGTAAGCAAGGCTTTGCCTTTGCCGCACAGGGTGATTTTTGCAGTGCTGCCAACTATTTCCGCGGAAAAGTTTTTAAGAGCCTTTAAAGCTGAAGGGAAGTCTTTTGCGCAATCTTCGATTAATTTTTGAAGGCTCGGGTCTTCGAGTTTATCTTTCTTAATTTGATTTATGGTTATTTCTTTTAATCCAAGCTGGGAATTAAGCAGAGTGCTTTCGGCTTTTTTTATGTTTTCGGGAATCAATTTTTCAGGCGAGGATAGGTTAATGGTTAGTTGCAGTTTAAGCTTGTCCACCCTTAAAGATTCAACGGTGGAATCAAGGATGGACTTGTCTAAACCAATATGAATGTGTTTTTCAAATAGATTTTCAAATGTCGTTTTCAATTTAATACATTCCTTTTTGGGTTAATTGGTTCACTTCAAGGATCAGCTCGCTTAGCAAATCTTCTTCTTTAACGGTTTTAATAACCTTGCCTTTTTTGAATATAACTCCCATGCCGTCTGCTCCGGCAATTCCGATGTCGGCGTCTTTTGCTTCGCCTGGGCCGTTAACCACGCAGCCCATTATGGCAATCTTCAGGTCGCTATTGTTATTTTCGAGGGCTTTTTCGGCCTCTTTTGCGAGTTTAATCAAGTTTATGCGGGTTCTTCCGCAAGTTGGGCAAGAAACAAAGCTTATTCCCTTTCTAAGGCCCAGTGATTTAAGGATATCAATGCCGCATTTTACTTCTTCAGCCGGGTCTTCTGTGAGAGAAACTCTTATCGTGTCGCCTATTCCATCAAGCAAAAGCGAGCCGATTCCTATGGCGGATTTAATCGTGCCTATGTGTTTAGTGCCCGTTTCGGTTATGCCCAAATGAAGAGGGTAACTGCATTTTTCAGCCATGATTTTGTAAGCATCCGTGCAGATTTTAACGTCCGAAGATTTAAGCGAAACCACTATGTCGTTAAAATCAAGGCTTTCAAGGATTTTTATGTTATCCATAGCGCTTTTAACCATAGCCTCTGCGCGATTTTCGTTTTTAACGAGATATTTTTCGAGCGAACCTGCGTTAATGCCCACTCTGATTGGAATATTTCTTTCGCGGCAGGCTTTTGTGATTTCTTTCATGTGATCTTTCGGGATATTCCCCGGGTTTATTCTTATTTTATCAATTCCCGCATGAGCAGATTCCACAGCGAGCTTGTAATCAAAATGAATGTCAGCAACCAGCGGAATATCAACATTTTTTTTAATTTCACCGATTAATTTCACTGCGTTTAAATCCGGAATTGCAATCCTCAAGATATCGCACCCTGCGGCTTTAAGGCGTTTAGCTTGCAGGATGCTTTCTTCGATGTTATATGACGGAATACTGAGCATTGATTGCACGGCGATGGGGTTTTCACCGCCGATTTTTATTTTATCTATTTTTACTTCTTTTGATTTTCTTCTCATTTTCATCCTCTGTTAAATAGTTGTGCGAACACACGAGTTATGTCATTGAAAGTTATGAAGGCTATGAGCAACAAAAGCAGCATAAAACCTATTGTGTGGATCATTCCTTCGTATTTTTCGCTTATTTTTTTGCCGGTTAATTGTTCGAAAAGCGCGAACACAATTCTTCCGCCGTCAAGCGCCGGGAAAGGAAGCAGGTTCATTACCCCAAGGTTTATTGCTATTAATGCAACGATTGAAACCAGGTTGTTAATTCCTGCCCAAACGCTTACTTCGAGCCCTTTTGAAGTTGCAGCGCCCATCATTGAAACCATTCCCACAGGCCCGCTTATTTCTTTCAAGCTGAATTTACCGGTTATCATTCCAAGGAAGCTTAAAAATGTGATTTGAACGGTTGAAATCATGTCTAAAAATGCTTCTTTGATCACTGTTAAAAAGCTTTTTGGGGTTTTGCTGAGTTTAAAGTCAATTTTAATTGCTTTGGTGCCGTCTTCTTTTTCGACTTTCTCAAATTCGATGTTTTTAATTTCTGTTTTTTCGCCGTTTCTTCTAACTTTGAAGTTAAAAGAATCCTGGCCTGAAGTCAAAATCGTGAAGCTGATGTCTTTTGGAGTGAAAATGCGCGTGCCGTTAACTTTAAGGATTTCGTCGCCTTCTTGAAGCCCGCAAGCTTGCGAAACTGAGTTTTCCGCAAAACCGGAAATAGTTGTTGAAACAAAGCTGCTGCTTTGCGCCGTTATGATGAGTGTTAAAATGAAGCCGAAAATTAAGTTCATTGTTGCGCCAGCCGCAAGAACGATCATTCTTTTCCAGGGTTTAATGTTGTTAAACGCCCTAGGGTTGCCGCTTGCTTCGTCTTCACCTTCCATGGCGCAAAAACCGCCAAAAGGTAAAATTCTGATTGAAAAATTCGTTTCGCCCTTTTGAACTGAAAAGATTTTAGGCCCCATTCCAAGCGCGAATTCATTGACTTTCACGCCGAAGGTTTTTGCCGTGACGAAATGGCCCCACTCGTGAGAAATTATTAAGATTTCAAAGAGTAAAATTCCTATTAATACTAAGAGTATGTTCATTTAAACTTGCCTCACTTTCTTAATTTTTCAGCTTTTATTGCGGTCTTGGCTTTAATTTTTTTGTCAAGTTCGATAATTTCGCTTATCGATGAGGGTTTTTTAGTGTTTTTGAATTCTTCAAGGGCTTCTTTTATGAGCTTTATTATGTCTAAAAACTTGATTTTTTCTTTCAAAAAGAGCTCAACTGCTTTTTCGTTTGCAGCGTTTAAAACCACGCATAAGTCTTCTTCAAAAGCTTTTTTGCAAAGGTTTATGGACTCAAAAGTTTCATAATCCGGCTTGAAGAAAGTTAATTCTTTGAATTTCGAAAGGTTAAGACTTTCAACAGCGCAAGGCTCATGGTGTGGAAAAGTAAGAGCGTATTGAATTGGGAGTTTCATGCTCGGAACAGCCATTTGCGCAATCACCGAGCCATCTTTGAGCTCAATCATTGAATGAACCACGCTTTGCCTGTGAATAATCACGTCGATATTATCAGTGCTAACGTCAAAAAGGTGCGCAGCTTCGATTATTTCAAAGCCTTTGTTCATCATGGTTGCGGAATCAATGCTTATTTTCTTGCCCATGCTCCAGCTCGGGTGGTTAAGCGCTTGTTTAAGCGTGACTTTTTCAAGTTCATCTTTGCTTTTGCCGAAAAACGGCCCGCCCGAAGCAGTCAAAATGAGTTTTTTAAGGTCATTTTTGCTTCTAACGCCTTGCAAACACTGGAAAATCGCGCTGTGCTCGCTGTCAACCGGGAGCAAAGAAATATTTTTTTCTTCCGCCATTTTTTTTATTATTTTCCCGCCAGTTACCAAAACTTCTTTGTTCGCAAGAGCTATGTTTTTGCCGGATTTAATAGCTTCGCTCGTTGGCACAAGGCCGGAAATTCCGCAAAGAGCCGCCACGACGGTTTCTGCATTTTTAGCTGTTGCTGCCTGGCAGATTCCTTCTTCCCCGGCTAGAATTTTAGTCGAAGTATCTTTCACTTTTTCTTTTAAGATCTTGGCTTTTTCTTCGTTTGCAACTGCGGCAATTTCGGGCTTAAAAATTCTGATTTGCTCTTCAAGCAAGCCTATGTTTTCGTTTGCGGTTAGCGCATGAACCCTTATTCCAAGCTCTTTTGCAACTTCCAAAGTTTGGGTGCCGATTGAACCCGTTGAACCCAAAACAGATATATTTTTTTCCAATTTAATCACTCTTCTAACGTATAATAGGTATGAATTTCAAAAATAAGTAAACGTAAGGAACCACGAAAATCACGCTGTCGAATCTATCAAGGACTCCCCCGTGCCCGGGCATTAAGTTCCCGAAGTCTTTAACGCCGCATTTTCTTTTGAAAACAGAAAAACAAAGGTCACCGAGCGAGGAAATCAGCGAACCGATAAGACCCAAAATAGTGACCAAAATGTAGTTTATATGCTGTTTTTGTGGGAAGATATAGCTGTTGAAAACTAAAGCTATCAAAATAACGCAAAACAGGCAGAAGATAATTCCGCCGATGAAACCTTCGAAGGTTTTTTTAGGGCTTATTTCGGGGCAAAGTTTGCTTTTGCCGAAAAATTTACCGCTAAAGTACGCTCCAGTGTCGGACATCCACGCGATGCAAAGCGCTAAAAATACGTAAAAACTGCCGAATTCAATGCTAGTGTTTCTAAGGTCAACTATCTTAAAAAGCGAGTAAGAAATTAGCAGCGCCATGCTATAAACCGTGCAAACATCGCGGAGTTTAATGGATTTATTTAAAATCATGGAAGAAAACATGATCAGATTGTAAAAATAAAAACTAAGCTCCCACACGGCCGAAAAGCCAAAAAGCGGCAAAATAGTAACGAAAATGCTTGTTGGAATCGTTAAAATGCGTAGCTTATCAATCCCGGAAACCGCGAAAATTTCCCTTATTGCAAGGAAAGAAATAATTGCAGTCACCAGGTTGATAAGCCACAAGCAGTTTTGATTAAAAAGCAAGATGACGAGCGTTAAAAACCCGCCAATCAAGCCGGAAGCTATTCTGGTTGCCAAAATTAAGCACCTCCAAAGCGTCTTGTTCGCCCGGAAAATTCTTTTAGGGCTTTTTCCAATTCCTTTTCATTAAAATCAGGCCACAAAACCGGCGTGAAATAAAGCTCGGCGTAGGCCGACTTCCAAATCATGAAGTTCGAGGTTCTTTGCTCGTTTGCCGTTCTTATTATGAGGTCCACATCAGGCTGGGAGGCAGTGTAAAGCTTGGTTTCAAGGTATTTTTCGGTTATTTCTTCGGGGGTTATTTTGCCTTCTTTAACTTCTTTTGCCAAGATTTTAACGGCGTTTGTTATTTCTTCCCTGCCGCCGTAATTCACGGCAATGTTTAAGTTAAGGCCGGTATTTTGCGAGGATTTTTCTTCAGCCTCGGCTATTAATTTTCTTATTTTTTCGGGCAGTTTTGAAATAGCACCGATGAATTTTATTTTTATGTTTTCTTTGCCGAGTTTTTCGTTTATAACATCTTTGAGATAGCTTCCGAAAAGGCGCATGAGGTAAGAAACTTCTTCTTCGGAGCGTTTCCAATTTTCGGTTGAAAAAGCATAAACGGTCAAGTATTTAACCCCGATTTCATTGCAGTGAATGGCAATGTTTTTGAAAACTTCGGCGCCTTTGGAATGACCTTGAAAAGTCGGAAGAAAGTGGTTTTTGGCCCACCTTCTGTTGCCGTCCATTATTATTCCTATGTGAACCGGAAGGGTGTTATTGGATTCCATTTTAAATTCCTCGAATTTTGACTAAATTTCCATTGTTTGAGCTGTTTTTGCGCTGCAAAGTTTTTCGATTTCTGCGCAAGAATCATCGGTGAAAGTTTGAACTTTCTTTTCAGCCTTTTTCATGTCATCTTCAGTGATTTCTGAAGTCTTTTTAAGGTTTTTGATTTTATCAATGCAGTCGCGGCGAATGTTTCTGATTGAAATTTTTGCATCTTCGGCGATTTTTGAAATTTCTTTCACGATTTCTTTTCTTCTGTCCTCTGTGAGTTGCGGGAAGATAAGCCTGATGTTTTTGCCGTCGTTTTGCGGGTTAATGCCGATATCTGATTTTTGAATTGCCTTTTCAATTCCGCCGAGAATCGAAGCATCCCAAGGCTGAATTAAAATTACTCTTGCTTCGGTTACTGAAACTGCTGCAACTTGGTTTATCGGAGTTGGCGAACCGTAATAATCAACGGTTACTTTGTCAAGAACTGCGGGGTTTGCTCTTCCTGCGCGAATTGCGGTGTATTCTTCTTTTAAATGCTCGATAGCTGCTTTCATTTTTGCTTTTGCGTTTTCAAGAATTGTGTTCATAATCAGTTACCTTTCTTTCTTAATATTTTATGGTGTGACCAAAGTGCCCATGGAAGGATTTTCAAGAATATTCACTATGTTTTCAAGCGGATTCATGTTGAAAATCAAGAAGGAAATTCCGTTATCTCTGCACATTGCAGCGGCTGAACCGTCGATTACTTTGAGGTTTTTCGCAAGCATTTCATCAAACGTAAGCGTTTCGTATCTTTTTGCGTTTGGGTTTTTGTTTGGGTCGCTGTCGTAAACGCCGTTTACATTTGCAGCAGCTTTCAAGATTACTTCCGCTTTGATTTCTGCGGCTCTTAGCGACGAAGCAGTGTCAGTTGAGAAAAATGCATTGCCTGTTCCATAGCCAAAGATAACGATTTCGCCCTTTTTGAGGTGTTTGTCTGCTCTTTCGGGGCTGTAGTGCTTGCCAACTTGCGGGAAAGGCACGGCCGAAAGAACGATGCTTTTTGCCCCTGCTTGATTAATGCAGTCTGAAAGCGCTGTGGCGTTCATCATTGTTGCCATCATGCCTATGTGGTCGGCTTTGACTCTGTCCATCTCAGAATTGCTGCGGCCTCTCCAGAAGTTACCTCCGCCAACAACTACTGAAACTTCTATTCCCTTCGAAGCAAGCTTTTTTAAAGTTTTTGCAATTTTCATGGTTTCTTCGAAGTCTATTCCAAAGCCTTTTTCGCCTGCAAGCGATTCACCGCTTAATTTTAAAAGTATTCTTTTGTAAGGTTTTTCCAAAACAAAATCACTCCCGAATTTACTGGATTTAAGTTGATAAAAACTAAACATACCTTAAAATATATTTTATCTTAATTAACGTTTTATGTAAATACCTAAAATACATTTCCTAAAAAATTTTAAGATTTTTTTATTTAGTTATTGACTTTTTAAATATTTGTATCATAATGCTAATGTAAAAACTAAAAAAGGAGGTTATGCCATGGAGGACATGATAGGCAAGATAATCGAGCTTGACAAACAAACTCGTGAAAATGCAATCAAAGAAAAAGAATTGCAAATTGACCTTGAACAGAAAATCAGCGACCTCAAAGAAAAAAGGCGGGCAGAGTATCTCAAGCGTGCCGAAGGAGACATAAAGGAAATTGAAAAAGACGAGAAAATAAAGGCATGCATAAAGCTTTCTGCTATTGAGGGCGTTAACAGAAAGAAGATTGAAAGAATAGAAGAAATTTACCGCAAAAACAAGGAAACTTGGGCTGAAAGCATAGTAAAAAGAGTTATTGAGAAATAAATTTTTTTAAATAACTTTGGGAACGGTGGTGAAATGAAATGATAATTTCTTACGCTTCGAATGCTGTGCTTTCAAAGGCACGCGCGATGTATGGGAAAAGAATTTCGAAGAAAAATTACGAGGAACTTCTTGCATGCAGGAACATCCCTGATTTGGCTTCTTACCTTAAAAAGAAAACTCCTTACGGCGAAGTGCTTAAAGACATAAACGAGAACAGCGTTCACAGAAGCGACCTTGAAGACAGGCTAAAACTCAAGCTTTTCATAGACTTTGAAACCCTTGGAAGATATGACCTTTCGGTTGGCGAGCATTTTTGCGATTATTTTGTTTCAAGGGCTGAAGTTGAGCAGTTTATGCACACGATAATGCTTATTTCAGCCGGGAAGCCCGGAGGCTACAGGTTTATTATCCCGGATTTTTTCTACGGCCACACGAAGGTTGATTTAAAATCCCTTCCTTCATGCGAAAGTTTCGGCGACCTTTTGCGGTGCGTTAAAAATTCTCACTATTACGAAATTTTAGCTCCGTTTAAGCCGAAAAAAGGTGCCAGGCTTGACGTCACGGGAATTGAAACTGCCCTTCACAGTTATCTTTATGAGGTTATTTTCGGGATTATTGATAAATATGTGAAAAATCCTGCGAAAAAGCAGCTTAGAGATTTTTTCAGCCTTTATATTGACCTTAATAACCTTATTAAAATCACGAGGATGAAAAAGTTTTATAAACTTTCAGATGAATATATTTTAAGTTGCCTTATAAAAGGCGGAACACTGAGCAAAGAAAGGCTTTTGTCGTTCATTGAAACGCCAAGCAACAAGCAAATGATGATCGACATGAAAAACACCCCAATGGGCAAAAAGTGGTTTTCAAGAAACCTTGATATAGTTGATAAAGTGCCGAGAAACATGAGATTTAACTGGTGCAAACACAACATAAGGTTTTCGATTTCCCCGCAGATAGTTTTAATGTCGTATGTTTTTCTTGAAGAAACCGAAATTCTTAATTTAATCACGATTATTGAAGGAATTAAATACAGACTTTCTCCTGATGAAATCAGAAAAATGCTTATAGTATAAAGAAAGGCGGGATGCCAAAAATGGCTGTATGTAAAATGAATCTTGTAAGCATTATAGGCCCTGTTAAGAAGCTCGATGAACTTGTTAACATCTGCGGTGAATCCGGGGTTTTTCAGCCTGATAATGTTTACTCTTTTTATTCAAGCACCGAGAATTTTTCTCCCATAACTGAGGAAAATCCTTTTTCAGGTCCTCTTGCGAAGCTCAAAAACGCCATATATTCATGTGGCGGAAAAGTTGAAAGCGCCGATGTTTCGGGATTTCAGGTGAGCAGGAGCAAGATCGACAAGTTTGTTAATTATTTTTCGGAGAAAGTTGAAGCACTGGTTGACAAAAAAAGAGAAATTCACACGGATATGACGAATCTTAACGACGAATTTGAGAAATTAAAGCACTTCCACGGCCTTGATAAAACGATGGACGAGGTTCTATCTTGCGAATACATAAAAGCAAGATTTGGAAGAATCCCTGTGGAAAATTTCTCGCAGTTTGACAAGATTTCTCAAGAAAGCAAACTAAGAGGCCTTGACCTTATGTTTTTCGAGTTTGATAACGATGGCGAAAACGTTTGGGGCATTTACTTTGCAAGAGTCGAAGATTTGGAAGAAATCGACAGGATATTTTCAAAGATGCAATTCAGAGAAGTCAAGATGCGCATGAGCGAAAAGACTCCGAGCGATAGATCAAAAGAAATAAAAATTCAGCTTGGCGTTCTTGAGCGCAATTTGGAAGTAATTGAAAGTGAAATAGCAAAATTTTGGAGCGAGCAAAAAGCCAAATGCATGCAATTTTACAAGAAAATTGAAAAATTAAGCACCTATTTCGAAATTAAATCTTATGCCGCGAAATATGGCGACAGTTTCATTTTAGTCGGTTGGGTGCCGGAAGATGAAATAAAAGGCTTCAAAGAAAAAATAGGAACTATCAAAGAGCTTAAATGCTCGGTGGATAGCGGCGATGATTTACTGAAAAATTCGCCACCGGTTAAGCTGAAAAATAAATGGCTTTTCAGGCCTTTTGAGTTTTTCGTGAGCACTTACGGCATGCCGTGCTACAATGAAATTGACCCAACTACTTTCGTTGCGGTGACCTACCCTCTGCTTTTCGGAATAATGTTCGCGGATTTAGGCCAAGGCCTTCTAGTCGCGCTTGTTGGCTGGCTGATGTTTAAATTCAAAAACATGAAACTTGGCAAAGTAATGATTCCTTGCGGACTTGCCTCGGCGTTTTTCGGGCTGATTTTTGGTTCAGTTTTCGGTTTTGAGCATGCGCTTGACCCACTTTACCAAAAAGTTTTTGGCCTTAAAGAAAAACCGATTGACGTTATGGGCCCGTCTTCTTCCAACATGATTATTTACAGCGCTGTTGGGATTGGAATTGTTCTTTTGATAATTTCGATGATTTTTGGAATTTGCTCGAATATCAAGAGAAAAAATATCGGCGAAGCAATTTTTGGCCCGAGCGGAATTTGCGGCCTTACGTTTTATTCTTCAGTTATTTTCATGCTGCTTGATTCGATGATTTTCCATACAGGCGTGGTTTCAGTGGTTTATGTTCTTGGGCTTATAATCCTGCCGCTGATTCTCATAATGTTTAAAGATGTTTTGGCAGACCTCGTGGAAGGCAAAAAAGATTGGCAGCCTGAAAGCTGGGTAGATTACATTTTGCAAAGCTTTTTCGAGCTTTTCGAAGTTCTTCTTAGCTACGCTGCAAACACAATGTCGTTTTTAAGAGTTGGCGCATTCGTTTTGGTTCATGCCGGAATGATGATGGTTGTGTTCACGGTTGCTGAGATGCTTGGTGGAGTTGGATATTTCATAGTTTTGATTTTAGGAAATATTCTCGTTGCCGCTTTGGAAGCTTTGCTTTCAGGAATACAAGTCTTAAGGCTTGAATTTTATGAAATGTTTAGCAAATTTTTCGAAGGTCAAGGCAGACCTTTTAGCCCTGTAGTGGCTGATCAATACACAAAATAAAAAAATTAAAATTTAAAAATTATGGAGGATTAATCATGGAAATTTTATACTTTGTTTTACCTGCTTTATTCATTCTTTTAAGTTCATTTGTTGCTGTTAAATTCGTTAAAAGAGGAGCAAACAAGAAAAAAGCCGTTTTGCTTCAAGTTGCTTCTGTTGCATTCGTTATGATAGTTTCTGTTTTCAGCTGCGCTTCTGAAGTTTCTGCAGCTGAGGTTAATAGTGGCGCTGCTTCTTCATCCGCAAGCACTTCTGCAAGCGACGCAAAAAGCTCAAAAGCAACTGCTTACGGCGTTGGATTAATCGCAGCAGCACTCGTTACAGGCCTTTCAGGAATCGGCGGAGGAATCGCTGTTGCTTCAGCTGCTCCTGCTGCAATCGCTGCAACTTCAGAAGACCCGAAAGCTTTCGGTAAAGCACTTATCTTCGTTGCACTTGGTGAAGGTATTGCTCTTTACGGACTTTTAGTTTCAATTTTGATTTTCGGAAAAATCGACAGCCTTATTGCTTAAAACCGGGAGGTAATTTATGAGATTTCGATTGATAAGTGATAATACCGACACCATAGTGGGAATGAGGCTTGCAGGAATTTCGGGAGTAATGGTTAAAACTAAAGAAGAAGCCGAAAAAGCCCTTTTGGAAGCCGTTAAAATCGAAGACGTTGCAATAGTTTTGATTACTGAAAAAGTGGCTGACTTATGCGAGCAGTTGGTGTATGAACTGAAGATGAAATGTCATAAACCGCTGATAGCCATAATCCCGGACAGTAAATCAGACGGAAGAAGAAAAGATTCCATAACCAAATACGTCCGGGATGCAATAGGCGTTAAAATTTAGTTTTAATTTAAACAGTAAAGGAGGTTTTAAGCGTGAAAAAAAGCTATAAATCAAGCAACTTCCTCGACACTCTTGATAAATACACAAAAAGAAAACGCAAAGACACAATCGAAGACATGAAAAAGCAAGAAGAAGCGGAGCTTAAAAAAGCCGAGGAAGAAATAACGAAAGACGTAAACGCAATGATTAACAAAAAACTCATTGCCATGAAAAATAAAGTTTTCATTGAGGTTTCTAAAAAAGAAATCGAAGAAAGAAAAAAATTCTTCCGCAAAAGAAAAGAAATCATGGAAGATATGTTCACAGATTGCAAGAAAAAGCTCATTGAATTCACTAAAAAAAGCGATTATGAAAATTCTCTTAAACACTTTGCAAGCAGAATTGCAGAGGTTTTAAACAAAGACGACACTATTCTTTTCGTGAAGGAAGATGATTTTAAGCACGAGGACTTGATTCGAAAAGCTTTTGGCAAAAAGTGCGAAATCGTTAAAGCCAAAGATATTGAAATCGGCGGAATAAGAGGTTACAGCCGTGAGCAAGGCATAATGGTTGACGAAACTTTAGACACCAAGCTTCATGAACAAGAAGACTGGGCTATAGAAAATTTTGGAATTTTATTGGTTTAGGTATATTAAATATTTTAAACTGGGAGGATAAGCGTTTAGTTATATGCTATACGCTTCTTTGATTAATATGAATGAAAAAAATGTGATATATGGAATAAACGGTCCTGTCGTCACGGTGAAGAACACAAAATCGTTTTCCATGATGGAAATGGTTTACGTTGGTTCCTGCCGGTTGATAGGTGAAGTTATCGGTATAACCGATGAGTTAACGACAATTCAGGTTTACGAAGAAACCACCGGCCTTAAACCCGGTGAAATAGTTGAAGGTACCGGCGGACCAATGAAAGTTTGCCTTGGGCCTGGACTTCTTAACAATATTTTCGACGGAATAGAGCGCCCGCTCAAAGCAATCGAAGAACAAAGCGGAGCCTTTATTTCAAGGGGAGCAAGCGTTGAACCGCTTGACACAGAAAAACTCTGGGAAACCGAAATTTTGGTTAAAAAAGGCGATATTTTAGCTCAAGGAACAGTTTATGCTTCGTGCACGGAAACTTCGATAATCGTTCACAAATGCATGGTTCCTCCAGGGGTTTCGGGCGAAGTAATTGAAACTGCACCACACGGAAAATACAAAGTGCATGATGTTATTGTTAAGCTTAAAGCAGACGACGGCACGATTCATGAGCTTTCGCTTTGCCAATATTGGCCGATAAGAATCCCGAGACCTATAAGAGAAAGGCTTTCTTCAACGATTCCTTTGATAACGGGCCAAAGAATAATTGACACCCTCTTCCCCGTTGCAAAAGGCGGCGTTGCGGCAATTCCGGGAGGATTCGGAACAGGAAAAACAATGACTCAGCACCAGCTTGCAAAATGGTGCGATGCGGACATAATAGTTTACGTTGGATGTGGTGAACGCGGCAACGAAATGAGCCAGGTTGTTGATGAGTTTTCAAAGCTTATTGACCCGAAATCAGGCAAACCAATGACCGAAAGAACTATTTTGATTGCAAACACTTCGAACATGCCTGTAGCAGCTCGTGAGGCTTCGATTTACACGGGAATTACCCTAGCGGAATATTACCGTGACATGGGCTACGACGTTGCAATAATGGCGGATTCAACCTCACGCTGGGCAGAAGCACTCCGCGAAATTTCAGGAAGGCTCGAAGAAATGCCTGCAGAAGAAGGCTTCCCTCCTTACTTGCCTTCAAGACTTTCAGAGTTCTATGAAAGAGCAGGAAGAACAAGGGTTTTAAGCGGGCCGGAAGGCTCTGTTACGATAATCGGTGCAGTTTCGCCGCAAGGCTCGGACTTTTCAGAACCGGTTACGCAAAACACCAAGCGTTTCGTCAGATGCTTCTGGGCGCTTGACAAGGCTCTCGCTTACGCAAGGCACTACCCTGCTATCAACTGGATGAATAGCTACAGCGAATATTTCGCAGACCTTGACAAATGGTATTCTGAAAATGTTGGCGATTCTTTCATCAAATACAGAAAGAAAATTGCTGCAATTCTCAGTGAAGAAGATAAACTCATGGAAATCGTTAAGCTTGTTGGAGCAGACGTTCTGCCTGACGACCAAAAACTCATCATTGAAATTGCGAAAGTTATAAGAGTTGGATTTTTGCAACAAAACGCTTTCCATAAAGACGACACATTCGTGCCGCTTGAAAAACAAAAGAAAATGATGAAAGCAATTCTTTATTTAAACAAACGAGTAAGGCAGCTCATTTCGGCTTCAATCCCGATTTCAAGAGCAATCGAAACAGGAATTTTCGACAGGCTCACAAGAATCAAGTATGATGTGCCGAATGATAAACTCGATAAAATTGACGATTACAAAAAAGAAATTGACGATGTAATCGACAAAATAATAAGTGAAAAGGTTTAATTTGGGAGGTGGGAATAAAATGGTTTTAAATTATGTTGGACTTAAAGAAATCAGCGGTTCGCTTATAGTTCTTGACGGCGTTGAGAATGCTTCTTATGAAGAAGTTGTTGACATAAAGCTCGGCGACGGAAATTACCGCAAAGGAAGAATCGTTGAAATTCAAGGGGACAGAGTTGTGGTTCAGGTTTTCGAAGGAACTAACTCTATTTCGCTTTCAAACACCAGCGTTAAGCTGCAAGGTCACCCGATGGAGATTTCTCTTTCGCCTGAAATTCTTGGCCGCGTGTTTAGCGGTTCGGGTGAACCGATTGATAATCTGGGAAGAGTTTTCCCGCATAAAAAGATGAATATCAACGGCACGCCAATTAACCCGATTTCAAGGGTTTACCCGAAGAATTACATTAACACGGGAATTTCTGCCATAGATGTTCTTTCGACTTTGATAAGAGGTCAAAAATTGCCTATTTTCTCAGGCTCGGGAATGAAACACAACGAGCTTGCGGTTCAAATTGCAAGGCAGGCTAAAATTGACGATGATGGAAAAGACAATTTGGCAATAGTTTTTGCAGCGATGGGCGTTAAAAATGACGTTGCTGAATACTTTAGAAGAAAATTTGACGAAACCGGCGTAACTCAAAGGGTTGTTATGTATCTTAACCTTTCGAACGACCCGGTTATCGAAAGAATTTTAACTCCTCGCTGCGCGCTGACAACTGCGGAATACCTTGCTTTTGAGCTTGGAATGCACGTTCTCGTTATAATGACGGACATGACTTCTTACGCTGAAGCGCTCAGGGAATTCAGCTCATCAAAGGGTGAAATTCCAGGAAGAAAGGGCTACCCGGGATATCTTTACTCTGATTTTGCTTCGCTTTATGAACGCGCGGGAATGGTTAAAGGAAAATCAGGTTCTATAACTCAGATTCCTATTTTAACAATGCCGAATGATGACATAACTCACCCTGTTCCTGACTTGACGGGTTACATCACCGAGGGCCAGATCGTTCTTGACAGAGCAATGGACAGAAAAGGCAATTACCCCCCTATTTCGGTTCTTCCGTCGCTTTCACGTTTGATGAAAGACGGCATCGGCGAAGGCTACACAAGGCCTGACCACCCCGAACTTGCTAACCAGCTTTTTGCAGCTTATGCGAAGGTGCAGGATTCAAGAGCGCTTGCTTCGGTAATCGGCGAAGATGACCTTTCTGCTACCGATAAACTTTATATGAAATTCGGTAAGGCTTTTGAAAATGAATTCATTTGCCAAGGCTTCAACGAAAACCGCACGATTGAGCAAAGCCTTGACTTAGGCTGGAAGCTTCTTTCGATTCTTCCTCGCACGGAACTCGACAGAGTTAGCGGCGAAACGCTTGATAAATACTACATTGAAGACAAGAGCCTTCTTGACAGCAAAGCTAAGATAGATTTGTTTGAAAAAGAAGATTCAAACGACGAAGACGAAGACGAAGACTTTGAAGATAATTAAGGAGGAATGTGAATGATTGCTCCTACAAAAGGAAATTTAATTGCGACTAAAAAATCCTATGACCTTTCGAAAGTTGGGTTTGAGCTTCTTGACAGAAAAAGAAATATTTTAATCCGCGAAATGATGACTCTGATCGATAAAGCCGAAGAAATTCAGGAAAAAATCGACACGACATACGCCAAGGCTTTCAATATGCTTCACAAGGCTAACATTGCTCTTGGCGTGTGCGAAGAGCTTTCGCTGGCGGTGCCGGAAGAATCAAGGCTTAAGCTTTCTTTCAGGAGTGTTATGGGTGTTGAAATTCCGATAGTTCAGTTCACCGAGCTTGAAGAAGCTGAGGCTGACATTCCTTTCGGGCTTTTTAACTCGAATTCAGACCTTGACAAAGCCTACGCTTGCTTCAGAGAGGTAAGAAGAATGACGGCAACACTCGCCGAGGTTGAAAGCAGCGTTTATTTGCTGGCAAATGCAATCAAAAAGACGCAAAAACGCGCAAACGCACTGAAAAACGTTATGATTCCGAAATTTGAAGAAATGATTTCTTTCATAACCGACGCGCTTGAAGAAAAAGAAAGGGAAGAATTTTCGAGGCTTAAAGTAATAAAAAATAAAAAAGAAAAAGGAGAATAGGCGTTCTGGCGAAAGTCTATTCTTTTGCTTATGTTGATTAAAAACTACTTGACTTTAGTTACAAATTAACCTATTATTTATGTGTAAAATTATCTATTTAATATATAATTATAAAAAATTAATAGAAAGAAGGAATTTTTATGGCTGAAAATGGAAGCAATTTGTTCAGAAAAAGCAGTCTTGAAAGGGTTTCGTCCCCTGACCAACTAAATGAGTATATTAAAGTAACAAACCCTAATTTGATAGTCATGCTCATTGGGATATTCACGATTTTAGCAGCGGGAGTCATCTGGATTTTTTCAGGCGTAATACCGAAAACTGTTGCTATTTCTGGCATTGTTGCGACTGACAATTCAGGGCAAGAAGCGGTTTATTGCTTTATTCCGCTTGGCACGAGCAAGCGCCTTTCGGAAGGAATGGAAGCCCAAATTTCACCTAATTATGCTGACCGTGAACAATACGGCTACATCAAAGGAACTGTTAAATCAATCGGGAAGAAGATCGTAACGAGCGAATATCTTTCTTCGAACTTTGAAGATCCGGGTCTTTTTGCTCCTTTGCTTGCCTCAGCTTCGGCGGAAAACCTCGTGGAAGTTGTTCTTTCGATGGATAAATGGTCGAGTGACCAAGGAGAAAAAGTTGACGTAAGCAATGGCTCACTCTGCGAAGCTTCGATTGTTGTTGGCGGGACGAAGCCTTATGAGCTTATATTTAATAGATAATTAGGAGGTGAAATTTATGGGAAAAGCACTTAAAGTGCCTGTTGTGATGCAGATGGAAGCGCTTGAATGCGGTGCCGCTTGCCTTTGCATGATTGCAGCTTACTACAAAAAATGGCTTCCACTTACCCAAGTTCGTGCTGATTGCGGCGTTTCAAGAGACGGAAGCATAGCAAAGAATATTTTAAATGCCGGACGAGCTTATGGATTTAAAGCCGGAGGGTACAAACTCGAGCCTTCGAACCTGGAGTCGCTGCCTTTGCCGGCGATAATTCACTGGAATTTTAACCATTTTGTTGTTCTTTGCGGGTTTGATTTCAAAAAAGGGAAATTTTATATAAACGACCCTGCAAGAGGCAAAGTTACCGTTGGAATGGAAGAGTTTGACAGGTCCTTCACGGGAATTGCCCTTACTTTTGTTCCAACTGAGAATTTTAAACCAGAAGGGAAACAAAAAAGCGTTTTTACATTCGCGAAAAGATGTTTGAAGGGCGCTTTGAAACCATTTATTTTAGCGGTTTTGATAAGTTTTGTTTTAACGGTTATTGGCCTAATGTCGCCAATATTTAGCAGGATATTCCTTGATAATTTGCTCTCGGGCTCAAACCCGGAGTGGCTTTACCCGTTTTTAAGCATAATGCTTGTTTTGCTGGTTGTTCAGGTTTTAATCGAGTTTATTCAGTCGGTTTATTGGCTGAAAATCGAAGGTAAATTTTCGGTCACTTCCAGCGCGCAGTTTATGTGGCATGTGCTAAGGCTCCCGCTTGACTTTTTCTCGCAGCGCTATGTTGGAGACATCGTCTCAAGGCAGGAATCCACGGCAGGAATCGCACTTACTCTTATTAAAAAAATTGCACCGATGTTCATAAAAATTTTCTCGATGTTCCTTTATCTTTTCTTCATGCTCAGGTGGAGCTGGGTTTTAACTTTGGTTGGAATTGGCGCAACGGTTATAAACATGCTCATTGCGAGGTACACTTCGAATAAAATGCTTAACTTCCAAAGGGCTTCTTCGCAAAACCAAGGAAAGATAATAAGCGTTACTTACAACGGTTTTGAAATGATCGAAACTATTAAATCAACTGGCGCTGAAAGCGGATACTTCGAGCGTTGGGCAGGATATTTTTCAAAGCAAAATAACGATAATGTTGCTATTGCAAGGTTCACTCAATACATTGGCGCTTTGCCAGAACTCGTTGACAGAATTGCAGACCTTATAATGCTTTTTTCCGGCGTTTATTTAATCATGCACGGCGAGTTCACAATCGGTATGCTTATGGCGTTCCAGTCATTCCTTGAAAGGTTCCTTGCCCCTATAACCGACATAATCGACATTTACCAAAATTTCGTTGGCATGAGATGCGAAATGGAAAGAGTTGAAGACGTTCTTGACTGCCCTGTTGACGTGACTGATAAACCGGCAGTTTACAAAGATAATTCTTCTGAGCGCAAGCTCAAAGGGGATCTTGAACTCAAAGATATCACTTTTGGCTATAGCAAACTTTCGCCTCCTCTTCTTGAAAACTTTAGCATGTCTTTAAAACCAGGCTCTTGGACGGCTATTGTTGGAGGAAGCGGAAGCGGGAAATCAACGGTTGCTAAGCTCGTGACAGGCCTTTACAAACCGTGGAGCGGCAAAATTGAATTCGACGGAATGACCAAAGATGAAATAGACCCTTATAAATTTCACGCTTCAGTTTCGATGGTGGACCAAGAAAAAGTTATGTTCCATGACACGATTAAAAACAACATCAAAATGTGGGATGATTCAATAGAAGATTTCGCAGTAATGATGGCAGCAAAAGACGCTGATATTCACGAAACAATCATGAACCGCCCGGATGGTTACAACCATGTTTTAAGCGAAGGCGGAAAAGACTTTTCAGGCGGCCAATGCCAAAGAATAGAAATCGCTAGGGCTCTTGCTCAGGAACCAACTGTTATAATCCTTGATGAAGCAACCTCGGCTCTTGACGCTAAAACAGAGCACACAGTAATGCAAAATATTCGCAAGCTCGGCTGCACGTGTTTGGTTATTGCTCACAGGCTTTCAACGATTCGCGATTGCGACGAAATAATAGTTCTTGACAAAGGCAAGGTTGTTGAACGCGGCAAACACGATGAACTCATTAAAAACGACGGCTTTTACAAGCAGCTCGTTATAACGGAATAAAGGAGGTGGATTTAAGTGACGGAATTTACAGAATATTTAGAAAACCAAATTGAAAGGCGCAGAAGAAGCGACGATGAAATGTTTAAAGATGCATTTTCGGACTTGCTCTCAATAATTGGCGTAAACGCTGCTAAAAGCAGGAAACAAGTTACAGGCGCTGTGGCTGAAATACTCAGGTATTTAGGCAAAGAAGTTCCTAGCGTGCCTGAAAATATAACGGATCTTGATTCCCAGCTTGAATACATGCTAAGGCCGTCAAACACTATGCGCAGGCGCGTTGAGCTCAAAGATAAATGGTGGAAAGATGCTACGGGTTGTTTCCTTGGAAGCACAAAAGACGGCGATATAGTCGCGATTTTGCCGGGTAAATGGTCAGGTTATTTTTATAAAACTCCTGAAGGCGAAGAAATTAAAATAAACGACAAAACCGCAAAAAACCTTAATGTTGATGCTTTTTGTTTTTACAAATCCTTCCCTCTTACTTCGCTTAGAATAAGAGATCTTATAAAATTTATGATATCGAACATTTCAAAAGCGGATATCTTTTTCATCGTTGGTGCGGCGGTGTTCATGCAGATTCTTGGAATGTTCACGCCTTATGTTACAAGCGTTGTTTACAATATTTTGATTCCTTCGGGAAGTGATTCGCTGATCTTCCCTGTGGCTTCGCTTATGGTTGGCATTACTCTTGGCAGCCTTATTCTTGGAATCACTAATAAAGTCGTTACAAATAGGTTCCAAGGAAGATTGATTTTAACAGTTAACAGCGCGATTATGATAAGGCTTTTCAGCCTGCCGACAACGTTCTTTAAAAATTACACCGCAGGTGAACTTGCCAGCAGAATGGGCTATATTTCGGTTCTTTGCCAAAAAATAGTAAGTGCGGTTCTTGCAACGGCTCTTCCGGCAATGTTCTCGCTTGGTTATCTTTTCCAGATGTATCAGTATGCCCCGAGCCTTGTTGTTCCTGGAATAGTAATTGTTATCGTAAATATTGTTTATTTGGTTCTAATAACGCTTTTAAGGCAGGGAATTTACAAAAAGAAACTAGATTTATCCCCGAAGCTTCAGTCGCTTGTTTATGCGCTTTTTGGCGGAATACAGAAAATCAAAGTTACAGGCGCTGAAAAACGTGCTTTTGCAAAATGGGCTGAGCAGTATTCAGAAGTTGAAAAACTTGATTATTCCCCGCCGTTTATTATTAAAATCAGCGGAGTTATCAGCCTTATAATTTCTTCGCTTGGAACCATTTGCCTTTATTATTTTGCCATTGTTTCGGGCGTTAGCCGCGGCGATTACATCGCGTTTAGTTCGGCTTTTGGGTTAATCAGTTCGGCGCTTATTTCCCTTAGTGAAGTCACGCTTGACTTTGCAAATTTAGGCCCGATTCTTGACCTTATTAAACCCGTTATGAAAGAAAAACCTGAAAGCAGCGAAGGAAGAAAAATTCCAACTTCAATTTCAGGCGATATTGAAATTTCGAACGTTACTTTCAAATATTCTGAAGATGGCCCTGTTATTCTCGATGACCTTAATTTATCGATTAAAAAAGGCGAATACCTTGCAATAGTCGGTAAAACAGGTTGCGGAAAATCCACGCTTATAAGAATTCTTCTTGGCTTTGAAAAGCCTCAGCAAGGGACTGTTTTTTACGGCGGAAAAGACCTTGCAAACCTTGATCTTAGAAGCGTCAGGCAGAAAATTGGCGTTGTTATGCAAAATGGTTCGCTCTTTCCTGGTGATATTTTCTCGAATATCATTGTTACATCGCCTTGGAAGACCATGGATGATGCTTGGGAAGCAGCCAGAATTGCCGGAATTGACGAAGATATCAAAGCAATGCCTATGGGTATGCATACTGTGATTTCTGAGGGCTCAGGAGGAATTTCAGGCGGCCAGAAGCAAAGATTGATGATTGCAAGGGCGATTATTTCAAAGCCTCAGGTGCTTATTTTCGACGAAGCTACTTCAGCGCTTGACAACATAACTCAAAGCCACGTTGCGAAGAGTATTTCTTCGTTTAACAGCACGAGAATCGTGGTTGCTCACAGACTTTCGACAATTAAAAACTGCGACAGAATAATTGTTCTTGACCAAGGCAAAGTTGCCGAAGAGGGTACTTATGAAGAACTCATGAAGCAAAAAGGCCAATTTTACGATTTGGCTATTCGCCAGGTTACAGACTAAAAAAATTCCCCTGCCAAGAAAGGCGGGGGTTTAATTTTATATATAAAAAAATGACCTTTTTGCTCGGCCGAGGGGTTGATTATTTAACGCGCAAAGTTTCTAAATGATATTATATTATAAAAAAAGTCCCACCGAAATGGTGGGATTTAAACTATTTAACTTCGATTTGTGCACCGAGTTCTTCGAGTTGTTTTTTGATTTCTTCAGCTGCGTCTTTAGCAATTTTTTCTTTAACAGCTTTAGGAGCTTCGTCAACGATAGCTTTAGCTTCTTTGAGGCCGAGTCCTGTGATGTCTTTAACTGCTTTAACAACTTTCATTTTGTTGTCTCCTGCAGCTTTGAGGATTACGTCAAATTCTGTTTTTTCTTCAGCTGCTGCTGCGCCTGCTACTGGAGCTGCTGCTACTGCTACTGGAGCTGCTGCTGATACTCCGAATTCTTCTTCGAGAGCTTTAACGAGTTCGCTGAGTTCGAGAACTGATAAGGTTTTTACTTCTTCAACTAATTTTAATACTTTTTCTGACATTATTATTTACCTCCAAAAAATTTTTAAAAATTAAATTTATGCGTTTTCCGCACCTTTCTTTTCAGCAATAGCATTTAATGCTACTACTAAGCCTTTCATGATACCACTCAAGGCAGTTGCAAGTCCTGTAATCGGGGCGTTCAAGCCGCGAAGAACTTGAGCAACGAGAACTTCCCTTGACGGGAGTTTTGCGAGGTTTGAAACCTCTGAACTATTGATTACGCTGCCATCGATGAATCCTGATTTAATTTTGAAGAATTCATGATCTTTAGCGAAATCGCAAAGAACTTTAGATGCTGCAACGTAGTCATCTTTGCTGATTGCAATAGCTGTTGAGCCGTGAAGAACTGAAGAGAGATCTCCGAGCCCTGCTTCTTCTGCTGCACGTTTGAGAAGAGTGTTTTTAATAACTAAATATTCAACACCTGATTCTCTGAGTGTTTTTCTGAGTTTAGTGTCATCTTCAACGTTAATTCCTTGATATTGAACTAAAACTCCGGCACATGAAGACTTAAGTTTTTCTACAACGCTGCTAACTATTGCCTTTTTTTCTTCTAAAACTTTGATACTTGGCAAGTCTTTCACCTCCTGATTAAAATTAAGCATGAAAAAAATCGCCGGTTTCAAATTACCCCAAAGAGCAAGATGAATCGGCAATGTAAATATACGTCCGGATTATCCTCGGTAGGCAAATTTAAACTCTTTTGAGCACCTACTGTCTTTGGAATAATTATTAATTAGTATTTTACTATTAAACTTTTTGTTTGTCAAGCCTAAATTTATTTTTTGTTTAAAAAGTTTACGATTGCTTTTCCAACGGTTGCTCCTGCGGCTGCTCCAGCGGTTAAACCGGCAATTCGAGTAGTAATTGAAGTTAATATAAAGGTTGAATCTACTGCAACGGCTAGAACTCCATTGCTATTTTTGGCGATGCAATGGCCAGTTTTAAGGTTTATGTAGCTTGCTAAACAAGTGGCATAAGCGTCGCCTGCTAATGAGCCGATTGCGGTGCATGTGGCCATGATAGCTTTGTCTCTTGCTCCTTTTAAACTTATTCCTCCTGTTACTTCGTTTAATTCATTTTCGTTTAGTGCGGTTAAATTGGTTTTCATGTGGTTAAGCTCCTCTAATTGATACTTTACTCGAATTATAACATATTTTTAAAATTTAGCAAACAAAATAAAAACCTACCCTTTTTTCAAAGGCAGGCTTAAACTCAAATTATTGAGCGTTTTCGAGCTTACTTGTGTTAATTTTAACACCAGGGCCCATGCTTGAAGAAACAACGCAAGATTTAATGTATTGACCTTTTGTTGCTTCAGGACGTGCTTTAACGATTGCTCCCATCAAAGCTTCGTAGTTTTCGCTTAATTTTTCTTCGCCGAAAGAAGCTTTTCCGATTGGGCAGTGAATGATGTTTGTTTTGTCAAGACGGTATTCAATTTTACCTGCTTTAGCATCTTTTACTGCTTTAGCAACGTCCATGGTTACTGTGCCGGCTTTTGGGTTTGGCATTAAGCCGCGCGGTCCTAAAATTTTACCGAGTCTTCCAACAACGCCCATCATGTCAGGTGTTGTAATGAGAACATCGAAATCCATCCAGTTTTCTGATTGGATTTTTTGAGCCATTTCTTCTGCTCCAACGTAATCTGCTCCTGCTTCTTTAGCGAGTTTTTCATTGTCGCCTCTGCAGATTACTAAAATTTTGATTTTCTTACCGGTTCCGTTTGGTAAGATGATTGCGCCTCTAACTTGTTGATCAACGTGTCTTGAATCAACGCCGAGCCTTACGTGCAATTCTATTGTTTCATCAAATTTAGCTTTAGCTGTTTTTACGCAAATTCCAAGTGCTTCTTTAGCGTCGTATGAAGCAGATGGATCGTATGATTTAATACTATCTCTGTATTTCTTTCCGTATTTCATTCTTTTCCTCCTGAATTAGTGGTAAAATCGGATTTTTTCCTCCCACCCAACGTGGCGATTAATCAACAACTTCAATGCCCATACTTCTTGCAGTACCGGCAACCATTGACATAGCAGTTTCAATATTTGCAGCGTTTAAGTCTGGCATTTTTTGTTCTGCTATTTTCTTAACTTGTTCTTTTGTGATTTTTGCAACTTTTGTTTTGTTTGGAACCCCTGAACCGGATTCGATTCCACAAGCTTTTTTGATTAAAACAGGAGCTGGTGGAGTTTTAGTTACAAATGTGAATGATCTGTCTTCATAAATAGTTATGACAACAGGAATGATAAGACCAATGTCGTTTTTAGTACGGTCATTGAATTCTTTTGTAAATCCCATGATGTTAATTCCGTGAGGTCCGAGTGCCGAACCTACCGGTGGTGCCGGGGTTGCTTTACCGGCTGGGATTTGTAACTTTACGATTGATTTGACTTTTTGAGCCAATGTCTGCACCTCCAAGTTTTGTGGTAAACTGCGAAGCAATTATAAAATTTTTGCCTCTCCCACGCTGAGAATTATTCTCATTTTTAAAAAATTGATTTTGATTTTGCCAGCCTTTTTTACATTACAGGTTCAAGCTGACTGAGAGAAACTTCTGCTGGAGTTTCTCTTCCGAACATTGACACAACGACTTTTGCTACCTTGTTTTCTGTGTCAATTTCAGTAACCTTACCCACCATATTGGCGAGCGCTCCTTCAGTAATTCTAACTGACTCTCCAACGGAGTATGAAAGCTTGATAGTGCGTTTATCTACGCCGAGCTTTTTAACTTCATCAGCGGTCAGAGGAATCGGCTTGGTTGAAGAGCCTACAAAACCGGCACAACCTCTTATGTTTCTAACAATATACCATGAATAATCGCTAAGAACCATTTTGACTAAAACATAACCCGGAAAAATCTTTCTTTCGACTTCTTTTTCTTTGTTATCTTTTATTTCAATGACGGTTTCGGTAGGAATTTTAATATCTTGAATAAGATTTTCTATTCCTCTGCTTTCCACGGTTTTTTTGAGGTTTGATGCGACTTTGTTTTCGTAGCCGGAATAGGTATGAACCACATACCATTTTGCCTCGTCAGACACGTTTCATCTTTCCTCTCCGGTTTAACTTACTTTCCACTTGATACTGACATTACAAGCCCTAAAATTTCAAGGAGCCCTGCATCAAGTGCTGCAACAAAAACGCCCATAATGAAAATCATAGCAAGTACGATTCCGGTGTTTTTGAAGACTGTTCTCTGAGTCGGCCAAACAATTTTTTTCAGCTCAACTTTGTACTCTCTGAAGTAGTTTTTGATTTTCGTCCATAAACCTGCTTTTTTCTTAGTATCGCTCATTGTTTTGCCTCCAGTCTAAACTTACTTCGTTTCTTTATGCAGAGTGTGTTTCCTACAAAAACGGCAATGTTTGTTCATCTGGATTCTATCCGGATTACTTCTTTTGTTTTTTGTAGTTTCGTAATTTCGCTGTTTGCATTCTGTGCAAGCGAGCGTAACTTTTACTCTCATTTACGGCACCTCCCGGTATTTTCGGAATAATATAGCCTCCCTCTGAAACATTTCTTCCGTGTTTCGAAATCAGAGGTAGTCAAATTTTATCATAATTTTTTTTAAAAGTCAACCTAAAATTATAAATTGTTGGGTAAATAGCCAAATTTTTAGTTATGATAAAAATATTCTATTGGGTACCTCTTTCTTGGTCCGGTTTCTCTTATTTCAAGAGTGTGCTCTTGCTTTTTCTTTGAAATGTAAATTACTGTGCCTATTACTGCTATCACTGAAGCTGCCACCACTGCGCCGGCTGCTGTGCTAATCATTTTCAAAGCGCCATCGCTTATTCCTCCGGTCACGTTTTCCAGCATTTCTTCTGAAAGCTCGAATTTCTGCATTTTTATTCCCTCCTATTGATTTTTGATTTTATCTATAAATAAAATTATAAACTTAAATCCAGCTAAGTCAATAGATTATGTGTATACACATATGATTATACAAAATAAAAAGCCGGAATCAACCGGCCTTAAATTAATTAGATTTAGAAATGGATTCAATGTATTCTTCGAGCTCGCTTTTTATAACTGAAACTCTCGGCCCGAAAACAACTTGAACTCCGCCATCTTTTTTGATTACTCCCGCTGCTCCGCTTGCTTTGAGCGTTTCTGTGTTTACTTTTTCGCTGTCGTAAACTTTAACTCTGAGCCTTGTTGCGCAGCAATCTAAGTTTTCGATGTTTTCAATTCCGCCAAGGCCTTCGAGAAGCATCTCGGAAATTCCTTCTTTTTTGGAGTTTTCCATGTCTTTTTTAGTGTAAAGTTTTGTTTCCATTTCGTCTTCTTCTCTTCCTGGGGTCATGAGGTTAAATTTGCGGATTGCAAACTTGAAGAGGAAGTAGTAAACAAGCGCATAAACTATTCCAACGGGAATGATGTAAACCCAGTTTGTTTTTGCGTTTCCTTGCAAAATTCCAAAGAGGAAAAGTTCGATTATTCCGCCGGAAAAAGTCATGCCAACGGTTACTTTTAAAAGGTGCATGAGCATATATGAAACTCCTGCGAAAACGCAGTGGATTCCGTAAAGAATCGGTGCAACGAAAAGGAATGTGAATTCGATTGGTTCTGTGATTCCTGTGAGCATTGAGGTTACTGCAGCTGAGAGTAAAAGTCCGCCAACAACTTTTTTCTTTGAAGGTTTTGCAGTGTGGTAAATTGCGAGCGCTGCTGCAGGGAGGCCGAAAATCATGAATGGGAATTTTCCTGCCATGAATTTTGCTGCTCCAATGCTGAATTTTGTAACGTTCGGGCTTGCAAGTTCTGCGAAGAAAATGTTTTGTGCGCCGGTTACGTAGTAGCCATCAATGATTGCTGAGCCGCCGATTGCTGTTTGCCAGAAAGGCATGTAAAACACATGGTGAAGGCCGAAAGGAATGAGCGCTCTTTCGATTATGCCGTAAAGGAGTGTTCCTGCGTATCTCGAAGAGTTAACAAGCGCGCCGAGAGAAAACATTCCTTCTTGAACCCAAGGCCAAATGAAGAACATGAGTATACCAACGCCGATGTAAGCCACCGAAGAAACGATAGGAACGAACCTGATTCCGCCAAAGAATGAAAGAACTTCAGGGAGCTTGATTTTATAGAATTTATTATGAAGGTAAGCAACGCCAAGACCAACGATTATTCCGCCGAAAACGCCCATTTCAAGCGATTGTATTCCGCAAACCGAAGCGATTGCTCCTTCGTGCATTGCGCCGGAAGAAATTTTGTTCGTGAGCGTTAAAAGAGAAGAAATTGTTTCGTGCATAACTAAAAATGAAATTGCGGCCGAAAGTGCGGCAACTGCTTTTTCTTTTTTTGCCATGCCGAGCGCAACGCCCATTGCGAAGATTAGCGGAAGATTTGCGAAAACTACTCCACCGGTTTTCTTCATTATTTCAAAAACGAAATTTAAAAAGGTTCCTTGGCCTAAAATGCCTTCAAGGCCGTAAGAAGCTATCATTTGCGGGTTTGATAAAGATGCTCCGATTCCGAGCAAAAGCCCTGCGATTGGAAGAAGTGCTATTGGGAACATGAACGACTGCCCTACACGCTGAAGGACACTGAAAAGAGAATTTTTCTTATTCAATTTTTACACCACTTTCTTAATTTTTCTTAATATAATTGATTACTGCGTCTTTTCCGGCAACAACCTCGCCGTAAAGGCCTTCCATGCTGCTTAGTTCTTTGCCATTGGTTATTACCATTGCAGTGTGAAGCGGGTAGCCTTTTTCTTTTATCATTTTTATGTCTGCCGTTGCTAATTTATCGCCTTTTTTAACTTTATCGCCGGGTTTAACGAAACACTCGAAGCCTTCGCCTTTGAGTTCAACGGTGTCAACTCCTATGTGAATCATGATTTCCACGCCGTCGTTTGATTTTATGCAAAAAGCGTGGCCCGTTTGCGCAACTTGAACTATTTCCCCATCAACCGGGCTTAAAACTTCGTTTTCTTCGGGAATAACCGCGATGCCATCGCCTAAAATTCTTTCCGAAAAGACTTCATCTGGCATTTCAACTATCGAAACGCACATGCCTGTTTGAGGGGAAACCATGAAGCTTAAATCACTGTTCATAATTTAGATTTTCCTTTCTTAATCTTCAGCCGCTACTGATTATATACTATTTAAAACTTTGTTTTTTATGTTCGAAATTTTAATTTCAAGGATTTTTTTCTTCACTTTAAGCAAAAACGGAGCCGACATCGAAAGCTCATCTATGCCTATTGCAAGGTAAGTTTCAATTAAGGATTCATCCGCGGCGGATTCCCCGCAAATTCCAACTGTTATGCCGTTTTTGTGGGCATTTTCAGTTACTTTTTTAATCATTCTTAAAACGGATTTATTGTGAGTGTCGAACATTTTGCTTACTTTGCCGTTTTGCCTGTCAACAGCCAGGGTGTACTGCGTTAAATCGTTAGTTCCTATGCTGAAAAAGTCAACTTCTTTTGCAAGTTCATCGCTTATCATCACAGCTGCCGGAGTTTCAATCATAACGCCTATTTTAACGTTTTCGCTGATTTTTTCGCCTTCGGTTTTGAGCTCTTCTTTAACTTCTTTTATGTATTTTTTTATTTCTTTGATTTCATCAAGAGAAGTTATCATCGGGAACATAACCGAAACAGCGCCATAAGCTGAAGCTCTGTAAATTGCTCTTAGCTGAGTTTTAAATATATCGGGCCTGTCAAGGCAGATTCTTATGCCTCTGTAGCCCATTGCGGGGTTGTGCTCAAAAGGAAGATTTAAATAATCTGCTTTTTTATCTGAGCCAATATCAAGCGTTCTTATTATTACTTCTTTTCCTTTTAGTTTTTCAAGCACGTTTTTGTATATTTCAAACTGCTCTTCTTCTGTGGGCAGCTCTTTTGCGCTTAAGTATATGAATTCGCTTCTCAGAAGCCCTATTCCGTCGCAGTCGCTTTCGGCTATTGCGGTTATTTCGTCGGGGTTATTCATGTTGGCGCAAAGTTTTATTTTTTTGCCGTCAAGCGTCACGCTGGCTTTTCCTTTTAGTTTTTCGAGCAGTTTTTCGGATCTTTCTTCAAAAAGCTTTTTATTTTTGAAAAAGTCCACAACTGGTCTTTCAGGTTCTATGTAAACTTCGCCCGAAGAGCCGTCAAAAATCGCTTCTTTGCCGCTGTAACTTTCTTCAAGGCCTTTGACGCAAACTATTCCCGGAATTTTCATAACTCTTAGCAAAATTGAGCTATGGGAATACGCCGATCCTTCGCTGCAAAGGAACCCCGCGACTTTTTCTTTGTCAGCTGAGGTAATTTCGCTTGGGGTGAAATCTTCTGAAGCTAAAATCACGTTTCCTTTCAAACCTTCGAAGCTTTCCCCGCTGTTTTTGCCCAAAAGCTCGTTTATCATGCAGTTTGATATATCCGCAACGTCCATTGCGCGGCTTTTCATGTAAGGGTCAGGCATATCGAGAAAAATCTTCGAAAAAATTTCTGAAGTTTTTGAAATTGCATATTCCGCATTTGCCATCTCTTCATTAATAATGCTTATTATCGAGTTTTCGAAATCTTGGTCGTTTATCATCATTTCATGAGTTTTGAAGATTTCCGCTTCATTTTCGCCCAGTTTTTCAAGAACTTGATTATAAAGCGTTTTTGTGTAATCAAGAGTTGCCTTTTTTGCTTTTTTATACCGGTTTATTTCTTCATTTGCGTCTTTGATTTCTCTTTTTTCGAATTTGCTTTTCTTTGGTTTATTTATAAAAATCCGGCCGAAAGCAATGCCCTCGGAAACACCTGTGCCTTTTAGAATGACCATAATTCACTCTCCTTTCGATTTTTATAATTCTTCGGCAAAACCGTCTGTTAAAAAGTCAGTGATGCTTTTGCTTGCTTTTTCTTCGTCTGCACCTTCAAAAGTTATGCTTATTTTGCCGCCTTGTTTAATGCCGAGCCCCATCAAAGAAAAAAGTCCCTTTGCGCTTGCTGTTCCCTTTCCGCTTGAAATTGTTATGTTTGATTCAAACTCAGAAGCTTTGCTAACGAGCATTCCTGCAGGGCGGGCGTGCATTCCGTACTCGCTGGTCCATAAAAATTCTTTTTTTATCATATAACAAAACCATTCTCAGCCACAAATGACCAAAACTTGCATATTATAATTCTAGGCAAGCTTCGTTTGGCTTAATTTATTCCTTTCTTCGTTTTATTTTAGTGCTTTAAATTGAGGGTTAATTCACCTTTAAAAGGTTTAACCAAAAGCTGTAAACTAAATTTCAAACTATTGCGATTCTTTAGGTGTTGTCATCTTATAAAATAATATTGTTAAAAGCGAAAGTCAATACCAAAAGATAAGTCATTATATTTGGTGTGTGTTTTTTAAATAATATGTGCTATAATCTTGAATATGTAAAAACGGCATATGTAAATTAAATGCCCGAAATAAGCAAAAGTTAATACTAAGAGGAGATGTTTCTATGAAACCAATGACTGAAAACAAGTATGTTATTACTTGGATTGAGTATATGCAAAGCATAGTTAAACCGGAAAAAGTTGTGTGGATAACCGGTGAAGAAGAGCAACTTGAAGAGCTTAGAAAAGAAGCCTGCGAAAAAGGCGAAATCATAAAATTAAACCAAGAAAAACACCCAGGGTGCTACCTTCGCAGGACTGCTCACAACGATGTAGCCCGCGCAGAAGACAGAACCTTTATATGCACGAAATTGAAAGAAGACGCCGGCCCGACAAACAACTGGCTTAAACCGGAAGTTGCTTACAAAAGGCTTTATAAAATAGCTAAAAATAGCTACAAAGGCAAAACTATGTACATAATCCCCTATGCGATGGGAATTTTAGATTCTGAATTTTGCAAGATAGGAATTGAGCTCACTGATTCTATCTATACTGTTCTTAACATGGCAATTATGACGAGAGTTGGGAAAGACGTTTTGAAAAAGCTCGGTGAGGGCGACAATTGGGTCAGAGGCTTGCATGCTTCGTGCGAGCTTGACGAGAAAAAACGCTATGTTTGCCACTTCCCGGAAGATAAAACCATTATTTCGGTTAATTCAGGCTACGGAGGAAATGTTCTTCTCGGCAAAAAATGCTTCGCGCTTAGAATTGCTTCTTACATGGCAAGAAAAGAAATGTGGCTTGCTGAGCACATGCTTATTTTAGGCATAGAAAAGCCAAACGGCGAAACCAAATATATCTGTGCGGCGTTTCCTTCGGCTTGCGGAAAAACAAATCTTGCAATGCTTATTCCGCCGGATATTTACCGCAGAGCGGGATACAAAATTTGGTGCGTTGGAGATGACATCGCTTGGCTGAGAGTTGATTCCGACGGCAGACTTTGGGCAAGCAACCCTGAAAACGGCTTTTTTGGTGTTGCACCAGGAACAAGCAAGAAATCAAACCCGAATGCGCTTGCTTCAACATCGAAAAACACTATTTTCACAAATGTTGTTCAAAACCTCGATGATAACACAGTTTGGTGGGAAGGCCTTAACGATAACCCGCCTGAGCATGCGCTTGACTGGAAAGGAAACCCCTGGAACGGCAAAACCTCGAGCGAAAAAGGCGCTCACCCCAACAGCAGGTTTACTGCCCCGGCTAAAAATTGCCCGTTCCTTAGCCCTGAATTTTACAATCCGCTCGGAGTGCCTATCTCGGCAATAATTTTTGGTGGAAGAAGAGCAGACACGATGCCGCTGGTTTATGAAGCCAGAGATTGGAACCACGGAGTTTTCGTCGGTTCGATGGTTTCTTCTGAAACAACTGCAGCAATAACCGGGAAAGTTGGCGTGCTTAGGCACGACCCAATGGCGATGATTTCATTTTGCGGTTACAACATGGGTGATTATTTTAATCATTGGCTTGAAATGGGCAAACTCCTTGGCCAAAATGCTCCTAAAATTTTCAACGTTAACTGGTTTAGAAAAGATAAAGAAGGAAACATTATTTGGCCCGGTTACGGCGATAACATCCGCGTGCTTGAATGGATTTTAAAACGCTGCGAAGGCAAAGTTGGAGCAATTGAAAGCCCGATTGGGTATGTTCCTCGTTCGAGCGACATTCGTTTAAACGGAACTGATTTGACTGCAAGCGACGTTAAAAGGCTGCTTTACATAAGCAAACCTCAATGGCGCAAAGAAGCCCGCAAGATTAAAAAGTTTTATAAAATGTTTGGTGAAACGCTCCCTGAGGAATTAAAAAATCAGCTTGAAAAGCTTGAAGAAAATTTAAAGCCTGAAAAAACTACTGAAGAAGACGAAGAATAAAATTTAAACACAAAAATGCACATCTGTGAGGGTGTGCTTTTTTTATGAGTTAATTGATTTAATGCTTAATGTCTATTATAGTATCTTTAAAAAATAATTGACAAACCAAAAATAAAGTATTAAAATGCACAATATAGTACGTTAAAAAAGGAATGAAATAGTTTAATGAAGAATTTTGTTAAAAAAACAGTGGCTGCTACTATTTCAGTGTTCGGAATTCTCTCAGCAATGCCTTCAGCATTTTGCGCCCCAAAAGGAGAAAATAATCCTCCAACAAATAATGGAAGAGGGCATATTGATGTTCATAGCGCTATGATTGTTGGAAAATATTTTACCAGCATTGAGGATTTTCAAAATTTGGAAATGGTAAATGAAAAATATAAAAATTTAGCTGAGAGATATCATTTTAACCCTGTTGGAATTAATTTCCCAGAGCAGTTAGCTCTTTTTCCTCAAATGGAAACTTATGTTGTTGAAAAATGCGGGGAAGATGTTGTTTCATTATTTACTAATGATAAAATTAAAAAGGTAGTTTATCTTCCGTGTTCTTTTAAATCTTATCAGTTTAGAGAAATTTTAGAGCATAATGGAATCATAGACTCTAACCAAAGGTTTACGGGAAATTGGGTTCGTGATGTAGAAGTTATTGGTGGAAATCCTGTGAATGGCTGCAGCGTTAAATTTACATCTGGCGAAAAAACAATAGTATTTTTGTTCGATGTGTGCGGTAGAGGACATTTGCGAAATATAAGAAGATATAATGATTATTTGGAGCGTTGCGGAGTAACAGAAGGTTTTATACCATCATCTACCCGTATTCCTCTTACTAGTTCAATTACATCTTTAGGTAAACGTGCTTTTTCAGGTGACAGACATTTAACAAATGTTAATATTCCGAATTCTGTTACTAGTATAGGCGAAGGCGCTTATAGTTACTGCAGAAATTTAAGGAACGTTACCATTCCTAATTCTGTTAAAAATATAGAAAAGAAAGCTTTTTGTTGCTCAAATTTAACTGGGATTACTATACCTGATTCCGTTACATGCATAAAAGATTACCTTTTTTCAGGATGTTTATCTCTTACTAATGTTAATATGCCAGCTTCGATTACAAGCATTGGAGATTATGCGTTTGGAGGCTGCCGCTCTTTAAATCATATTGAAATTCCTGATACTGTTAAGAGCATAGGCGAAGGAGCTTTTCAAGGCTGCGTATCTTTAACTGATATTACAATACCTAATTCGGTTAAAAACATAGGAGAAAATGTTTTTAATTCGTGCCCAAATTTAAACGCCATTAGGTTTAATGGCAATGTTTATAGCAGTGCAAATGAGTTCATGAAAGCTTTCAATGATTATAGAAAATTTGAAGTTTTATCACGCAATAGTGCATGCAACATTCTTTAAAATGATTGGTTTTTGCTTTATTTCGGTTTAAATAATAAAAATAATTAGTCCGCCGGCAGGAATGCTGGCGGGTTTTTGTTAAGTAAAGTCCATTTAATGCAATTGACAAAAGGGAGGCGTTATATTAAAGTTTAAAATGTGATTCTAGAAAAGAGAGTGTGTTTTAATGGGAAAATTTATTAAAAAAGCATCTGCAATTATTCTTTCAGCGGCTGGAATTTTTTTGGCAGCGCCTTCAGCATTTTGCTTTCCTCCTAAGGTTGGAAATGAAAAAGGAGACAATTGTGTTCCTTGTTTTAATTTTAGGGTAATTAACCCGGAGGAAAAATTGAATTTTTGTCTTCCAAGGGAAGTTTATCTTGCTGAAAATCGCAAATACGGAAGGTTTGTTGCCACATTCCCTAAGGGTATTAAAAGAATGGTTTATTTCCCACATTCATTTAATAAAGCTGATTTTAGGAGAGTACTTAAAGAAAATAAAATTATTGATTTGAAAGGTAATTACACTGAACAATGGGAACGCTACCTAGAGATTAATGGCGTGGATACCATAAATGGTTGCCATGTTATATTTGTGTCAGGCAATAAAGAAATAGTGTTCTATTTTGAGCCTGGTGACCGCGAGAATTTTAATACTTTAAAAAGCTATAACAAATTTATGAAGCATTATGGGTTTAGTGAAGCTTCTGTGCTCCTCCCTGGTGAAATAGAAGAATAATATAGAACCTGTATATATTTTTAGGTCCGCTAACACGTAAATGTTGGCGGATTTTTTTGTATTTAATAAAGTTTTATTAAAATAATTGACAATAAAATGATATTTCGTTAAAATTCGAAATGAAATATTTATAAAAGAGGGAAGTAATTTGATGAAAAAACTTATTAAAAAAACGGCTGCAACTGCTCTTTTAGCGGCTGGGATTCTTTCGGCAGTGCCTTCAGCATTTTGTGCCCCAGATGGAGCTCAAAACAACGGAAGAGGGCACATTGATGGCTACAATGCCATGATTGTTTCAAAGTATTTGGAAAGCATTAAAGACATTGTTAATTTGCAAATGGCAAATAAAAAATACAGAATTATTCTAGAAAGATTCCTTTACAATCCTGTGGAAATTAATGTTCCGGAACAGCTAGTTTTCTTCCCTCGCATGGAAACTTACCGCTCAGAAAAATTCAAATCAGGAAAAGACTTTGTTTATAAATTTCCTAAAGGAGTTAAAAAAATGATTTATCTTCCTGGATCATTTGGCATAACTGAGTATTGGAAGGTTTTAAAAGAAAACGGAATTTTGAATAAAAACAGGGGTATTAATGAAGACTGGAATCGCAAAGTAGAAGTTAGCCCCGAAAATTTTTCGGACGACTTGCGTGTTGTGTATACGTCCAACAATGAAGAAGAAATAACATTTTTATTTAATGCGAACATTGCAGGAAATTTAGGTAGCACAAAAAAATATTTTGAATTTTTGGAATCTTGCGGTTTGAAAAAAGAAATTCGAGAATTTATTAAGAATTTTTGTGGTATTGCAGAAGAAGATTTAAATAATCTCCATGTGCATTTATACATAATAGAAGTTAACATTCCCGAATATGTGACAAGTATAGGTGAAAAGGCCTTCGATTGTTGCGGTAATTTAAGAAAAGTTGTTATTCCGAATACTGTTAAAAGTATAGGTAAAAATGCTTTTTCGTATTGCAGTAATTTAACTCAAGTTAATATCCCGAATTCTGTTAAACGCATAGAAGATGAAACTTTTATGGACTGCCTAAGTTTAGCTGAAGTTAACATTCCTAACTCTGTTGAAAGCATAGGCAAAGATGCTTTTGGAAATTGTGAGGCTTTAAAAAGCATTCATATTCCAGATTCTGTTACAAATATAGAAGAGTTAGCTTTTGCAGGATGCAGTAAGTTAAAAGATGTTATTCTTCCAAACTCTATTACGGAATTAAAAGATGAAACTTTTATGCAGTGCGAAAATTTAGAGCAAATAGTTATTCCAGATTCTGTTGTAAGAATAGGAGGAAATGCTTTTGTTGATTGCGTGAATTTGCAAAAAATTTATATTCCTAATTCTCTTTTATCCATAGAAAGGAATGCTTTTTCTTTCTGCCACAGTCTAAACCATATAGAGTATAATGGCAAAGTATACACTAGCGTGGATAGCTTTTTTGAAGCATTTTATGCTCAAAATTAGTTAATCGTAGATTTTTATAATTTTTGTTTTCAGCGAGTTTAAAATCAAATGATAAGTCCGCCGGCAGAAATGTTGGCGGATTTTTACTTAATAAATTCCTACTAAACGAAGTTGACAAAAAAAGAATATTAGATTAAAATTTAGGAATAAACATATTAAAAAAAGAGGTAAAAATTTGATGAAAAAATTTATTAAAAAGATGGTTGCAGCTGCTTTTTCAGTGGCTGGGATTCTTTCGGTGGTGCCGCCTGCGTTTTGCGTGCCGGGTGAAGCAAATAATGCAAGAGGTAATCTTGATTGCTACAACGCTATGATCGTTGCAAAGTATTTTGAAAGCATGGGAGACATTGCTAATTTGGAAATGACCAATAAGAAGTACAGAGGCACTTTAGAAAAATTTTATTATAACATTGTTGGAATTGACATGAGCAAGCAACAAAATATTTTGCCCAGAATGCAAACCTACTACGTTGGGAAAGGCGCAGGTGACTTCTTTTCAACCTTTCCTAATGACAATATTAAATCACTGATTTATCTTCCAGGTTCTTTTAATGTTACCCAGTTTAAAAATATTTTGATTGAAAACGAAATCATTGATGAAAATGGAAAATCCACTTTAAATTGGGATTTTGAATTAGAAATTAACGGTGGAAACCCTATGAATGGTTGCCGCGCTGTGTTTGCGTCTTGTGATGATAAAAAGATAACATTTTTGTTTGAGCCATGTATGAGCGGAAGTTTAAACTCTTTAAGAGATTATAATGACTTAATTCAGAGGTGTTCATTAGGCAAGATTGAATTACAAAATGCTACTATAAATTTGCCAAGAGATTTTTCTATTCCGGATTATGTTACAAGCGTAGGAAATGAAGCTTTTGACGAATGCTCAGAATTAAGAAGCGTTACTATCCCCTCTTCTGTTAAAGCCATAGGGAATGCGGCTTTTAGGAATTGCTTGGGTTTAGGAATGGTTAATATTCCAAATTCTGTTACAAGCATAGGCAATGAAGCTTTTAAAGAGTGCGCACTTGGGGAAATTAACATCCCGAATTCTGTTGCTAGCATAGGCGGTAGCGCTTTTGAAAGTTGCCGTTGGCTGAGAAAAATTCTTGTTCCAAACTCCGTTAAAAGCTTAGGCGAAGGCGCTTTTTGCAATTGTTATAATTTAAAAGAAGTTGTTATTCCAAATTCTGTCACAAGCATAGCTGATTACACATTTTTAGATTGCTCAAGTCTAAAAGAAATTGTAATTCCAGATTCTGTCACAAGCTTGGGCGAAGGCGTTTTCAAAGGCTGCATTAGTTTAGAAAGAATTTATATTCCTACCTCTCTTAAAAGCTTAGGAAAGAAGCCTTTTGAAGATTGCCATAATTTGAGATCCATAGAATTTAATGGCAAGATTTACGATAATTTATGGGACTTTATGGTTGATTTTTATAAATATATTAGAGATCACAAAGCATAATTGAAAATTTAATGTTTTTTGATTTTGAAATTAAATAATTAGTCCGCCGGCAGAAATGTTGGCGGATTTTTTTGTTCCCATTTAGGGGAATATTCGTTTAATAGAGAGGCTTATTTATCAAATATATCTGAGAGCCAGGTGCGAAGGTTTTTGATTTTTTCTTCGAGTTTCGGGCTGCTTGAAAGGGTTTCTTCTTTGATGATTATTTCGTTTTTGCCGCCTACAACCCGCATCATTTCTTTTTCGATTATTCTTTTTTCAAGAACATCGGCCAAAATTCTAGAAAAAGTTCCGAGGTCTTCTTCCTTTAAAACTATTCCCTTTTTTGCGAGTTTAACCCTTATTTCTTCCCCGCTTCTTGCGCTTAAAAGTGTTTCAACAAAATTTTCGTCAGACAAAATATTTTCAAGTTCAGCTTTCTGCATAATGCAAAGAGAGCCTTTGCTCCCCTTTCACCCACCTTTTAAATGATTTAATTACACTTAATTATACATAAGATGGATATAGTGTCAACTTTTTTTGTAAAAATTAAATATTTTTTATCGAAATTTCTCCCGAGTTGAATATTCATTACTGATTGTTTTCATATAAGTCTTTTTGGAGTCATATAAATTTCTAAGCCTACAATTTGTAGGAAATAATTATTTACGGAGGAATTTGTATGCAAAAAGATTCCGACAAAATTAGTCCTGAAATGTTGAAAGAAGCTGAAAAGAAAATGGGCATGACTCCGGACGAGATAAAAAAGGCTATTAACAGCGGGGATGTTTCAGGCATAATGAAAAACCTCGGCAAAACTGACGCTCAGAAGGTTCAAAAAGTCCTTTCGAATAAAGATTCTGCAATGAAACTCCTCTCTACCCCGCAAGCGCAGGCGCTTCTTAAAAAATTTCTCGGAGGTAAATAAACAATGGAAGACCTAACAGAAAAAATCGCTGATATGCTAAGCGACCCGGAAATGATGAACAACTTGCAAAATATTTCCGGTCTGCTGGGTCTTTCCTCCGGTGAGCAATGCGAAGACAAAGAAAATTCAGAAGAATCTTCTTCCGGGTTTCCTTTTTCTCCGGAGATGCTTCAAATGATAATGAAAATAATTCCGATTTTATCCTCGCTGAAAAAAGAAGACAAATACACCAAGTTTCTAGAAGCATTAAAGCCGCTTCTTTCTGAAGAAAAAAGGAAAAAACTCGACAGTTCTTCGCATATTCTGAAAATTTTGCGTGTTTTGCCGCTTTTAAAAAGTCAAGGGATTCTATGAGGTGAGAAAAATTATCAGTAATTTGCCAAACGAGCTCCAAAAACTAAAAGAAAACGCCATAAAAGAGGCTTGGAGGTTCAAATCTAAGTCTAAAAATTTGCCTGAAAAACCTGAAGAAAACACTTCAAACACCAAAGAAGCAACTGAAAATAAAAGCCCAAATTTCAGCCAGATTCAAAAGTTTTTCAGCCCTGCGCCCAAAAAGCGGCAGCCAAGTTTGCTTGAAGCAATAACTAAAAATAGCGACAATTTGATCATAATTCTTTTGATAATTTTGCTTATGGATGACAAAGAGAATTTTCCGCTTTTGCTGGTGCTGCTTTATTTGATGATTTAATTTATAAAATAGATATATTTTTATAATATAAAGTCATTCGATTTATTGACATATTATATAATTTTTGATAGACTATCTCCTAGAAAAACAGCAAGGAGGTAGCAAACGTGGATATTTTTAAAAGGTGGAAAAAAGAAGATGCCGAAGAAGATAAAGCGAAAGATAGCAATGAAGACGGCATATTTTTAGATACGATAATCCGCAAAAACGGAACTAGACAGCTAAAAGACTTTCAGCCCAGCGATATTAAATCGCTTAAATCTCTTTTGGATGTTTCGGCAGGAACGATGTGGCTTAAAGGCTCGAAAGAACAAAGCGAAATGCAAAAAGACTATAAAAATTTTTACAAAAAAGTTAGCAAACCCCTTGACAGCTTGTATAAACATTGTTTGGTAATAAGAAAATACAACACTACGGATTTAAAGGAAAAAATTGTTAGTTGCAATAGATCTAGAGTTAGTATTGAAAATATAACACATGATGCTACAAAGAAACTAGAGGATGCCAGTACCCCAACAAACATCATGGCGATTAAAAAGATCAATGAGTTAACTGAGGATTTTAATGAACTAAGAGCTAGCGATAAATATCGCCTTATGATAAAACAAGCTAATGTGAATATCCATGTTGAAACCTACAAAGAATTTGAAAAAAGGATGAGAATTGCCTTTAAAACTAAAGACCCTGTGGTTAGAATAGACCAGTTTGTGCAGGAGAAAAAACAGCTTAAAGAAAAAGAATCTAGCGAAGTATTTTTAAGTGTAGTAAGAGAAAAAAATGACATAAAATCTGCTCAAAACAATGTTTTCAAAGTGCTTGGTGAACTTGAAAGCACCGTAGGTTTAAGCGCAGGCACCCTGAAAAAATATTTAGTGAATAAAGATGATTTTATAGCTATTAACAAGGGCCTTTATGATGAATTGCTAGATGCTTTAACGAAAAAAATAAAAGTGCAGTGCGAAGAAGTTGACGAAATAAAGTTTAAAGCAAAAGTTAAAGAGGAAATTGATAAGTACTTGGGGAAAATTCAAAAAGAGACGGAAAAACCCTATGAGGAAAAAGACTCGGCCGAAAAATTGTTTGATGTAACTAAACAGTATGCAAAAAGTTTTTGGGGATTCATTTGGGATACCGTTAAAGACTACATGGAAGCAAACGATGAAAAAAATGATGATGCACCAAATAAACTGGATGCAACAATAAAAAGTGGAATCGAGGAATTTTGCGGCACATGGGTTCGGTTCGAAATGGTGCATAGCACGCTTGCAAACAAGATAAATTACAAGGAAACAAAGAAGAAAATATTTTTGGATTTCCTGAAAGATTACGAAAAATATATTAATGACATAGTTAATGCTTCGAAAAAAATAGATTCGCATTTATCCGAAACGTTAAATAACATGAAAAATAATGAGGCATTTTTTAATGAGCATCTTCAAGGGCAAATAGCTTTGCTCAATACAATGAGCGATGAAATTAACAAAAGTGTTTCTAATCTTAGAACCGCATATATCGCTGCTCGAAGCGATTCTAAGGCTATTAAAAAGATCATAAAGGGTTATGTTGAAACCTACAAAGGCCAGTTCGGGGATGCCCTTAACGGCAAAGAGATAAATAAGTGGCATCCGCCGGCCTCTTGCTCTAAATTCACCTTGGCGCAGGCTGTTTTGTTCGTTTATTATTGCGTAGATCAATATGAAGGTTATTGGAAATTGGGTCTTAGCGATGAAATTTTGAAATATCTTGAAAGAAGCGAGAAAGTTAAACTTGGCATGACTGCAAAAGAAATAAAAAAAATAATTGGAACTTCAAAGAAAAAAAGAGGATAAAATTCAAGAAAAATCATAATTTTTTGCCCTTAGGCATATAAGTTTAAAAGATTTATATGTCTGGGGGTTAATTATGCGTGAAAGAAGCTCTTGAAACCCGAGCGCTTAGGCTTGGTGAATTTATGGTTGATAAAAAAGCTACTGTTAGAAAAGCCGCGAAATATTTTGGCGTTTCCAAGTCAACGGTTCATAAAGATGTTTCCGAGAGGCTTGAAAAAATAAACAGTTGCCTTTACAAAGAAGTTAAAAAAGTTCTTGAAACGAACAAAGCCCAAAGGCACATAAGAGGCGGTTATGCTACGAAAAATAAATATGCACTCAGGAGCAAAAATTAGCGCTCTCGGGTGCTTTTTGTTTTAAATTAAAGCTTTAAATTACTGTGATTTTGCAAGAAATATTTTAATTTTATTTTTATTCTCAGGTTATTTTAAAGTTAAAATTTTATATGATTATATTTAAAGAAAAAGCTCAAAAAGCCACTTTGCTTGATTTAAAATGTGATTTATTTTATTATTTATTATCATATTTTAAATTTAAGGAGAGATTTTTATTAAATACATAAGATTATTTTCAAGTTATATTAAAAAAAATACTAAAAATTTAATTTTAATGTTTATGCTAGTTTGTTTAAACCAAATTTGCTATTTATTTTTGCCGTCGCTTACGGCTGATATCATTGATAAGGGAATAAAACACACGGGTTTAAACCATAGCGAGCTAAGCCTAATGACGGCTGAAGAATTGGCCTCTTTTCAGACTTCTTACATATTGAAAATTGGGCTTTTAATGCTTTTGGTTACTCTTATCTCGGTTTTTATCACGGTGATTATCAACCGGATAATGGCCAAAATTTCGGCAAATATTTCGGCGGATATCAAAAAAGATATTTTTTATAAAGTTTTGAACTCTTCATATTTAAATGCAAGCAAATTTTCGCCGTCTTCTTTGATGACGAGGCTCACTAGCGATTCCGAAAATGTTAAGTCGTTTATAATCATGCTGGCTCAGCTTGTGGTGCCCCCTACCCTGCTTTTCGGCGGCATTTTTATGTCTTTCAAAACTTGCCCCTCCCTCACCCCACTGATAATCCTAGGCGGCGCGGCAGCAGGCGCGGTTGCTTTTACATCGCTTAAAATAATTGCGTCGAAAGCCAAAATTTTGCAAGAAACCGAAGATGATTTTAACTTGACTGTCAGGCAGCAGCTTGAAGGTGCAGCGGTTATAAGGAGCTTTGGAAATTTTGATTTTGAAAATGAAAGATTTGAAAAAATAAACAGGAAATTCGCGGATATTTCTTTTTTCATAAATAAAGTTACGGCGGTTATGTCTCCTTTGATGGTTCTTTGCGCTAATTTGCTAACGGTCAGCTTGCTTTGGTTTAGCTCTGTTAAGATTTTTAACCAAGAAATGCAGGTTGGAGATTTAGTCGCGTTTATGCAGTATTCGCTCATGATAGTTGGCGCTTTCGTGATGCTTTCGCTGATGGTTTCGGTGCTGCCGAGGATGATTGTTTCAATAAAAAGAGTGGGAGAAATTTTGGAGTGCGAAGGAGAAATAAGCTCGGGCAAGAAAGAATTCCCTAAGGATTTTCGCGGTAATATAGAGTTTAATAACGTTAGTTTTAAATACCCCGGCGCTTCTGAAAATTCGCTTAATTCAGTGAGTTTTTGCATTAATTACGGTGAAACCGTGGGAATAATCGGGAGTGTTGGTTCAGGCAAAACAACTCTTTTGAGGCTTATTTTGGGCCTTTGTGAACCTTGCAGCGGAAGCATCTGTTTAGGCGGCGAAAATATTCTTGATTTTAACAAGACAAGCCTTCTTGAAAATATTTCTTATGTCTCGCAAAAAAGCGCTGTTTTTTCGGGCAGTTTTAAGTCAAATCTAACTTTAGGCAGCGAAAATTTTGACGAAACTGAGCTTCAAAATGCTTTAAAAGCGGTGAAGCTTGAAGATCTTGTGGCTGAAAAAGGCCTTGAAACGCCTATTCTTCAGCAAGGCAAGAATCTTTCCGGCGGGCAGAAACAAAGGCTTGCCTTAGCAAGGAATCTTCTTAAAAAAAGCAGAATTTACATTTTTGATGATTCTTTTTCAAGCCTTGATTTTAAAACAGAAGCAGAAGTTAGAAATGAAATATCGAAAAAACTTTGCGGCAAAACTCTTATTTTCGTTTCTCAAAGAATAAGCACGATTAAAAACGCTGACAAAATAATCGTTTTAAACGATGGCAAAATTGCAGCGATTGGCACGCATGACGAGCTTTTGAAATCTTGCGAAATTTACAAGAAAACGGCAAATCTTCAAAACGGAGGTGAAACTTTAAATGAAAAATAAAAAAGCTTTGTTAAAAAGGGTTCTTGGGTATATTTTTAAATATAAAATAAGCGTGATTATTATTTTACTCATGAGTATTTTTGAGGCGTTAATAACCGTTTTTAGCCCGAAAATTGCTGGCAAAGGCATAACTGCCCTTTCGATGACTGACAGCCTTGGCAGGCCGAATATCGACCTTGATTACGTTTTTAAATTGCTGGCGTTTTTGCTTGTTCTTTATTCTTTAAACGGGCTTTTTTCATGCATTGGGAAGTTCCTTTTTACTGATATTTCAGTGAAAATAATAAGGCAGCTTCGAGAGGAAATTTCGAAAAAAATGAATGTTGTTTCGTTTGAATTTCTTCAAAAAAAATCTAAAGGCGAAGTTATTTCTTGCATGCTAAGCGACGTTAACGCTTTGGGCTCGGTTTTTATTGAAAGCACGAGGAGCCTTATTTCTTCGGTGATAATATTTTTTGGAACGGTTTACATGATGCTTTCGCTTAGCTTTGAAATCAGCCTTTGGTGCTTTGCTTTCTTCCCTTTTATGATTGCTTTGATTCTTTTCATAACTTTGAAATCTCAAAAATATTATGTTAGCTACCGTGAAAATTTCGCGAAAATTAGCGGCCTTGCCGAAGAGGCTTTTTCGGGCTATGAAACAATTAAGGTTTTAAAGGCGGAAAACAGTTTTAAAAAGAATTTTGATTTAACAAACGAAAACCTCCGCGAGGATGCTTTTAAAAGCGAAACTATGTCAGGCCTTATGGCGCCTATAATGACTTTTATTTCAAAGGCGCTTTACGTTGTTTGCTGCGCGGTTGGAGGATATTTTTCGGTTGTAAAAGGCTTTGCAATCGGCGATATCACGGCATTTATTGCTTATTCCGGCCAATTTATGAACCCTTTCATGGAGCTTGCAGGAATTTTCGGGAATTTTCAGTCAGCTTTTGCAGCGGCCACGAGAATTTTTGAATTTTTGGATGCCCCTGAAGAAAAAGCAGCCGGAGAAAAACCCGATTTCAAAAGCACAGGCATAGAATTTAAAAACGTTTCTTTTGAATATGAAAAAGGCAAAGAAGTTATAAAAAATCTTTCGTTTAAAATTTTGCCTGGGCAAACTGCGGCGATAGTCGGAGAAACCGGCGGCGGGAAAACTACGATTTCAAGGCTTTTGCTAAGGCTTTATGAATCATATAGCGGCGAAATTTTGGTTGGAAACAAAAATATTAAAGATTTTGACATTAATGCTTACAGAGGCCTTTTTGGTGTTGTTACGCAGGATTCTTGGCTTTTTAGCGCTAGCGTTATGGAAAATATTCGCTACGGAAACACAAAAATTTCGGATGATGAAATTAAATTTGCCTGCGAAAAAATCGGTGCGGCTTCGTTCATTGAGGCTTTGCCGGAAGGCTACAATACCATTTTGAAAGAAGGCATAAACAATATTTCCGAAGGCCAAAAGCAGCTTCTTTGCATTGCCAGAGCGCTTGTTTCTAGCCGTGAAATTCTCGTTTTGGATGAAGCCACAGCTTCGGTTGACGTTTTCACCGAAAGCAAAGTTCAATCGGCTTTGAAAACGCTTTTGAAAGGCAGAACTTCGGTTATAATTGCGCATAGGCTTAGCACGATAAAAGAAGCAGATGTAATTTTCGTTTTGGAAAAAGGCCGGTTAGCCGAATGCGGCAAACACGAAGATTTAATTTCAAAGCGCGGGGTTTATTACGAAATGCAGTGCAAGGCATAAAAAAGGATGAGTAAATTAAATTTTACTCATCTAAAATTTTGTTTTTTATCTAACTTTAAATTCACATTATTTTTAAAAATAATTCATTTTTATTTCAGGTTTATTTTGGTTTTTATGTTAAATTTAAATTTCAAAATTAATTTTATTTTTAACTTAAATTTTGATTTCTGCCGTTTTAAAGTTAACTGCCGGTAAAATAAATCTACCGGCATTGTTTTTTTATTCTATTTCAATTGTGCTGGAAGACGCATCTTTCATGGGTTCTTTTGGAACTAAAAGCGTGAGGGTGCCGTCTTCAAGTTTTGCTTTTATTTCGTCTTTTGAAACGTCTTTGCTAACCGCAAAACTCCTTGTAAATTCGCCAAAATGGCGTTCACGGCGAATGAAAGTGCCTTCTTCATCTTTTTCTTCAGATTTACCCTTTGTGGAAGCAGATACCGTTAAATATCCATTTTCAAGAGTGATTTTTACATTCTCTTTTTTTACTCCCGGCAAATCTATGATTATTTTGAGGTTTTCTCCATCTTCAACAATGTCAGTGCTCATGGGGTGTTTAACGCTCATAAGCGAGCCAAAACCGTCAAATGGTGTGCTAAATAAGTCAAAATCACGGGGTATAAGTTTCATAAAAATCTTCCTCCTTAAAATTTGTTTTCGCGCATCTCTATGCGCAATTATGAATTATAGACCTTTCAAATTTGAAAGTCAATAGAAAAACGTGGAATTTTTATTATATTTAAATAAATTTATTTATAATCTTGAGTTATATATTATCAAATAGATGTAAATGATTTGAAATGAGCTTGAAAAGGTAGTATAATATCCACCGTAATTTTTAAATTGAAAGGAGGAATGTTTATGTATGGTTACTATTATTATGATCCAATTTCCTGGATTTTTATGCTAGTTTCTATGGCTATTGCAGGTTGGGCGCATTTTAAGGTTAATCGTGCGTTTGAAAAGTACTCCAAGATTTCTTGTTCTTCGGGTCTAACAGGCGCTGAGGCGGCCGAAAAAGTGCTCAATCACAACAAAGTTGAGGGCGTTTCGGTTGAAAGAACTCGGGGTTATTTCACGGATTATTACGATTCTAGAAGCAGCAAAATTTGCCTTTCTGATAAGGTTTTTGCCTCGAGAACAATTGCTTCCGTGAGCGTTGCTGCCCATGAATCCGGCCATGCCAGCCAAAATGCCGCGGGTTACCTCCCCTATCGCCTTCGCCATGCGCTTGTTCCTATTTGCAATTTTGGTTCGCAAGCTTCAATGCCGCTTATAATCTTGGGAATTTTAGTTCCAAAATGGGGTTTTATGATAAGTTTAGGAATTATTTTCTTTTCGTTAGCGGTTCTTTTTCAAATTGTTACGTTGCCGGTTGAATTCGACGCCAGCAGACGTGCTCTCGCAGCAATTGAGGATGAAAATCTTTTGAGCAAAGAGGAACTCGCCGGCGCAAAAGAGGTTCTAACTGCTGCTGCTTTTACTTATGTTGCAGCTGCGTTTTCAGCACTTCTTTCCCTTTTAAGATTGTTGTGGGAAACCAGAGGAAGCCGCCGCAGAGACTAAAATCAAAATTAACTAGCCTTCTAAATGAAGGCTTTATTTTTTTTGCAGACCCTAGCTATTCTGCGGGTTTAGAGATATACATATATAAGCATACACATATAGTTATAATTATATACACATAATGATATACATTTATCATAATACGCATATGTGTATACTTATATATGTACATACTCCTCTTCCCTACTCTAGCTTGAGGTGGTTGCTTTACTTTTATTTGTGAGTTTGCAAAGTGGTTTTGCTTGAAAATTGGGTATTTAAAACTTAACAAATCTAATCTTACTTACGTGAACTTTTTTAAAAATAAATTAAACGAAATTAAAAATAGAATAATATACATATATTCACATGCTCATATGTATAAAAGCATACATTTAGATATATACACATATATGTATATTGATATGAGCATAATTAAAAACTCAAAAATAGTAAATAATATAATTATTAAAAATAAGTTTTTGTTAAAAAATCAAAAATAAAAATATTATTAATATTGTTAACGAAAACACAATATTATTTATGATTATACGTATATTAGTATACATTTAAACACATATTTATACATACATCAATATACACATATAAGTATATGTATATTAAAACCCAGTATTTAAGCTGATTTTCGAATATACACATATTCACACGTGAAAATTTAAACAATAAAAAAGAGCCCTAAACCGAGCTCTTTGCGCTTAATACTAATTTAAATTTTCTTCTAAAATAGAGTTTACTAAATCATTAACACTTGTGTGCTTTTTGTCAGCTGTTTGTTTTAATTTTTTGAAAATGGATGGTTTTAAAAGAAGTTGAAGGCGTCTGCTTTTGGTTTCGATGTAAACTGGGCTTATTTTGTAGCCTTTTGGTAATTCTTCTTTTTTTGGTGCAATTTTTTCTTCTTTTTGTGGTTTTTCTTCTTCGTTTGCCGTTATGAATCTTAGCGCCGGGCTATCCATAAAACTTTTTTTAGCCATTTTTCTTGCTCCTTTCTTTGCCTAAAAATTCATTTATGAATCCTTCGTAATCTTTGGTCACGTTTGATTTCGGCGCATATTTGAAAAGGCTTTCTTGGCTTATTTGCGCTTCCTTAACTGCGACTGCATCTCTGATTTTCGCCTTGAAGAGTTTTGTTTCCAATTTTTCTGCTAATTTTTCTGCCATTTCACTAACTTCACGGCTTAAAATTGTTCTCGGATTGTATCTTGTTAACAAAATTCCTTCGATTTTTAAATTAGGATTACAATATTTTTTAACTGCTTTTATGGTTTCTTCGAGGTTTTCGATCCCTTGAAGGCTGTAAATATCAGCTTGCGCAGGAATTATCACGCTGTCAGATGCTGTTAAAGCGTTAATTGTTAAAATTCCGAGGGCGGGAGGGGTGTCGATGATGCAAAAATCATAATTTTTTGCAATTTTTTCAAGAGCTTCTTTTAAGCGATATTCTTTTCCGGTGTCTGCTATGAATGCGTCAGCTCCGGCGAGCGCTTTGTTTGAAGAAATCACATCTGCGCGGGCTTTTTTTATGGCATCTTTTGCCGAAATTTCTTCTGTTAAAACTTCTAAAATTGTTGGTGAATCCAAATTTGCCGCAAGGGAATAGCTTAAATTTCCTTGAGCGTCGAGGTCTATGGCTAAAACTTTGAAGCCCTTCAAAGAAAGGGCAGAAATCAGCATTTCGGCGGTTGTGCTTTTTCCAACGCCGCCTTTTTGGTTTATAACTGAAACGGTTTTCATTTTGCTTCCTCCTTAATTTATGTGTATGTTTTTATATGTATATTCATATCTGTATGCTTATATTTTAGTGTAAATTTTAAGTTTGTCAACACAGTGTATATGTGTATGTTGATAACTTCATATGTATATAAATATATTAATAAACACATACACATATTAAACTGCTGATGCTTTCTGGGTTTTAACGATTTTAAATATTAAAAAACTAATGTATAAAGAGTGACAATTTTTTAAAAAATAACTAATTAAAATTTTTGATTGCAAAAAAGCACTGCCTTGAAATTTGGCAATGCTTGAATTTTTACGAATTATAAATAAGAAGCATGAGCGCACATGTTTTTATGATGAATTATCAGCTGCAGCCTGATCCCCTTTTGCTTAAATTGTTTTTGAAATTTATTCTGCGACAATATTTATAAGATGCGCCACACCCGGGATAGTCTCGCCTTGCTGCGCGGAAGTGGGGGACATAAGCGCGCCTGTGGCAATAAACAAAATGTTTTTTAGCTCTTTGTTTTTAACTTTGTTGAGTATCAGCGAGCAAAGAATAGAAGCCGAGCAGCCGCAGCCTGAACCTCCCGCGTGAACGTCTTGTTTTTCTTTGTAGTAAATCATCAGTCCGCAGTCGTTATAATTGGTTTTTAGCCTTATTCCTTCGTTTTCAAGAAGCTGCTTTAAAAGTGCAGAACCTACTTCTCCGAGGTCTCCGGTTAGAATTAAATCGTAATCGTCGGGTTTTGTTTTTGTGTCGCTGAAAAACGAAAGAAGCGTTTTTGCCGCCGAGGGAGCCATCGCAGCGCCCATGTTGTTGGCGTCTTTTATTCCAAGGTCTGTTATTCTTCCTACGGTGCAATATTTTATTTTCGGGCCTTCTTCGTTTCTTGCAACTAAAATTGCTCCCGAGCCCGTCACCGTCCATTGCGCGGTTGGGGTTCTTTGGCCGCCGTATTGAAGCGGGAACCTGAATTGTCTTTCGGAGGAACAAAAGTGCGAAGATGTTACCGCAACGGAATAATCTGCGATGCCTGCTTCGATGCTAGTTGCGGCTAAAAATAAAGATTGCGCCATGGTTGAACATGCGCCGAACTGCCCTAAAAACGGGATGTTAAGCGAGCGCAAACCAAAGGAAGAAGACATGCACTGGTTTAAAAGGTCTCCTGCGAAAATATAGTTTATTTCTGAAGCATCCATGCCGCATTTTTTAAGAAGAATCTTAACTGTTTCGGTTTGAAGCCTGCTTTCAGCCTTTTCCCAAGAAGGCTCTTTTAAAGTCGTGTCTTCGAATACTTGATCAAATTCTTTGCCAAGAGGCCCTTCGGCTTCTTTTTTCCCAACTGACGATGCAAAGGCTTTTATCACGGGTCCACCGGTCATTTCAACTGTATATTTTCCGATTCTTTTTGCCATAAAATCGCTCCTTACAATTAAAATAAAATAAAAAAAACTAAGATGAATTGATTTCCATCTTAGTATGCTTCGGTTTTAACCCAAATATTTATAAAAAATTCAAATCTTAGTTGAGTCGTGGGGCAAAAGATCAGAAACGGTGTCATCTCTTTTTTTAGCTTTTATTTTGTTTCGCTTTTTTATGCCGTACATTCCGAGGATTTTTTCCTTAATAAAACTATCTAGAGTGAAAGATAGTTTTCTCTTTTCTGGTTTCTTTTTATTTACCAAATTAGCCACCTACCAACTAACTTTTTCACTTTATATAATTAATGCTAGCAGACACAAAGATTTAAATCAAGCATAATTATTGAAAGATAATATTAAAATTGAATTAATTATTAGTATTTTTTCTTTTGCTTAGCATGGTAAAATATGTTATTTTGGAAAATTTAACTAGATATAGTTAATTAATTGTTTGAGATACTTTAACCGCCAGAGCAACCGTTGCCCCAACCATCGGGTTGTTTCCCATGCCGATGAAACCCATCATGTCAACATGCGTTGGAACTGAGGAAGAACCCGCAAACTGGGCGTCGCTGTGCATTCTGCCCATTGAATCAGTCAGGCCGTAAGAAGCCGGCCCTGCGGCCATGTTGTCCGGGTGAAGTGTTCTGCCGGTTCCTCCACCTGATGCAACTGAGAAATATTTAAGCCCGTTTTGAGTAGCCCATTTTTTGTATGTTCCTGCAACGATGTGCTGGAATCTCGTTGGGTTGGTGGAGTTTCCCGTTATTGAAATGTCAACGCCTTCATGCTTCAAAATTTCAAGGCCTTCGAGAGGCTCGTTTGCGCCGTAGCATTTAATTAAAGATCTTTGGCCTTTCGAAAAGGCTTTTTCAGAGATTATTTCAAGCTTGTTTGTTTCGAAATCGAAATTAGTTTTAACGTATGTAAAGCCGTTTATACGCGAAATGATGTAAGCTGCGTCTTTTCCAAGGCCGTTTAGAATTACTCTTAAAGGTTTTTTTCTTACTTCATTTGCGTAGTTTACTATTCCAATGGCGCCTTCTGCCGCTGCGAAAGATTCATGCCCAGCGATGAAAGCAAAGCAGCTTGTTGATTCTTCAAGAAGCCTTGAAGCAAGCATTCCGTGGCCTATTCCTACTTTTCTTGTGTCCGCAACTGAGCCTGGAATGCAAAATGCTTGCAAACCTTCACCGATCATCTTTGCCGCCTCAGAGGCGTTTTTAGCGCCTTTTTTGATAGCCACTGCGCAACCTAGGGTGTAGGCCCAGCAGGCGTTCTCGAAAGCTATAGGCTGAATATTTTTAACAGTTTCGCCGGGGTTTATTCCTTTTTCAAGGCAAATTTCAAGCGCCTCACTGAGGTCTTTGATCCCGTTTGCTTCTAGGCATGCGTTTATGCCTTTCATTTTGCGGTCTTTTCCTTCGAATTCTATTGCTTTGTTCATTTTGTCACTGCCTTTCTTAAAAAGTTATTCGTTTCTCGGGTCTATGTATTTCACGGCTTCGTTATATCTGCCGTAGGTTCCTGTGCTTTCTTCAAAGGCCTTTTCATGCGGGGTGCCGCTTTTTATTTTCTTCATCATTGCGCCGAGGTTAATGAATTTGTAGCCTATTACTTCGTTGTTTTCATCAAGGCCGAGCTCAAGGATGTATCCCTCAACCGTTTGCATGTATCTAACGCCTTTGTCTTGCGTGCTGAAAATGGAGCTTACTTGCGAAATTTTGTTTTTGCCGAGGTCTTCAAGCGAAGCTCCAACAGGCAGCCCGCCTTTTGAAAATGCCGTTTGGCTTCTTCCGTAAACTAATTGAAGGAATATTTCTTTCATTGCGTCGTTTATTGCGTCGCAAACAAGGTCGGTGTTAAGCGCTTCGAGAAGTGTTTTACCGGGGAGGATTTCGCCTGCCATTGCTGCTGAATGAGTCATCCCTGAGCAGCCGATGGTTTCAACCAAAGCTTCTTTGATGATGCCGTTTTTAACGTTTAGCGTGAGCTTGCATGCGCCTTGCTGAGGAGCGCACTTGCCAACGCCGTGCGAAAGGCCCGAAATATCTTTTATTTCAAGCGAGGGCACCCATTTGCCTTCTTGAGGAATAGGCGAGGGGCCGTGGTGCGGGCAGAATCCAACGTTGCATAAATTTTTTAAATCAGACATGATTTCAATTCCTCCTTATTTTTTGCACTCAAGAATTATTTTGTAAATTTTTTCGTCTGCGTCTTTAATTGCTATTTTTTCAAGGTTTTGCGAGTAGATTTCTTTTTTGCCATTTTCTAGAATATCAGTTATTTCTGAATAAAGCCTGTCGCAGGAAAGGTCTTTTTCTTCAATCAAACTTGCGGCATTTGCTTTTTTAAGCGCAAGAGCGTTGAAATACTGGTGGTTTTCGGCAACGTTTGGCGAAGGAATGAGAATAGAAGGCTTGCCGGAAGCTTCGATTTCACTTAAGGTCGTTGCACCTGCGCGGCAAATCACAACGTCTGCGGCGGCTAGGCATTCGCTCATGTTGTTTATGTATTCTTTTATCATGTATTTCGAAGTGTTTTTAGTGTCGATTTTATTTTCTTCAAGGGTTTTCAAAAAGTTGTGGCCGCTTCTTCCAAAGCCGTGAATGAAGTTGAAATTATTCTCTTTTTTAGTGATGATTTCAGCCATAACCTTGTTTATCGCCTTTGCGCCGAGGCTGCCGCCGAAAGAAAGAATAGTCGGGTTTTCGCTCAGGCCAAGCGCGCTTTTTGCGTTTGCGGTGTTAACGTTTAAATTAAGAATTTTTTCTCTGACAGGCGTTCCGGTAACAGTGACGTTTATTTTTTCAGGCAAATATTTTTTAACGTCTTCGTTTATTATCAAAACTCTCGAGGCCTTTTTCGCAAGGAGCTTTGTTGTAATGCCTGGGAAGGAGTTTGAATCGTGGATTAAAAACGGAATCTTCATGTTATATGCTTCTCTTAAAAACGGCCCGCAAACGTATCCGCCCGTGCCGACGCAAATATCGGGATTAAATTCTTTTAGAATTTTCCTGGATTCAAAACTTGAAATTATAATGTTTTTAAGGGTTTTCAAATTCTTTTTAAGCGCATTTAAATCCATTTTTCTTGAAAAACCTGAAATTGTTATTCCCTTGAATTCAAAGCCCGCTTGCGAAACTAACTTTTCTTCCATTCCGCCTTTTGCGCCAACGTAAAGAATCTTGGCGTTTGGGTCTTTTTTCTTAACGAATTCCGCAAGAGCAAGAGCGGGGTTAATGTGGCCGGCTGTTCCTCCGCCAACGAATATTATGTTCATTTGTTTCCTCCGAGTGATTTAATTTTTTTGCATGTGCGATGACCGCGAGATTGAAAGGATTACTCCCATTTGCGCAAGGAGCATCATCAGCGAAGTTCCTCCATAACTGAAAAATGGCAAGCTTATTCCTGTGTTTGGGATTGTGTTCGTAACAACCGAGATATTAAGAATAACTTGAAGGCCAACTTGAGCGGTAAGGCCGATGCCAAGCAGCATGCCGAATTTATCTTTTGCTCTTATTGCAATTATCATTCCGCGCCAAACGAGAAGCGCAAAAAGAAGAAGGATGAAAATTGCGCCGATGAAACCGAGTTCTTCGCAAACAACTGAGAAAATAAAGTCGTTTTGTGGTTCCGGGATATAAAGATATTTCTGCCTTGAATTGCCAAGCCCGAGGCCTAAAACTCCGCCCGAACCAATCGCATAAAGGCCCTGGCGAGTTTGCCATGTGTCAACTCCTGCAGCGGGGCTGAAAGGGTCAAGCCAGCCTGAAATACGGTTGTTTGCGTAGGTTAATTTATCGGTGAAAATAACGAGGTAAAGAAGCGCTGAAGCAATTGCGCCCAGAACCATGCCGAACCATTTGAGCTGGATTCCTCCGATGAAAAGCATGCCAGCAGCAAGCAAAACGACTATCGCCGAGCATGAAATATGAGGTTCAAGCGCGAGAAGCGCAATCGTTGGAACTAAAATTATCAAATAGGGCAGAATTCCGTATTTAAAAGTGTGCATGCGGTGGAGGTTAAGGCTTATGAAATGCGCAAAAGAAAGGATTATTGCGAATTTTGTTATCTCAGATGCTTGGAACGAAAAGCTCCCGAAATGAACCCACCTGTGAACGCCGTTCATCGGCGGCATGATTAAAACTATGACTAAAAGAACAAACGAAGTTATAATCAGCGGGACGGAAAAACGGTGAAGTTCGTTGTAATCAATATTCGAAATAAAAAGCATTGCAACTACTCCCAAAACAGCGAAAAGAAGCTGGCTTCTTATGAAATGGAAGCAGTTGTGGTTGTGATAGTAAGCATAGGGGTAGCTTGCTGAAAACATCATCACAAGCCCGACTATCAGAATAGTAAGAACCAGGAATAGAAACGGAATGTCTACCCCTGAGTTTACTACTTTTATTAAATTTAGTTTTCTTTTTTTCTTCGGCTCACCTTGCGAAACTTTGGGTGAGTTTAAACCAAAAAATTTTTTCATTATTTTGGCTTTCATGTTTTACTCCCTTTCTACCAGATGCTAGATGTTGTTAATTACTAAAAGTATTGAAATTATTCCCATAACTGCCGTGCATAATCCAAAGACAGTGCATATTTTATTTTCGCTCCAGCCAAGCATCTCAAAGTGGTGGTGAATAGGGCTCATTTTGAAAAGCCTTTTGCCGCCTGAAATTTTGAAGTAAAGAACCTGAAGAATAACCGAAAACATTTCTGCGATGTAAATTGAAGAAAGAATTATCATTGGAACATAAAGCCCGCTTCCAAGGCCAAGCGCACAGACGATTCCGCCCAAGAAAAGTGAGCCGGTGTCTCCCATGAAAACTCTTGCCGGGTGAAGGTTCCAGATTAAAAATCCGAGGCATCCTCCCGCTAAAGCAGCTGATTCAATGCTAAGCCCGAACATTCCGAGCAGGTTTGTCATTATCATGTAAAAAATTGCAATCAAGAAAGTAACGCTTGTGCAAAGGCCGTCAACGCCGTCGGTTAAGTTAGCCGCGTTTACGATTCCAACGACCACCAAAGATAAAATAACATAATAGAAAAACCCGAGATCAACTTTGCCGAAAAACGGAATGCCTACTTTGGTTAAGCTTTCGCCGCCGAATGTGTTATTCATGATGTGAATTGCCGCGAAGTAAAGAATCACAACAGCGAATTGCAAAATGAGCTTTTGCTTTGGGGTAAGGCCCTGGTTTTGCTTTTTCCTGACTTTGACGTAGTCATCAATGAAACCTATGAGCCCGTAGCCAACCGCCATTGCAAGGCCACCGAAGATTTTTGCCGCCATTAAAGGAGTCTCGATTCGGTGGATACCCATGAATTCCGAGAGTTTGTAATAAAATGGGATGCATATTGCCGTTGAAATGACTATTCCAATAATGAACATTATGCCGCCCATTGTTGGGGTGCCTTGCTTGTTTTTGTGCCAAGAAGGGCCAATTTCAAGGATCGTTTGGCCATATTTAAGTTTGTGAAGAAATGGGATGAAAAATTTGCCGAGTGCCAAGGTTATTGCAAAAGAAAGTATTGCAGCCGATGCTGCCATTATTCCGTAGCTGTTCATGTTTACCTCCGGTTTGTTTGAGTTCAAAGATTTTAATCAGCGACGTCGTCGCTATGTACGAAATTGAGTTCTATTATTGTTCCCGCCTGAACTTCTTTTCCTTCTTCAATGCTTTGCGAAGAAACTTTTATGCTGGGGTCGCTTAGCTCGCTGCCTGAAAATTTAACGTTAAGCCCTGCGCTCGAAGCTACGCCGTTTACCTCGGCCATCGTTAGGCCTATGAATTTCGGAACTTTAACGCTTGAATTTGAATCTGAATCCGTGTGAAGGATTATTGTTCCGCCTTTTGGAATATGGCCCGAAGCTTCAGGAATTTGCGAGAGGACTTTGTCGCCGTTTCCTACTATCATTGCATTTAAAGATAAGGCCGCAGCGGCGTTTTTGGCTTCGCCTGCTGATTTGCCAACTAAATCCGGCACAACTGTGTCGATCTTTTCGAGTTCTTCTTCGGTGTAAGCCTTTTCGATGCCCATGTAAGGCAAGATATCTTTCATTGCCATTGCGAAAGCAGGAGCCGCAACTGCCGCGCCATAGTAGCTGTCGCCTTTTGGAGTGTCGAAGAACACCAGCATTGCGATTTTGGGGTTATCCGCAGGGGCAAAACCGCAGAAAGACGAAATATAATCTTTTTCGCCAGGCGCTGAAAGGCCGATTTTCTCTGAAGTTCCGGTTTTTCCGGCAACTCTGTAGCCTGCAATGTAAGCGTTTTTGGCTGCGCCATGAACTGCGTTTTCTTGAAGCATTGATGTTACTTTCTTTGCGGTTGCTTCTGAGATTGCTCTTCGTTTTATTACAGGGTCGATTTTTTTAACGGTGTTGCCGTTTTCGTCGATTATTTCTTTAACGACATGCGGCTGGACGATATTTCCGCCGTTTGCAATTGCTGAAGCTGCGGTTATCATTTGAATCGGCGTTATGCCGAAATTCTGGCCTATCGAAGCTACGCAAAGGTCTATTAGCGCCATTTTGCCGTCATTACTAAAGAATAAGTCGCTTGATTCCCCGGGCAGATCGATGTTCGTTTTGCTATGAAACCCGAAGGATTTATAGAATTTGAAGTAATTCTCAACCCCGACTTTTTGCCCCAGCGTGATGAATGCCGGGTTGCAGGAGTGGCAAAGCGCCTGAACGAAGTTTTGTGTTCCGTGGCCGCTGTGCTTGTGGCATTTTATTGGCCGAACGCCTTCATAAGGCTTGATTGCGCCGGTGCAGGTGTAACTCCAGTTGTCGTCAACTACTCCAAGCTCAAGCGCCATTGAAGAAACTATCATTTTGAAAACCGAACCAGGGTAGTATGTGTCGCTGACGGCTTTGTTTCGCCATTGATAGCTCAGCGCTTCGTTTTTGGCTTTTAGTTTTTCTTCTTCAGGAAGCGAATTGATGTAAGCTTCTTTTTCAGGGTCCGCGATTTTAAACGGTTCATTCGGGTCGAAATCGCCTTTAACGGCCATTCCCAAAATTTCGCCCGTGTTAACGTCCATTGCTATTGCCGTTGCTCTGTTTTTAACTTTGTGAGTTTTTATTCCTTCTTCAAGAGCTTTTTCCATGAATTTTTGGATGTTTTCGTCGATGGTTAACTTAAGGCTGTTGCCCGGAACAGGGTCGACGAGCTGCTCGTATTCAAACGGCATTTCTTTTCCTACTGCGTTTTTAGCGGTCAAGATTCTGCCTGGTTCGCCCCTTAAGGTTTTGTCGTAGTAAGCTTCAACCCCGGCCAAACCTTGGCTGTCGGCTCCTGTGAAACCAAGCACCGAAGCGGCAAAATCCTTCAGAGGATAATATCTTTTGTAATCTTCAATGAGCCTGATGCCAGTGGTTATTTTATTTTTGGTTTTAAACTCCATTATTTTGTCTTTTATGTCGCTTTCGACTTTCTTTTTGATTATCGTGTAGCACGAGCGTTTTTTCGAAAGCGCTAAGAGTTTTTCTTTGTCAATGTCAAGTATTTCGTGCATTCCGGAACAAATTAACTCTCGTTTTTCTTCAGTGTCTATGTAAGAAGGCTCCAAAACTACTGTCCAAACACTTGCGCTTTGTGCTAAGGGGTTCATGTTTCGGTCATAGATTGTTCCTCTTTTCGAATTTAGCTTAGTGTCGGCAAGTTGCTGCTCAGATGCCATTTTTTGTAGGCTTTCGCCTTGAAATATTTGAAGCACCATAAGCCTGAAAACAAGCAGCGGGAACCCCAAAAATACTAGCAAAGCAAGGACGACCATGGCCCTTCGTTGCATTCTAACAGTTACTCCTTTTGACAAAATTTACACCTCGTTTAGTTTTAAGTTTTCTTTATTTTTTTAAGCATTTAGTCGATAAAACTTATTATAATGATTATTTATTCATTAAACAAGTTATGACACGAAAAATATCCGGCCGGATTTTAGATTATTATATCCAATTTGTGGAACTTGAATTTTGCCTTTTTGCACCTTAAAATTAATTTATGTTGTTTTATGATAAATAAGTTGACTTTACATAAAAATATATGTATAATTAATCAAATATTTAGTAATCTAAAAGTTTGGTGGCGGAGGGTGAAAAATGGAAGTAGAAAAAGTTAATTTGCTGCTCAAAGAAAAAGACTTTTTAAAATGGAAACGTGCTTATAAAAATTGCAAAAAGCAAAGAAGCAAGATGGTTAAAGACCCTTACGATAAATTTGTTTCAGATGTCAAAGAAAGTTACAAAAGATATCTAAAAACCGGGGTCACTGCTAGCTTTGTAGACATGGTGGCTTTTTTTAGCTTTGTTTCTTATGCTTCGGAAGAATATTTAAAGCTTGACAAAAAGAAGAAATCTAAATTTTATTTTGCGCAGCGCGAAGCGGCTGTGGAAGCCTTGAAAAAAGAATCAAACGAAATGAACACCATTTTGAACCGCAAAAAAGAAGAAGCCGAAAGAGAGAAAGAAAAAGAAAACGAAGGTTACATTAAAAAAAATCTTAATAAAGGTGTGGACGCAATTGCACAAATGTTCGGCGTAAATATCGATGTTGACACAAGCAAAGTTAACATCGACACGGGAATTGAAAATTGCATATTTTCTATAGTTGCTGATGTGCCTTACCTTAAATTTAAAGAGTTAACAACCTTTAGAATCTATGTTATAATAACTGGCAAATCAAGCGGAGCATATCGTTTGGAAAAGCTTTTTGGTAACTTTAGTTTTAAGCAGTATAATTTAATGACTGCTAGCGGAAACATTATTGAAAACTACAAAGATAAAGATTTTAAATCAAGAAAGATATTTAAAGCTTGCGATGTTCCTATTAAGGCTAATGGCAACAGCGTGCCTATTTTGGGAAGTATTGTTGGAAATATAGATATCAAAGCAAAAGTTTATGTTTCGCCAAATGACATAATAAGCCGAATGGCTTTTAAAGTGGGGAATGTGACCGTAAATGGCGTTAAGCTTGAAAAAATTTTGCTTACGGAATCTGAGCTTTAAAAAATTACATTAGTTATTTTGAGAAAAAGCCGGCTTTGAGTCGGCTTAAATTTTTTATTACCACTTGACAAACCCCACCTTTAAGTGTTAAAATCAAAAAATGTATGGTAATTTTAAATTAAGGTTACTGTGCAAGATATTTTGATTCCAGGAGGTGTAATATGCCAACATTTAACCAGTTAGTCCGTAAAGGAAGAAAAAGCCAAGAGAAAAAAGCTAAAGCTCCTGCACTTTTAAGAGGCTGGAACTCAAAAAAGAGAGAAGCTATTGAGCAGAATTCTCCGCAAAAAAGAGGAGTATGCACTGCAGTTAAAACAGCAACTCCTAAAAAGCCGAACTCAGCACTTAGAAAAATTGCTAGGGTGCGTCTTTCAAACGGCTTGGAAGTAACTTCTTACATTCCGGGTATCGGACACAATCTTCAAGAGCACAGCGTTGTTCTTATAAGAGGTGGACGTGTAAAGGATTTACCTGGTGTGCGTTACCACATTATCAGGGGTACGCTCGACGCTCAAGGAGTAGCAAAGCGTATGCAAGCACGTTCAAAATACGGTGCAAAACGTCCAAAAGCAGGAGCAGCTAAGAAATAAGCTCCAAAGAAAATTAAATAGGTATAACTTAGCTTAGGCTAGTGCAGGAGTGCTGTATATAGTATTTTTCAGATTTCTCTTGTGCTTGGCAAACGAAGGCTAAATTACTTTCGAGTACCTATGATATCATTTATTGTGAAGGAGGGAAGAAACATGCCAAGAAGAGGTCGTGTTACAAGACGTGATGTTTTAGCAGATCCGATTTACGGTTCTAAACTCGTAACTCGTCTTATCAACAACATCATGCTCGACGGAAAAAGAGGAGTAGCTCAAAAAGTAGTATATAAAGCATTCGATATATTACGTGAACAAACAGGAAGAGAACCACTCGAAGTTTTTGAAGAAGCTATGGAAAACATAATGCCAACTTTAGAGGTTAAAGCTCGCCGCGTAGGAGGAGCTACTTACCAGGTTCCAATCGAAGTAAGAGCTGACAGAAGACAAACTTTAGGTTTAAGATGGCTCACAAAATACTCAAGACTTCGCTCAGAAAGAACCATGATCAAAAGATTATCAGGTGAAATTCTTGATGCAATCAAAAGCACAGGCGGAGCAGTTAAAAAACGTGAAGATACCCACAAAATGGCTGAAGCTAACAAAGCTTTTGCACATTACCGCTGGTAATTTCACTGCCAGGAATTTTAATTTTTGGCAAAAAATGTTTAAAAATTTAATGGTTGCCGCATAATAAACTTTGCGGTTGCCGTTTTCTAGAGAAGAATTGAAGAAAAGGAGGATATTATGCCAAGGAAAGTATCACTGGAAATGACCAGAAATATTGGAATCATGGCTCACATCGATGCTGGTAAAACAACAACTACAGAACGTATTTTGTTTTACACCGGAATAAACCACAAAATCGGTGAAACTCATGACGGTGCTGCTACAATGGACTGGATGGTTCAAGAGCAAGAACGCGGAATTACAATTACTTCCGCAGCAACAACATGTTTCTGGAAAAACCACAGAATTAACATTATCGATACTCCAGGCCACGTTGACTTCACAGTTGAAGTTGAGCGTTCGCTCAGAGTTCTTGACGGTTCTGTTACTGTTCTTTGCGCTAAAGGCGGCGTTGAGCCTCAGTCAGAAACAGTATGGCGTCAAGCTGATAAATACGGCGTTCCTCGCATGGTTTACGTTAATAAAATGGACATCATGGGAGCAGATTTTTACAACGTTGTAAAAATGATGAAAGAACGTCTTAAATGTAATGCTGTTCCGATTCAACTTCCAATAGGTGCTGAAGATACCTTTAAAGGTATTATCGACCTTGTTGAAATGAAAGCTTACGTTTATTATGATGACCTCGGAAAAGACATCAGAGTAGAAGAAATCCCCGAGGATATGAAAGAATTAGCTGAAAAATATCACACAGAAATGATCGAGTGCATTGCTGATCAAGACGAAGCAATTTTCGAAAAATATCTCGAAGGTGAAGAAATTTCCATCCAGGAAATTAAAGATTGCATTAGAAGAGCAACTATCGCAAACACAGTTGTGCCGGTAACTTGCGGTACATCTTACAAAAACAAGGGTGTTCAAAAACTCCTTGACGCTATAGTTGACTACATGCCTTCTCCAACAGATGTTCCAGCAATCAAGGGTGTTAACCCTGAAACAGAAGAGGAAGTTGAAAGACATTCTTCAGACGACGAACCTTTCGCAGCTCTTGCGTTTAAAATTGCAGTTGACCCATTCGTAGGAAAGCTCTGCTTCTTCAGAGTTTACTCAGGAACAATTGCAGCAGGTTCAACTGTTTACAACTCGACAAAAGATAACAACGAACGCATCGGAAGAATTCTCCAGATGCATTCAAACCATCGTCAAGATATCGACAAGGTTTATGCAGGAGACATCGCTGCTGCGGTTGGACTTAAAAACACAACAACAGGCGACACTCTTTGCGACGAGAAACACCCTGTAATTCTCGAATCAATGGAATTCCCTGAACCTGTTATCCGTGTTGCTATTGAGCCAAAAACCAAAGCAGGCCAAGAAAAAATGGGTCTCGGACTTGCAAAACTTGCAGAAGAAGATCCAACTTTCAAAGCTTACACCGATGAAGAAACCGGCCAAACCATCATCGCTGGAATGGGCGAACTTCACCTTGAAATCATCGTTGACAGACTTCTTCGTGAATTCAAAGTTGAAGCAAATGTTGGTAAACCTCAGGTTTCTTATAAAGAAACTATCCGCAAGAGTGCCGATGTTGAAGAAAAATACGCTCGTCAATCAGGCGGACGTGGTCAATACGGTCATGTTAAGATTAAAGTTGATCCAAACCCGGGCAAAGGTTACGAGTTTGTTAACGAAATCGTTGGAGGAGCTATCCCGAAAGAATACATTCCTGCCGTTGATAATGGTATCAAAGGCGCTATGCTTTCAGGTGTTCTCGCAGGTTACAACGTTGTTGACGTTAAAGTAACACTTTACGACGGTTCTTACCATGAAGTTGACTCTTCTGAAATGGCATTTAAAATTGCCGGTTCTATGGCATTTAAATCAGCTATGAGAAAAGCTGACCCGGTTTTACTTGAGCCTATCATGAAAGTTACTGTAACTGTTCCTGAAGAATACATGGGAGACGTTATTGGAGACATTAACTCTCGCCGTGGCATGATTCAAGGCATGGAAGCGGTTTCAGGCGCTCAAAGAATCAATGCTCAGGTTCCGCTTTCTGAAATGTTTGGTTACGCAACTGATATGCGTTCCAAAACTCAAGGAAGAGGCCAATACACAATGGAACCAAGCCACTATGCAGAAGTTCCGAAATCTGTTTCAGAACAAATTATTGCAAGCAGAGGCAAAAAAGATTAATCTTTTTAAAGCTGTTTAAAATATAATTGACTTTTTGGATTTCAAGTGCTAAACTTGTGCATGAACTATTTAATTTTTAAGGGAGGAAAATAAAATGGCAAAAGCTAAATTTGAAAGAAGCAAGCCACACGTAAACATTGGTACTATCGGTCACGTTGACCATGGTAAAACTACTCTTACAGCAGCAATAACTAAAGTTCTCAACCTCAAAGGTGACTCTGATTTTGTTGATTACTCAAACATCGACAAAGCTCCTGAAGAAAGAGAACGCGGAATTACAATCAACACCGCACACGTTGAATATCAAACAGCTAACCGTCACTATGCACACGTTGACTGCCCAGGCCATGCTGACTATGTTAAAAACATGATCACCGGTGCAGCTCAAATGGACGGCGCTATCCTCGTTGTTTCAGCAGCAGACGGCCCAATGCCACAAACTCGTGAACACATCTTACTTGCACGTCAGGTTGGCGTTCCAAGCATCGTTGTTTTCATGAACAAAGTTGACCAAGTAGACGACGAAGAATTACTCGACCTCGTTGAAATGGAAATTCGTGAACTTCTTAACGAATACGAATTCCCAGGCGACGACACCCCAATCATCAGAGGTTCAGCTCTTAAAGTTCTTGAATCTACTTCAAAAGATCCTTCAGCTCCAGAATACAAATGCATTCTCGACTTGATGGAAGCTGTTGACACCTTCATTCCTACACCTGAAAGAAAAGCAGACCAACCATTCCTTATGCCTGTTGAAGACGTTTTCACAATCACAGGTCGTGGAACAGTTGCTACAGGTAGAGTAGAACGTGGACAACTCAAAATGGGTGAAGAAGTTGAACTCGTTGGTCTTACCGAAGAACGCAAGAAAGTTGTTGTTACCGGTATTGAAATGTTCAGAAAAATTCTTGATTACGCTGAAGCAGGAGACAACATCGGTGCTCTCTTACGTGGTGTTCAAAGAGAAGACATTCAACGCGGTCAAGTTCTTGCTAAACCTGGCACAATCAACCCACACACTAAATTCAAAGGCCAAGTTTACGTATTAACTAAAGACGAAGGTGGACGTCATACTCCATTCTTCAACAACTATCGTCCTCAGTTCTATTTCAGAACAACTGACGTTACAGGCGTAATTAAGCTCCCAGAAGGAACTGAAATGTGCATGCCTGGCGACAACGTTGTAATGGAAGTTGAACTCATTACTCCTATCGCTATTGAAGAAGGACTTCGCTTCGCTATCCGTGAAGGCGGAAGAACAGTTGGTTCGGGCGTTGTAACCGAAATCCTCGGCTAATATATTTAGTCTTTAAAGGCTGCTCCTTTTTAGGGGCGGCTTTTTTGTGCTATTTAAAAGCCATGTTTATTGACATTAAGCTATTATTTAATTAAAATTAGTATGTGAGATAATAAATTTAAATAGAAACGAGGTAATAAAATTGATAGAAGGTTTGTTTACATCCGAATCGGTAACGTCGGGCCACCCTGACAAATTATGCGATTTGATTTCAGATACTATTCTTGATGCGATATTAAAAAAAGACCCAAATGCGCACGTAGCCTGCGAAGTTACAGCTACGATGGGTTTAATTCACGTTATGGGAGAAATAACCACTTCTTGCTACGTTGACATTGAAAAAGAAGTTAGAAATGCTATAAAAAATGTTGGATATGTTGATTCTTCTTGCGGCCTTGACGGAAACACTTGCGGGGTTATAGTTTCGATTAATTCTCAGTCGCCGGACATTGCAATGGGCGTTGATGCTTCGCTTGAAAATAAACACGGAGACAAAAGCGCTGAGAGCCAAGTTGGAGCAGGGGACCAAGGAATGATGTTTGGTTTTGCTTGCGACGAAACTAAGGAGCTCATGCCGCTTCCGATATCTCTTGCGCATTTGCTTGCTAAAAAGCTTGAAGAAGTTAGAAAAAACGGAACTCTTAGCTATCTTAGGCCTGACGGAAAAACTCAGGTTACAGTTGAATATAAAAACGGCGCTCCTTTAAGGGTTGACACTGTTGTTGTTTCAACTCAGCATTCTGAAGATGCCACGCTTCAAACCATAAAAAACGACGTTATTGAAAAAGTGATTTTGCCGGTTCTTCCGCGCGAGCTAATTGACGAGAAAACCAGAGTTTTCGTTAACCCTACGGGAAGATTCGTGATTGGTGGCCCTGCAGGAGACACTGGCCTTACCGGAAGAAAAATAATCGTTGATACATACGGCGGGTTTGCTCGCCATGGCGGCGGAGCTTTTTCGGGCAAGGACCCAACCAAAGTTGACAGATCAGGCGCTTACGCTGCAAGATACATTGCGAAAAACATAGTTGCAGCAAAAATTGCAAAAAAATGCGAAGTTCAAATTGCTTATGCAATCGGAGTTTCGAAGCCTGTTTCGGTTATGGTTGACACCTTTGGAACATCCGAAATTTCAAACGAAAAACTTTCTGAAATAGTAAGCAAAGTTTTTGATTTAAGGCCTTCTTCGATAATTGAAAAATTTGGTCTTAAAGCCCCGATTTATGCTCAGCTTTCGTCTTATGGCCACATGGGAAGAGAAAATCTTGGCGTAGCTTGGGAAAAAACCGACAAAGCAGAAGAAATCAAAAAGCTTGCTTTTGAAAAATAATTTGCAAGAAAAATTTTAACCGGGAGGGTTTAAATCATGGATTTAAGTCGTGAAACGTTTTTAGAAGAAATTAAAAATGTGAAAAATCTGAAAGATTTAAGTCTTTTGAAAGATAAATATTTAAAAAAGCACGTCAAATCTTTGTATGCCGGGCTTAAACAGCTTGGCAGCGAAGAAAAGAAAACCGCAGGTAAAGAGATAAATGAGTTTAAAAAATTAATGGAAACGAAAATTTCGGAGCTTGAAGAAAGCTTTGCTCTTAGCGATGATTGCCCTGCGTATGATGTTACAATTAGAAAAAACACAATAAATTTGGCTCCTGAGCACCCGCTCATGAAGCTTTACAAGAAAATTGAAGAAGTAATGACTAAAATGGGTTTTTCGAACGTTGAAGGCCCTGAAATAGAGCTTGACAAATACAATTTCGAAATGCTGAATTTGCCTTCGCACCATCCTGCGAGAGATATGCAAGACACATTTTATGTTACTGCGCCGAATGTTCTTCTTCGTTCGCATACTTCCAGTGTGCAAATTCGCACGATGCTTCAAAACAAGCCCCCTATCCAAATTATGTCTCAGGGAACTGTTTACAGAGTTGACGACATTGACCCTCAGCACACGCCGATGTTTTATCAAATTGAAGGCTTGATGGTTGCTGAGAATATATCTTTTGCGAATTTAAAGGCTGTTTTAACCAAGCTCATAAAAGAAGTTTTCGGCGAAAGCGTTAAGGTTCGTTTCAGGCCGACTTATTACCCTTACACCGAGCCGAGTGCTGCGATGGATATGTCTTGCACGGCATGCGGCGGAAAAGGCTGCAGAACTTGCGGAGGTTCCGGCTGGATAACAGTTCTTGGCTCTGGAATGGTTCACCCGAATGTTCTAAAGGGCGTTGGATACGACACTTCAAAATACACTGGTTTTGCTTTCGGCCTCGGGCTTAACAGGCTCACGCTGATATATTACGGGCTTTCAGAGATGCGCAAATTCTATGAAAACGACATCAGCCTTTGGAAGCAGCTTTAAGAGAGGGGGAGTACAAATGTTTAAATTTTCAATGAACTGGCTTAAAGATTACTGCGGAAAAAGCATGACTGCAGAAGAAATTTTCAGCATACTTAACTTGCAAGGTTTTGAATTTCAAGGAAGCGAGAATGTTTGCGGCGATTTGGTTACTGCAATTGAAGTTAAAGCTAACCGCCCCGACATGCTTTGCCACAGCGGCATTGCAAGAGAAATAAAGGCGTTTAAAAACGAGCCGCTGCCTTTGATTCCTAAGTTTGCTTCTAAAATAAACAACGAAAAATTTAGAATTGAAATAAAAGACGAAACCGCTTGCAAAAGATTTTCGATTTTGAAGCTTAAAAATATTAACAATAAAGGCGAAACCCCTGAGCACATTAGGCTGCGCCTTGAAGCTTTGGGCATTAATTTGGTTAACCCGGTTGTTGACATAATAAACTACGTTATGTTTGATTTAGGCCAGCCGATGCACTGCTATGACGCCAAGAAATTAAACGGCGAGCAGCTCGAAATTAAAAGAGCGGAAAATGATTTTAAACTCGAAACTTTAAACGGCGAAGCCGAAGTTAAAAAAGGCGACATTTTGATTTCAAGCGGCGAAGAAACCGTTTGCGTTGCGGGAATAATCGGCGCGGATATTGCTTCCGTTTCGCATGAAAGCACTGAAATTTTGCTCGAAGCTGCAGTTTTTGACGAAGTTAGCGTGCGCCTTACTTCAAGAAGACTTAAAATTTCAACGCCTTCATCTTTTAGGTTCGAAAGAGGCGTTAACATTCAAAATTCTTTTGATATCCTTGGAATTTGCGCAAAGATGATAACCGAAGTTTGCGGCGGCGAAATTTGCGAAGAGGGCTTTGATTATTACCCTGAAGTTAAAGAGCCTACCATTGTGAAACTCAGCCTTAAAGACACAAATTTGCTCTTAGGAACAAGCCTTGAAGCTGGGCAAGTTACGGAATATCTTGAAAGATACGGCTTTGCTTGCAAAAGCTTAAATGAAAATGAAATTTCTGTAACTGTTCCTGCTTACAGAATAACGGTTAACCGCGAAGTTGAATTAATAGGCGAAATTGCGCGAATTCACGGCTATGATAACATCCCTGAAATAATGCCTAAGATTCAAATAAGCTACCAAAAAAACCAAATTTGGGCTAACAGAGATAAACTAAGAAGCCTTCTTTTGAAATTAGGTTTCGCGGAAACAATAAATTATTCGTTTATTCCAGGAAACACCATGGAAGCTTTGGAAATAAAAGAAAGCGATATTATCTATTCGGATGTTACTCTTCAAAACCCGATTTCTCAGGCTTACAGCCTCATGAGACCTACGATGGTTTATTCGCTTTTAAACTGCCTTGCTTACAATTATTCGGTTAAAAATTCCGATATTGCTCTTTTCGAGCTCGGCCGCACTTATTTCAAAGATAAATCTCTCGACACCGGCTGCAAAGAGCTCGGCACTTGCGGATTTATGATGACAGGGGTTAAGTCTCCGAAAGGCTGGGGCCAGGCAAAAGATATTAAATATGATTTTTATGATCTTCTTTCGTATCTTGACGTTATAATGGATAACTTCGGCCAGAAATTCACTCTTGAAAAAGCAGATTATAAATTTTGCAAAGAAAAAGCAGCTTATGAAATAGTTGTAAACGGCGAAAAAATTGGATTCATAGGCCAAGTTAACAAGCAAAAATTCGAGCCGCTAGTTAAAAATGTTAAACTCATAAGAGATGAAATTTTCTATTGCGAGATTCGTTTTGACAGCTTAATTTCTGCTGATAAAAAACTCAAATTTGAGTCAAAATACCCGCCTGTTAAAAGACTTTATAACCTACTTCATTCAAAAGACGTTTCTTCGAAAGAAATTTCGGATGCAATCATGGCAAGTTCAGAGGTCGTTAGAAGCGCTGAAGTGAAAGACGTTTACATCGATAAAAACATGCCGGAAGACACCCACGCGGTTCTTTATGAAGTGACTTACTGTAGCCAAACTGCAACCCTCACCACTGAAGAAATTGAAAAAATTGAAGCTTCTTTTATAAATCTTGTGAAAGAAAAATATAACGCCGTTTTAAAAGGCTAAATTCAAACGAAAAAAGCACCGATTTAATTCGGTGCTTTAATTTTTTTAAAGTGTTTTAATTCTTCGGCTGTGAGTTCGCGCCATTTTCCTGGGGGAAGCATGCCGAGCTTTAACTGCCCGATGGAAATTCTTTTGAGCCTTGCGACTTCCAGCCCAACTGACTCGCACATTTTTCTGATTTGCCTGTTTTTGCCTTCTTTTATTGAAATTTTCAAGACTGACCTGCCTTTTTCGTTGCTTAGAACTTCAACTTGAGCAGGCTCGATTTCTTCGCCGTCAATTTCGGTTTTGCAGGCAAGTTTCACGAGGGTTTCTTCTTTAACGCCTGATCTTACGGTTACTCTGTAAGTTTTGAAAATATTTTTCGAAGGGTGAATCAAATTGTTTGCAAAGTCCCCGTCGTTTGTCATTATTAGCAGGCCTTCGGAGTCTTTGTCGAGCCTTCCAACGGGGTAGATCCTTGATTTTATTTCTTTAACAAGGTCAGTCACGCACTTTCTGCCTCTTTCGTCGTGCATAGTGGTAACGTAGCCGCGCGGTTTGTGAAGCATAATGTAAATTTTCTTTGAGCTTGCAGGCTCCACTCTTTTGCCGCCAACGGTAACGAGGTCTTTCCCGGGGGTTACCCTTGCGCCGAGAGTTGCAACTCTGCCGTTTACTCTAACTTTACCCTGCGAGATTAAATCCGCGCATTTTCTCCTGGAATCTATTCCGGCATCGGCCAAGTATTTTTGAAGAACTGTTTTTTCCATTTTTTATTTTCCTTTATTTTTTAAAAATTTTTGCGAAAAAGCTTGAAATGCCGCTCCAAAAGCTTTTTTTAACGGGTTTTGAGCTCTTTGCTTCTTCGAGCGAAACAATGCTGCTTTCGCCGATTTGTTTACCTTCTAAAGAGTATATCACTTTTCCTAAAATTTGTCCTTTTTCTATTGGTGCTTTATGAGTCTTTTCGAGTTTAACTTCTCTTTTAACCGCATCTTCTTGCCCTTTTTTGAGGCTTACCGAAAAATCTTCCAAGATTCCTGCGGTTATTTCGGTTTTTTCGCAGCCGGTTACTTCAATTTTAGCTGTGAAATTTTTTTCTTCGAAAGTTTTTGTCAAAGTATTTTCAAAGCCGTAATTATAAAGGCTTATGTGGTCATCCCAGTCGTTTGGCGCATTAAGTGTGACGCAAACAAGCTTCACGCCGTTTTTATTCGCGCAAGAAACCAGGCACCTGCCTGCCAGTTTCGTGAAACCCGTTTTAATTCCAATGCAGTAGGGGTAAAGCCTTAAAAGTTTATTGTGGTTTTTGTAGTTAACGGTTTTCGAAGGGTTTATGAATTTAACGAGCATGCTTTTTTGAGAAACTATTTTTGCGAAGGCTTCGTTTTCCATTGCATATGCTCCCAAAAGCGCCATGTCATGAGCTGTTGAGTGGTGGTTGTCTTTGTCAAGGCCGGAAGGAGTTGAAAACTTCGTGTCTTTCATTCCTAGGAGTTTTGTCTTTTCGTTCATCAGGTTTATGAACTTCTCGGTTTCGCCTGAAACTGCGATTGCAGCTGCATTTGCGGCATCGTTGCCCGAGCAAAGAAGCATGCCTTTTGCTAAAGAATCCAGCGTTACGATGTCGCCTTGCATTAACCCCATCGAAGTGCCTTCAACTCTGATCATTTCGGGGGTTATTTCTATTTCTTTGTTGCCGTGCGCTGCTGCGTGCTCAAGCGTTAAAAGCGAAGTCATTATTTTGGTTGTGCTTGCCATTGGCATTGGCTCAGTTTCGTTTTTGCTCCAAATTACTGCTCCAGAATCCGCGCAGATTAAAATTGCCGATTTAGCCGAAACATCAAGCGCGCAAACGCTGCCGGAAAAAATTGTGAAGAGCATTATTAAGAAAAATGCCATTAAAATATTTTTGCGTTTGGAATTCAAAATGAGTTTTAAATCTTTCATAAGCTTTACTCTTGCGGCTTTTGGTAGCCGATTTCTCCTTTTTTAAAATATTTTTTTATAATTCTATGCAAGATTTTTTCAAAAAAGGATAAAACATTACGATTAATTTTTGCTCATTGAATGAAGTTTTGTTTTTTTGCCAATACTGATTACATGGTAAACTTTGGAAAGAAAGGAAAGAAAAGCCATGCAATACAGTAAAGTCAAAATTTGCGGGGTAAGCACTTCTGATTTAAAACTTCTTAGCGAAAAAGAAAAGACAGAGCTCCTTAAAAAGGTTAAAGCCGGCGATAAACCAGCCCGCGAGAAACTCATAAGCGGCAATTTGCGCCTTGTTCTTAGCATTGTTCACCGTTTTGCGGGCAGGGGCGAAACTCTGGAAGATCTTTTTCAAGTGGGGTGCATTGGGCTTATTAAATCCATTGATAATTTTGATATTTCGCAAAATGTGAGGTTTTCGACTTATGCCGTACCGATGATTATAGGCGAGATAAGAAGGCATCTGAGAGATAACAACTCTGTTAGGGTCAGCCGCTCGATGCGTGATTTGGCTTACCGCGCAATGCAGGTTAAAGAAAGGCTAACGAGCATAAAAAACAAAGAACCCACCATTGAAGAAATCGCTTCGGAGCTTGATGTTCCAAAAGAAAGTGTTGTGCTTTCGCTTGAATCAATAGTTGAACCGATTTCTCTTGATGAGCCTCTTTTTTCAGATAATAACGGCGACACAGTTTATGTAATGGATCAAATTGGAGATAAAAACGACGATATTAACTGGCTTGAAGAAATTTGCATCAAGCAGGCGCTTTACTGCCTGAGCGACAGAGAGAAAAATATTCTTAATTTAAGATTTTTGCAAGGCAAAACCCAAATTGAAGTTGCAAACAAAATTGGAATAAGCCAGGCGCAGGTTTCAAGGCTTGAAAAGAGCGCTATAGCTAAAATTAAAAAGTAGTTTACTCTTCGCTGCCGCTTAAAACGCTGTAAGCAATTGCGCACTCGATTTTTTTCTTTTGCATTTCGCAAGACATTTCATAAGGCTTTTTGAGGTCTTTGTTAAACTGGTAGTTTTTCGAGCTGCAACCGCCGCAACAATAGAATTTAGCCCAGCATTTTTTGCATTTTTCTTTATGGTAGACCGTTAATTTCAAAAATTCTTTTTTAAGGTTTTCGTTGAAAGTTCCTTCGTTTAAGTTGCCCATGATGAATTGTTCTTCGCCGACTAATTGATGGCAAGGGTAGATGTCTCCGTTTGGAGTAATTGCTACATAATCGTTGCCAAAGCCGCAGCCCTTGAGCCTTTTGGTGATGCATGGGCCTTCATTTAAGCTGATGTTGAAGTTGAAAAAGTTGATGTTTTCGCCTGATTTTTTCATTTCAATCAGCTTTTTTGTTAATTTGTCGTGCTCTTTTAAAATTTCCGGCAAATCTTTTTCGGTCACAGCGTGCTCAAAGCCGTCTCCTGCAAGGGCTGGCTCGGCTGAAATTTCGCTAAAACCGAGGTTATAAATATGCATGATGTCTTCGCTGAAATTTAAGTTTTCTTTTGTGTAAGTGCTTCTAACGTAATATTTTTTGCCGTTTCTTTTCTCTATTAATTTTTTAAATTTCGGCAAAACAACATCGTAAGAGCCTGTTCCAACTTTGGTTAATCTGAATCTGTCGTTGGTTTCTTTTCTGCCGTCAAGCGAAAGAACAACGTCGTAAATTTCTTTGTTTATGAAATCAATTTTTTCATCATCAAGCAGCACGCCGTTCGTTGTTAGTGTGAATCTAAAGTTTTTGCCGTGCTGCTTTTCAAGGCTCCTTGCGTATTTAACGGTTTCTTTCACGACTTCGAAGTTCATTAGCGGTTCGCCGCCGAAGAAGTCCATTTCAAGGTTTTTAATGTTGCCTGATTTTGCAATAACGAAGTCAATTGCCTTTTTCGCAGTTTCAAGGCTCATGAGTTCCCTTTTGCATTTAAAGTCGCCTTTCGAAGCAAAGCAGTAGCTGCACCTTAAGTTGCAATCGTGCGAAACATTAAGGCAAATAGCTTTAATCGGCGAAGAAATTTTTTCTTCGGTAACTAGTTTTTGGTAGCTATCTTCTGAGAAGAGCTTGCCCGCAGTGTAAAGCGAAAAAAGCTCGTCAAAGGCTTCTTTTATTTCTTTTTGCGGGTATTTATCGCTGAGTTTTTTAAGAACATACGATTCAGTGTAATCAAAAAAATTCCCGGGAATATAATCCAAAATGTCGTAAGAAATATCGTCAACAAGATGGACTGACCCGCTGTTTGTGTCAATCACGAAATTATTATTTTCAAATTTAAATTTATGTATCATAAAAAATTGCCGGCTTTTAACCATGCCGGAAAAAAGCCGTGACTTTCACCTATCTTTTTTATTATTTGTGGTTGCATTCGCATTTTTGGTTGTTAACGGTGTTGTCAACTTTTGAAGCTGTTTGGCAAGAAGCCTGGCATTCACCGCATCCGCCTGTTAAAGCTGTGTTTTTAAGGTCTTTTGTTGTTAAAGTTTTAATGTGTTTCATTTTTTCCTCCTAAATTTGAGATTTCCAATCTATTTTACCACATCTTGCTTTATTTTCAAATACCTTTGTGAAAGTTTTTGCAAGTGAGGCTAAAGAATGTAATATCATGGGCGACTTGTCTATATATATTAGTTATGTATGCAAAGAAAAAGTAAGATTTTTAAATTGCCGTTTTGGAGATGAAATTATGAATTGGTGGCAGATGCTTGCAAATGACGCTGTTAGAAAGCTTGATTCAAATGTGGAAAAGGGCCTGACTAGCTTTGAAGTTAAAAAAAGGATGCTTAAATATGGCAAAAATACGCTTGAAGCTGAGCAGAAAAACAGCTTTTTGAAGAAACTTTGGCTTCAGCTTTCAGATTTTATGATAGTTACGCTTTTGGTTGCTGCAGCGGTTTCGTTTTTTTCTTCTTTCGTTAAAGGCTCGAAAGATTACATTGACGCTCTCATCATTCTTTTTATTGTTGTTTTGAATATTGTTATTGGAATTTTGCAAGAAAGCAGAGCTGAAAAGGCGATTGATTCCCTTAAAAAGCTTTCTTCGCCTAGCGCCAAAGTTTTGAGGGATTCAAAAGGCCAGAAAGTGCGCTCTGAGGAGTTAGTTCCGGGGGATATACTCATTCTTAAAGCCGGAGATTACATATGCGCTGACGCAAGAGTTTGCGAAGCTTCGGGGTTTTTCGTTGAAGAATCAGCCTTAACGGGCGAATCTTTTAGCATCCCGAAGAGTGAAAAAGCCGTTAGCGGGGAAAACCTTTCGCTCGGAGACATGAAAAGCATGGTTTTTTCAGGAACTATCGTCACGAGAGGCCACGCAAAAGCGGTTGTTACAGAAACCGGCATGAACACGCAGGTTGGAAAGATCGCTGGGCTGATGAGCGGCGAGCAAAACTTTAAAACTCCGCTTAGCAAGAAATTAGAAAAAACGGGCAAAAGGCTTGGAATTTTCATAATTTTGATTTGCGTTTTGGTTTTTGTTTTGGGGATGCTTCAAAATGTTGATTTTATTGAAATGCTGATGATTTCAATAAGTTTAGCGGTTGCGGCTATTCCTGAGGGGCTCCCTGCGGTGGTTACGATTGTTTTGGCAACGGGCGTTAGAAGAATGGCGGCAAGAAACACGATTGTAAGGAATCTGCCGGCGGTTGAAACTCTTGGCCACACGGCGGTGATATGCTCCGACAAAACAGGAACCTTAACCATGAACAAAATGGAAGTTAAAGAGTTAAGGTCAGCGCTTAAACACGAAGATTTTAAAAACGATTTCGCAAAAGAAATTTTAAAGCTTGGCATGCTTTGCAACAACTGCATAATAACCGGCGGGAACATCAAAGGCGAGCCGACCGAAAAGGCTCTTTTAACCGCAGGAATGAAAATAGGGCTTAAAAAGGCTAATTTGGAAGCTAAATTCAAAAGGGTTTTCGAGATTTCTTTTAATTCTTCAAGAAAACTCATGACGACCGTGCATGAAACGCCTGAAAGAAATTACATTTCAGTAACGAAAGGCGCACCGGATATAATCCTTAAAAAATGCAAATTTTACAAGACCGAAAACGGCATTTGCCCTTTGACTGAGGAAGTTTTAAGAGAAATTAAAAAGCAAAGCGAAGAAATGTCCAGCGAGGCTTTGAGGCTTATTGCAATCGCTTTTAAAAATTTAAACACTTTTGAAAAATGCGAAGAAGTGCTTGAAAACGAGCTTGTTTTTTGCGGCCTTGCAGGAATTGAAGACCCTGTGCGCCCTGAAGCAAAGCTTGCGGTTAAAAAGTGCAAAAAAGCAGGAATAAAACCCGTGATAATAACCGGCGACCACGCGCTGACGGCAAAAGCTATCGGGAAGGAAATAGGCATATTAGACGAAAATTCAAAAATAATAACAGGCCCGGAACTAGAAGAATTCTCGGACGAAAAACTTGCCGAAAAAATTGAAACTTACTCCATTTTTGCAAGGGTTTCGCCGCAGCATAAGATGAGAATAATCAAAGCGCTTCAGAAAAAAGACTTGATAGTTGCAATGACGGGCGACGGCGTTAACGACGCTCCTGCGCTTAAAGCTGCGGACATTGGCTGCGCAATGGGCAAGCACGGAACAGACGCCGCGAAAGCCGCTTCGGATATGATCATAACCGACGACAACTTTGCAACAATAGTTGAAGCGATAAAGCAGGGCAGAGGAATGTTTGAAAACATTAAAAAGACGATTCATTTCTTGCTTTCAACTAACATCGGCGAAGTAATGGTAGTGCTTTTTGGGTTTTTAATCAAAGTTCCAACGCCTCTTTTAGCGGTGCATTTGCTGTGGATAAACATGGTAACAGACGCCTTCCCGGCGCTTGCACTAGGCGCTAGCCCAATTGAGCCCGAAATAATGAAACGAAAACCAATTGGCAACAAAAAAGGTTTTTTCTCTGGCAGCATGATTTACAACATTATAATCGAAGGGCTTTTCATAGCTGCGGTTGGGTTTTTATCTTACACTGTTGGAAGAGTCTTTTTCGACATAGACCCCAGCGACCCTGTAATCGGCAGAACGATGGCATTCACGACTCTTGGCCTTAGCCAGCTGATGCATGCTTTTAACGTTCAAAGCGAAAAATCTCTTTTCGAAACGGGAATTTTTGAAAATTTAAAGCTTGTTTATTCCGTTATTTTCTGCATCTTTTTGCAAATCATTTCTGTGGCTGTGCCTGCGTTTAATGGCTTTTTCAAAACGATTTGCCTGAATTTGCCGCAGTGGATTATCGTAACGCTTCTGGCAGTTTCGCCTATTTTGGTTTCTGAAGCTGAGAAAAGATTTTTAAACCCGAAAGAAAAAAATTCCTGCGAAGAATAAAACGAGTATTCTATATTTTTTGAAAGCTACATATAAATTTTTACCAAGGGGGATTAACAATGAAAGTTTTTGTACTTAACCGAAAAAAATTAATGATCATCATAGGTTGCATGACTATGGCAATTGCGGGAGCTTTTGCGCTTACTGGAACGGTCTCTTTTATGGCCAGCGAAAGGAAACTGCCGATTTACTGCGTTGACAGAGAAGATAAGGTCGTGAGCATATCTTTCGACGCTGCATGGGGCAACGAGCAAACGCAAACTTTGCTTGATATTTTGAAGGATAAAGGCGTTAAAAGCACGTTTTTCCTCGTAGGATTTTGGGCTGAGAAGTACCCTGAATCAGTAAAGGCAATCGCCGATGCCGGCCACGACGTGGGCAACCACTCAAACACTCACCCGCACCTTCCGAAAATGGAAAAAGACAAAGTTTTGGCTCAAATAGAAGATTGCAACAAGAAAATTGAAGCTGCAGGAGCACCAAGGCCAATACTTTTCAGGCCGCCTTACGGAGACTACAACAACTGCGTGGTTGAATCCACAAACGAGCTTAAAATGCATTGCATTCAGTGGGATGTTGACAGCCTTGACTGGAAAGACCCAACTCCAGACGATATGGTTAAAAGAATAAAAAGCAAATTGAAACCCGGCTCGATAATTCTGATGCACAACGGCGCTAAGAACACTCCGGAAGCACTGCCAAAAATCATAGATATGATAAAAGGCGAAGGCTATCAAATAGTTCCTATCTCAGAAATTATTTACAAAGAAAATTACACAATGGATTCCCAAGGAAAGCAAAAATTAAATAAATAATCTTTAATTCGCGAAAGGTAATAAACAGCGCAGCGCACGAATAATATTTAGTAATAAATGCAGGTAAAAGGAGAGGTTAAAAAAATGAATTATGACGTAAGCAAAAGTAATCTAGCGGTCAGAGATTTGGTTTTTGAAGGCTGCAAAGAGGTTCCTGTAGACATGGATTTTTCTTTGCCGGATTACTGCCCTGACATTCAAAAAATCTTAAAATGCAGGGTGATTCCTAACATAAGTTCTAAGAGCATTTCGGGCGATAGACTGAACATTGAAGGCACCGCTAAAATTAAAACTATTTATCTTGACGCTGAAAGCAAGAAGATAAGGTCTTGCGAGAATGCCATGCCGTTTTCTTGCTCGGTTGACATTAAAAGCAGCCCGGAAAATGCCGTTGCGGACGTTTCTATAAAAGTGGAATATGTTAATTGCCGAGCGGTTAGCCCCAGGAAGCTTGACATTCACGGCTCGTTTTCGGTTTTTGCCAAAGTTTACGCTAAGAAGAATGTTGATATTTCTTCAAACGTTAGCGGCAAGGATATTCAGCAAAGAATTTCTGACATGAGAGTGAATAACCTTGCGGGAATCGGCCAGCAGCAGTTTTCAATCAGCGAAGCCATTGAGATGGACCAAAACAAGCCTTCGCCTGAAAGCATTATAAATTCTGATGTTAAAGTGATTGTTAACGATTACAAAAACATGCCGAACAAAACTGTGGTTAAAGGCGAGATAATAGTTAAAATTCTTTACATAGACGATATTTCTTCAGGCCACACCGACACTCTTAATTATTCAATTCCAATGAGCCAAATAATTGATGTTCCTTCAGTTTCGGAGGATTCAAGGTGCGTAATTAACGCTTCTGTGCTTAGCCATGACGAGCAAATTAACTCTGAAAACGAAAACGCTGCATTTATTGCATGCGAAATTAAACTTTCAGTTACGGTTATGGCTTATCAAGACAAAGATATCTCGCTTGTTTCAGACGTTTATTCAACCGACTACGATGTTGATATTTCCACCGACCCTGTTAAAATTGACCGCCTTGTTGATAACTTCAAAGAAGAAATTGAGCATAAAGAAGTGGTGAAATTCTCTGATGTGACTCTTTCAGGGGTTGTTGACGCTTGGGTGGATTCTTGCACTGCCAGCTGCACGTGCGAAGACGGCAAACTTGAGTTTAAATGCAAAGCAAATGTTTGCGTTTTAGCGATTGACAGCGAGGAAACCCCGGTTTATGTTGAAAGGATTTTGGAGTTTACTCACAGCAAAGCTTATGAAAGCAGCCTTGTTTGCGCAGAGTGCGAAAGCAGCATTGTTCCTGCTAAAATCAGCTTTAATCTTTCGGGCCAAAACGGCGTTGAGGTAAATTTAACTTTCGAGCTTTTCGGCCAGGTTTATTCCTGCAGGAAATGCACTATGGTTAAAGAAGTTTCTGCTGATGAATCCAAAACAGTTCAAAAAGATGGCGCTTCTTTGACGGTTTACTATGCCGAGGGCGGAGAAAACATCTGGGATATTGCGAAAAAATATTACACTTGCGCGCAAATGATTAAGGAAGAAAACGACCTTTCGGAAGACAGGGTAAGAAACAGCGGAATGCTTTTAATTCCTATGAAATAGCCGCTTTTAGAAATTAATTTGACAATAAACAAATATTTTTCAGGAGGAAAAAAAGTGGAAGAACGTAATATATACAAAGATATCTCAGCGAGAACCGGCGGGGATATTTACATCGGAGTTGTGGGCCCTGTTCGCAGCGGCAAATCAACTTTCATAAAAAAATTCATGGATACACTTGTTATTCCGAACATTTCTGACGAAGTTCAAAAAGAAAGGGCAATTGATGAGCTTCCTCAATCCGCCGCAGGGCGCACTATTATGACAACTGAGCCGAAATTCATTCCTGAAGATGCCGTTGAAGTTAACGTTGACGGTGCAGCAAGCTTCAAAGCAAGAATGATCGACTGTGTTGGATATATCATCCCCAGTGCGCTTGGGTACATTGAAGATGACCAGCCGAGAATGGTTAAAACGCCTTGGTTTGAAGATGAAATCCCGTTTAACATGGCGGCTGAAATCGGAACGAAAAAAGTTATTACTGACCACTCAACAATAGGGCTTGTAATAACCAGCGACGGAAGCATAGGCGACATTGACAGAGCCGAATATGAGCCTGCTGAAGAAAGAGTCGTGAGCGAGCTTAAAGAGATAAACAAACCGTTCATAGTGCTGCTTAACAGCACAAGCCCGAACTCTCAAACCGTTAAAATGCTTGCACAAAGCCTTTCGGAGAAATATGGTGTTCCTGTTGTTCCCGTTAATTGCAGCGAAATTGACGAAAACGAAATTAAAAGAATTTTAGCGGAGCTTCTTTTTGAGTTCCCCGTCAGAGAAATTAAAATCGACATGCCAAGATGGGTTGGCTCTCTTGAAAAAGACCATTGGCTCAGAAGCAGCGTTTATTCCTGCATTAAAAACATCGCAAAAGATATTTCGAAAATAAGCGAGATTGAAAAGTTAATTCAAAGCCTTGAAGAGTGCGAATACGTTAGCGGCGCTGAAATTTCCGAAATAGACCTTGGCACCGGCAGCGCAAGAATCGCCGTGACTTTAGACCCTGCGCTATTTTATAGAGTTCTTGGCGAAAAAACGGGAATTGAAGTTTCTGATGAGTGCTCTTTGATGCAATCGATGATGGAACTTGCCAAAACAAGGCAAAAATACGAAAGAATAGCCAGCACATACGATGAAGTGGAAGAATCAGGCTATGGAATCGTGATGCCAACTATGGAAGAGCTGCACCTTGACGAGCCGGAAATAATAAAGCAAAACGGTAAATACGGCATAAGGCTAAGAGCTTCTGCGCCTTCAGTTCACATGATGAAAACAAACATCACAACCGAAGTAACGCCAATCGTAGGCTCCGAGCAGCAATCCGAAGAACTAGTCATGTATTTGCTTCGTGAATTCGAAGAAAATCCGGCGAAAATCTGGGAATCAAATATCTTTGGAAAGTCGCTTCATGAGCTTGTGAACGAAGGGCTGCACAACAAGCTTTATCGCATGCCGCCTGACGCAAGAGAAAAAATCAAAGAAACCATCGAAAGAATAATAAACGAAGGTTGCAACGGCCTTGTTTGCATAATACTTTAAAAAATAAGTCCTCTCGCTTTGTTCGGGAGGATTATTTATGAAAAAAATCGGTATAATTTCAAACAAGCATATGATATAATTCTAAATTGAAAAATATGTTTGTTTAGTAAAGGAAAATGCAAAATGAATACTACTTCAAAAACAAAACCTGAAAAAAAGGTTAACCACTCTTTTGCGGCCGGTGCGCTGATTATGACCATTGGAATGTTCATAGTTAAGCTTGCTGGAGCGGCTTTTAAAATCCCGCTTTCTTACATTTTAGGAGGAGTGGGGTTTGGCTATTTCACCACGGCTTACAATATGTATAGCCCGATTCACGCGCTTGCAACGGCAGGTTTGCCAATTGCTATTTCAAGAATGGTTTCGGGCTACATGACTCAAGGGCGCTACAAAGACGTTAAACTCATGCACAAAATTTCTATTCCGCTTTTTATGGCAACGGGTCTTTTCGGCTCGCTTTTAATGATTTTTGGCTCATTTTATTACGTCCAGCTTGTTAATGCCCCGGGCTCGCTTTACTCGCTTTTAGCTCTTGCACCAACGATTTTCTTTTCTTGCCTTATTTCAATTTACAAAGGCTACTATGAAGGCCTCAGAAACATGGTTCCAACCGCTGTTTCGGAGATAATCGAAGCTTTCGGCAAAGTTATTTTTGGAATAAGCCTTGCATGGCTCACGGTTTCTTACGGGATGAGCGAATTCCAAAAATTTGGCACGGTCTTTGGCACGGCTTATGAAACGAAAGAAGCCGCAAAACTCGCAATTTTGCCTTGGGTTTCAGCTGCGGCGGTTGTTGGAATAACGCTTGGCTCAGTCGCAGGGTATCTTTACATGCTTATTAAATTTAAAATCTGCGGTGATGGAATTACGCCTGAAGAATTAAAAGAAGCGCCGAAACCCTATCCTGTTAAAAAAATCATGAAGATGCTTCTTAGCATTTCTGTTCCCGTTGCTTTGGGCGCAATTATCATGAATGTGGCTTCAACTATAGATTCTACCTTGATTCAAACAAGGCTTAATGATATAATGAACTCGACGCCTGAAGCGTTATTGAAGGTTTACGGCAGTTTGATACCTCAGCAGAACATTAAAGCAGGGAAGGTTCATGTCTTTTTGCTTGGATGTTTTGGATACATGAACACAGTTGTAATGGTTTTGCCGACTATTACTCAGGGTTTTGCCATAAGCGCACTGCCAAATGTAACTTCAGCTTGGGTCAGCGGCGTTAAAGAAAAAATTAAAAGCAGTATAGAAACTGTTTTAAAAGTTACAAGCATTGTTTCTTTGCCAATTGGAATTGGAATGTCAGTCCTTTCGCTTCCTATTATGGATTTAATTTATAACACATTTGGCAAGAACAAAAGTGCCGAAGAAGTCGTTATTTCTTCGCACATCATGGGCATTTATGCTCTTGGAATTATTTTTGTTGCAATCGGAACACCAATTTGCAGCACTCTGCAGGCTGTGGGAAGAGCTGATATTCCGCTCAAAGCCCTTACTGCCGGAGTTGTTATGAAAATTGCTTTTAATTATATTCTGGTTGGAATCCCTGAAATCAATATTCAAGGCGCAGGAATAGGCACACTTATTTGCTATCTGTTTGTTTGCGCGGTTACTCTTTTTTCGCTCAAAAAAGAAACGAAAGTTTCGCTTGATTTCACAGGCGTGTTTTTAAAGCCGCTTTTATGCGCTTTGATTTGTGGAGCCACTGCGTGGGCCTCTCAAGGCTTGATGGCGATGGCTATTCCTTACAAACTTGCAACGGTTATTGCAATAGCTTTAGCTGCGGTTGTTTACGTTTTTGCGCTGTTTTTGACGAAAACTGTTACTTCGAAAGATTTAGCCACTATTCCAAAATGCAAAAAAATAATAAAAGTACTTGAAAAATTTGGAATGATGAGTTAATATGGGAATAAATGTAAAAACTTGAAAAAGTTTACATTTTAAGACGTTTAGAAGGGCAGTGATAAGTATGGAGCCAGTCCACAGACGTAAGTATTCAGCCGAAGATCTTGCAAAGCTCATCAGAACGCTAAAGTTCTCTGAAGGCTTCAAATTGGACAAGACTCAAAAACACGAGAGTATAAGGTCTAATTTGATAAAAGAAGCTTATGAGGTTTTGGAAGCCATAGATATGCAAGACAGCGAATTGCTAAAAGAAGAGCTTGGAGACATTCTTTTGCAAGTTATGCAGCATTCAAGCATTGAAGAGGAAAAGGGAAATTTTTCTTTTGATGATGTTGTGAGCAGTGCCTGCGAGAAAATTTTGGCGAAATATCCTCATCTTGCGATTGAAAAAAGTGCAGAAAGTAATGTTTACAGCATGCCTCAGCGAAGACCTAATTTGTCAAGAATGAGAAGTTTTGGTCAAAATGACCAAACAGAAAAAACCGTTATGCCAGCTTTAATTGAAGCAAGAAAAATTCAAGAAAGGGCTGCAAGGCTCGATTTTGGTGTGTTTTCGGTGGGTGAAGCCTTCAATGAAGCGTTCGAAAGACTTCATTATCTTGAAACTTTAATTTTGGGAAGACGAAAAGAATTTTATGAAAAAGAATTTGGAGATTTAATTTTCTCGGTCTCAGAAATCGCGAGATTACTGGGTATTGACGCTGAAACTGCTCTCCATAATTCGAGCGAAATATTCAAAAATGAGTTTTTATGTAAATTGTCGCTTGCAAATAGAAATAATCTGTAGTAACATTAATATGCATTCAGAAACTACCTATTTTTGGTATTTTTGATATAAAATAATAAAAACATGGGGGACATCTGTATGAATAGATCTGAATTAATTGCTAAAATTGCAGAAAAAAGTGAACTTTCAAAGAAAGATGCTGAAAAAGCAGTTGCAGCATTCATCGAATCTGTTACTGAAGCATTAGTTTCAGGAGACAAAGTTCAGCTCGTAGGATTCGGAAGCTTTGAAGTACGCAGACGCGAAGAGCGTGCAGGCCGCGACCCACGCACAGGAAATGCTATCACTATTCCTGCAAGCAATTCACCAGCTTTCAAAGCAGGTAAAGCACTCAAAGATGCAGTAAACAAATAAGATTTGTTTAAAACTATGAATCTTCTGATTTTTTCAGAAGGTTCTTTTTTGTTTGAAAAAATAGGCTATTTGTGGTAATACTAAAGCTGTTATGAATAATATTTATTTGAATTTAAACGAAAAATGCAAAACCCTTCCTAACTCCCCGGGGGTTTACCTTATGCACAACAGTGATGGGGAGATAATTTACGTCGGTAAAGCTAAAAATTTAAAAAATAGAGTGTCATCTTATTTCCTTTTTGAACATGAAAAAGGTTCGAAAGTAGAAAAAATGGTGGAAAACGTTAAAAATTTTGAATATATAATTACCGATAGTGAATTTGAAGCGCTTGTTTTGGAGTGCAGCCTCATAAAAAAGCACCAGCCGAAATATAATATTTTGCTTAAAGATTCGAAAGGCTACAGTTACATTAAAATCTCAAATGAAACTTGGCCGAAGGTTTCTTACGTGAAGCAAAAAAGCAGCGATGATGCCGTTTACATTGGGCCGTATATGAGTTCTTTTTCGGTTAAAAAGACAGTTGAAGAAGTTTCGAAAATTTTTAAGCTTCCCAACTGCAGCCGTGACCTTAGCAAAAGGTGGAAACGGCCGTGCCTTAATTATTACATCAATCGTTGCAGCGCGCCGTGCATCAGGGCGATTTCTCACGAAGAATACCTCGCTGTTATTGCCGAGGTTAAGGATTTTCTTAAAAATGGAATTAACAAAACTGCTAGCGATCTTAAAAAGCAAATGGCCGAGGCTTCCGAAAACATGCAATTTGAAAAAGCCGCTAAAATAAGAGATAAAATAGCGGCAATTGAAAAAATAAAAAGCAAGCAAAAAGTCGTTTCTTACGGCGCGAGGGAACAAGACGCCATAGCTATTTCCAGGAGCGAAAACGATGTTTCCGTGCAGATTTTCAGGTTTAAAAACGGCGATATGTACGAAAGCGAGAACTTTTTATTAAACACTTCCCAGCCTGATGATGAAGTCAGAGCGGAATTTTTGAAACAATTTTATGAAACTCAAAAATTTATTCCTAAAACGATTATTTTAGATGGCAATGCGGAAGATTTTGAATTAATCGAAAAATTAATTTCAGAAAAAGCAAAAAAGAAAGTTAAAATTGAAATTCCTCAGAAAGGCAAGGCGTTTGAGCTTATTCAAATGTGCAAAAACAACGCTTACGAGAACCTTCTGAGAAGCAGCGGGGTTAAAACGAAAGAGGATTTTTATCTTCAAGACCTTAAAAATTTGCTTGGCCTTGAAAAGCTCCCGAAGAGAATTGAAGCTTATGATATTTCTAATCTTTTTGGTTCAAATTGCGTTGCTGGAATGGTTGTTTTTGAAAATGGCAAACGCCTAAGAAAAGATTACCGCCGTTTTAGCATGAACTATATGCAGGATGATTTTGCGGCTATGAATTCTGTTATAACGAGGAGATTTAGCCACGAAGGCCTTAAAAATGACGATAAAGGCTTCGAAAAAATGCCTGACCTTGTTTTAGTTGATGGCGGTTTTGGGCAGGTTAAAGCGGCTAAAAAGGCCTTAAATGAGCTTGGAATTAATATTCCTGTTTTTGGGATGGTTAAAGACCGCAAGCACAGAACCCGGGCGCTCACGACGGAAAATGAAGAAATTGAAATAAAAAATAACGGCAGGCTATTTTTGTTCATAACCTCCGTTCAAGATGAAGTGCACCGCTACACCATTAATTACCACCGCAAATTGCGCGAAAAAGGCGTCAAAACCTCTGAACTTGATAAAATCAAAGGCGTCGGAAAAATACGCTCAAAAGAGCTTTTAAAGGCTTTTGGAAGCATTGAAAAAATTTACGAAGCTTCCGCCGAAGAAATTGCTAGCGTTAAAAGCATAACCGAGCCTTGCGCCAAAGAAATTTACAATTACTTTCACGGCAGTGATGTTAAGAAATAGAATCTAAAACTTTTTGAAAATATTCCGGCAAATCGCTTGAAAACCGCATGTGTTTTTTGAGCGTCGGGTGGAAAAACCCAAGAGTTCTCGCGTGGAGGCATTGGCCTTTTAAAAACGGGAACTCATTTTTTCTGCTTTTGCCGTAAACTTCGTCGCCGGCAATTGGGTGGCCAAGGTAGCTCATGTGAACTCTTATTTGGTGAGTTCTTCCGGTTTCAAGTTTTAGTTTTATGTGCGAATATTTTTGATATTTTTTAATAACTTCATAGTGCGTTATGGCGAGTTTCCCTGCCGAATTTGAAACCGCCATTTTTTTCCTGTCTATTTTGTGCCTAGCGATGAAAGTCCGCACGGTGCCGGAATCATTTTTAAGATTCCCGTGAATCACGGCTTCGTATTCTCTTTCAAAGCTGTGGTTTTTTATTTGCACGGCAAGTTCGTTGTGGGTTTTGTCGTTTTTCGCAACTATCAAAAGCCCGCTGGTGTCTTTGTCTATTCTGTGAACAATCCCCGGCCTTATAACGCCGTTTATGCCCGAAAGAGATCCTTTGCAGTGGTGAAGAAGAGCATTAACCAAAGTTCCGTCGTAATTTCCTGGCGCAGGGTGGACGACCATGCCCTTTGGCTTGTTAACGACTATTAAATCATCGTCTTCGTAAACTATGTCAAGCGGGATGTTTTCCGGCTTAACTTCGAGCGGTTTAGCTTCGGGAATCGTTACTGAAATAGTTTGATTTTTGCTTATTTTCGAGTTTTTTTGCGCTGCTGTGCCGTCTATTTTAACGTAGCTTTCCTCGATTAATTTTTGAAGTCTTGAGCGCGAAACGTCGTTTAATTTTTCGCTTAAAAATTTATCTATTCTTGTTCCTTGCGAGTTTTCGTCAACTAAAAATCTAAAATCTTCCACTTTTTCACCCCACTCCGAGGTCTGTGTTGCTTATTAACACGTCAATCTGGCGGTCGCTCTTAATTTTGGGGTAAATCTCTTTTATGAACTTCCCTATTAAAATCGGGTCGGGTGAGATTCTCGTTGAATTTTTAACGAAAACGCTAACGGTGAATCTTTCGAAATATTTTTTTGCAAGTTCTATGTCGTTTTTTATGGTTTCGAACTTTTGGCCTTTAACGCCAACAAGCAAGCAAACGCTGCTGAAATATTTTGAAACGTCTTCAGCGGTAACATCTTCCGGGATGCCTTTATTCCAGCTGGACCTTAGCTCGCCGCTGAATGTTTCTATTCCTGTTCTGAATTTAACATTTATTCCTTTGAATCTTTCTGCAAATTTTTCAAGCTTGTTTCTGTAGGCCCAGTGGACTTCAAACCAAAGCTCTTTTACGTTTTTTTCAAGGCATTTTTTGTAAATTAAATCCAGGGTTTTGTCGTCAAGTTCCATTGCAGAACCTGAATTTATAACGTCTAAAACCCCGAATTCACCCGTTATTTTTTCAATTACTTTGGAGTTTAATTTAAAAGGATCTTCGCTTACATCTTCAAAATAGTCGCAAAATTTGCATTTTTTCCAAAAGCATCCTGAGCCTTGCAGGAGTATGAATTCTCGGGGGAATTTTTCAAATATTTTTGAGTACCTTATTTCAACCTTTTTCACTAAAAAACCTCTTTTTATTTTTATTATAAATCACTGCGGTTTTAGCCGCAAGCATTAAAAAAGCTTCTAAAAAAGAAGCTTTAGTTTTTCTTTGAATAAAGAAGCATTACTGTATTTTTCGAGTCATTTTTTATTTTTTCGAAAGTCGTTTTGGTAATGTATTTATCGCTGCATTGATACCATGCTCCATTTTCGCCTTTTGAATAAGCATAATAGTGCCAAATTTGGTTTAGCTTGCTGTGGCAAACAGCGCATTTAAGCTCGAATTCTTGGCCGTTTGAGCTGTAAGTCTCGACGAAATTTTTGCTTTCTTTTGTTGGTATGCAGAATATTTGGTATTTTGCATTTTCGATCGCATCATTATTGGACGTTAATGGTTTTTTCTCAGGTTGTGAAGGAATATCGTTTATGTCTGCTGTAATAGTGATGTTAAGGTCGAGTTGCTTGCAGGGTAGGTCTAGTTTCATCAATGTGTCGAGTGCGTCTTGCTGCTTTTTTGTTTCAGTAGGGTAGAGAAATGAAATTAAAATCTCCAGCTCATCTTTCAGTTCCTCGTCTGAAATTGTGTTGCCGCTTGCGCTGATGGTTTTCATCACGTTGTTAAGAAGAATCAATTTTTCATTGCCCTTTTCTTCCACGTTGCCGTTTTTAATTTCCGGAATATGGCGAAGAAGCTGCAAAATCACGTTAAGATGGCAGGAATTACCAATATTTGGCAAGCCTTTAATATCATAAATCTTCTGTGCTTTTTGAGCTTTTTTGTTTGATAATATTTTCTGCACTTCGGGTTTAATTTCTTTGGGCAAAATGTGGTGCAAAATATAAGGTGGGGTAAAGCTGAGGAATTCTTTGTCAAAAAGCAACTTTTCTATTTTATTTAAATCAAGGTTTTGAGGGTTGATTTTTTTTGATTTGAAAAATTCTTCGAGATGTTTTCTTGTGCTTTCGTCTTTTTCCAAAACGGATTTTAATTTTTTGCTGGCTTCTTCTCTTTGCTTGCTGTCTAAATTTTTTAATATTTGATAATAAAATTCTTTTATTTCTTCTTCGGTTAGTTCTTCGGGTTTGTTTATTAAGTAGTAAATTGCTGCTCCGAGCGCTGTGGCGGATGTGATTCCAAGCATCGCTAAAAGCGTGGTTGAGATTATTTTTGAGGCTTTACTTCCGGCTGTTGGCGCTGCTTGAATTGGCGTGGTTCCAAGCGAAAGTGCGGCCAAAGTTACTGCCAGGGGCTTTTTTATGCTGTCGCTGAGCACTCCGCCAGAAATTTTGCTTAAATTTTCGTCGGTTAATTTCTCGCTCGTTTTTTCCAGAAGCTCGTTTATTCCTTCTTCGAAATCTTCTTTTGAAATGCCGCTGTCAAGGCTTTTAAAAAGCTCGAATATTTCATTTGTGGTTTCAAGTTTTATTAATTTTTTTGAAAGCTCTTTATTTTCACAAATTTGGTTTATTGCGTTTTGCATTTGTTTTGTCATCATCATACCCCCTGAACTTTTTCGAAATAAAAACGTGATATCCTTTTAATAAGATACCACATTTTTTAAAAGTAATCAAATTTATGATTTTACATGCTGCAAATTTCTATGCATTTTAATTCCGTGCGGCCGTCGTTGAAATAGAATCTTATGAAGTAGTTATCAAGGATGTATTTGTCGCAAGGAATTGATTTGACGTTGTTAATGTTGATTCCAAGGTGCGAGAAAACGGTTTTGTAGTAATCCGGGCAAGAGTAGTTGATTGATGAGAAAGGCTCGCCCATAACGGATCTTCTTTCAACCGCAGTGCTGTTTGCGCCCAAGCCCATGAAGGATTCTTTTGTTCCAAGGACGATTTTTTCGCAAACGTATTCTCCTTTTTCGCTGTTGATTTTAAATACTATCGAAGCGTCAAGGTTGCGGTAAGTCACGATCATCTTGCCGTTTGTTTCAGTTTTGTAGGTTTCTTGGCCGAATTCAGAAGCAACATCGTCAGGGGATTTTCCAAGGTAAGCAATGTAATCAATGCTGTCAGAGCGGAAGTTCCCTGAGAAAAGCTCGGAACCAAGTTTGTCGTAGGAAGTTCCTTTGCCTTGGCGTTTCCCTTTTGAAAATTCGCCGGTGTAGATGATAACTGAAGTTGAGGTGTCATAGAGGCTTCCTTTTCCGTCGTAGGCTCCGTCTTTAAATTCTCCGGAGTAAATCACCGAGCCTGTGTCGAGGTCATAAAGGTTGCCAGTGCCGTTGTAAACTCCTCTTTCAAAGTTGCCGGCATATTGAAGCGCTGTTCCGCTGTAAAGCTTGCCTTCGCCGCCGTAAACGCCGTCTTTAAAGTTGCCTTCATAGTGGATTGTTTTGCCGTCGCTGCCGAATTCCACTGCATTGCCGTTTAAAACGTCATTTTCATGCTGGCCATAGAATTTTTTAAGCCCTGTGTCGGGGTCGTATTCTGCGCCCATTCCTGAGCGCTGGCCAACCGCGAAGTTCCCGTCGTAGATTAATTTTCCAATAGTGTTGTAAAGTTTGCCTTCGCCGCTGTAAAGGTTGTTTGCGAAGCCGCCTGTGTATGTTAAAATGCCTTCTGAATTATAAAGTTCGCCGTCGCCGCTGTATTTTCCGACTTCGAAGTTTCCTTTGTAAATTACATTTCCTTGTGAATCATATTGAATTCCGGTTCCTTTCGGGGAGCCTTTTTCCAGGTTGCCTTCAAAAACGAGCTTATCAGAAGTGTCAAAAACCCTGGCTTTGCCTGTGAATTTAGAATATTTGAGTGTGTCGAGCCTTAAATTTGCCGTCCAGACTTTTCCTTCGGCCCAAGGCACGGCGTAATAGACCAAAAAGTAGCCCACAACGCCAACAGCTATGATGCTCATGCACACGAATCTTTTTGAAAAGTAAAGCCCGAAAAATTGCCAGTAATTCTTTTTGCTTCTGGGGCGCGCCATGATGTTTTGAAAGAACTTTTGAATTTTTTGCTGAATGAATTGAACCGCATTGTTTGCCGTGTTTTGCAGCCGGACCAAGAATGTGGTCATTGCGGCAAGTTGAGTTTGAATCATTGTTGAAACTCTTGAAATTATACCTTTAAACATTCATATCCGTCCTATTCTTTAAATTTATATAATGCAACCGGTGAAGTATTTTCCGGCATCAGGGTTTTTCTCAAGTTTGTCTAATTCTTCGTCGCAAAGCATCAAATATTTTATGCTTACTTTGTCTTTTTCATTTATTCTCAGCACTTCTGCAAATGCCTTTCGTGCTTTTTCGAATTCCGAGTTCATAAATAGCTTGATGCCATTTTCAAATGTTTCTTTCGTTGAAAGGTAAAGGTCTTTTGCGTATTTATTTTCAGTGCCGTCGATTATTTGATAAATGTCTTCTGAGTCTGTGTCAACCGGGCTGGCTGCACGGCCGATGTATCTGAAATTAAACGGAACATTTTCGCTTAGTGAATTTATTATGTTTCCTGTTGCAACGTGGTTTATTCCAAGCAGCTTGAGCCTGCTGTCGATGTTGAAAAGCTGCATTATTTCATCCGAAATTGCAATGACTCCTCTGCGGTCTTCATTTCCTGAAACACCGATTAAAACTTCGCCCGAACCCAAGGTTATGTTCATTCTGTTTTTAATTTCTTCAGGAAGATCAACTTCTTTGAACTGAATTGAAGCGCTAAGGGCGTCAATGAAGCTGCCGGGGAAGAAAATTATTGCGTCAAGGCCAGTGAATGTTTGAACAATACCGTTATTGTTTTCAACCACTTTGAAAAGCTCTTCGTAGCTTCTGTTAACGGCATTAAAGACTTCGTTTTCTTTTTCAAAATCAAAGCAACCTTTGCAAGAAACATTGAAACTGATGTAAACAACATTCATCTTAATGACTTTGTGCGAATGAAGCTCAACTTGAGTGATTTTTTCTTTGTCTATTAATTTGAAAATTTCTTGCGGAACGTATCTTAAGTATTCTTTATTGAGTTTGATTAAGTTTGAAGTGTAGCGCTCGATTTTTTCAGACATCAAATTAAATGTTTGAGCAACGTCTGCGAGCTCGTCTTTCGTGCTTATTCTTATTCTTGTGTCCCACTTGCCTTTGCTCATATTGTCGATTGCTTTTTCGATCTTTTTAAGAGGTCTTAAGCACCAAGCAATAACGAAGCAAGCGAAAATTCCAATTAAAACGGTTATTACGATTATAAGCGCTGAAGAATGCTTGAATATTTGCATGAATTCGCGGGTTGTGTGGATGTCTTCATCGAGGAAGTTTCCAACCATTCCAACTACTGCGCCTTTGCTGTCTTTAATAGGAACAAAACTTGCCGAAATATTGCCGTAAACATCACGGAAGTTTGCGTGGTAGGATTCTGCGCTGTTTTTGGCGTCTGAAAGTGCTGCCCAAGCTTTGTAGATTGCTTCGTTTTCGTCATCTTCGAGCAAATAGTCAACTAATGCATAGTTCGGCGGGACCATATCGGGGGAGGTGTATTTTAATTTGTCGTAAGAGCCTGAGTTTACGCTGTATTTTGTGTTAATTGTTGTGTAAAGTTTGCCGTAGCTTTCAATGTATGTTACTAAGTAGTCGCTCGTGTCGCCGATGTTCAGCGAGGCTTCTTTGTAGCCTTCTTGGAGTTCATTTTTGATTTTTAAATAGTCCGAGTTCATGTAACCGGAAATATGGTTAAGGTTTGAAAATTCGCTACCGCTTATGATATTCGCGGCGGTTTTTGCGGCTCTTTCTTGGTTAGTTGCCAGTACGCTCATGTATTCTTTAACGCCGTCGCTTGTGTTAACGAAAATCAAAACGCCCATTGAAATGAAAAACGCAGGAAGGAACATTGCAGTGATTCTAACCGCTAAGGGAATTCTTGTTATTTCTGTTTTCAAAAGGAATTTAAAGCCAAAGTAAAGAGCGGCTCCTGCAAGCATAACGCCCAGCATGATTAAATATCCCCAAGGGAAGAGAGCGCCTCTTAAGTCCGCCACTATGCGGTTTTCGTTCGTGCCGAATCTAACATGGTAGGCTCTATCGAATGCTTTTGATGCAGCATAATAATCATCTGCTGAAATTGTTTTAATTGTGCGAACGTCTTTCATTTTTACGTTTAGGCCTGTTGAAAGTTCGCTGTTAAGGTCATAAAGGCTTTGGAGCATTCCGCTTTGAGTATTGAGTTTATAGAATTTGCCGTTAACGCAATCGCTGAAATAAAGGTTGTCGTTTGAATCAACGCTCATGCCAACGATTTGGAAAGGCTTTTTGCTTAAAATATTCGAGCAATTTTCAAAGTTTCCTTCGTTGTTCGTGGCATAAAGTTCGCCGTTTAAGGTTGAGTAGTAAATTCTTCCGGTCGAAAGAACGCTCATGTCGCTAACCCATTCGTAGCTTTGGCTTGTGGTTGCAGCGTTTGTTTCAACTGTGAAACTCTTAATTTTCCTGGGGCTTTCGTTTGTGAGCGGGTCCGCGGTGATGACGCTGTAGGTGTTATTTTCGCAGGTTAAAATCGTTAATTTTTGCTCAACTATTTGAATTTTGCGGATGTAAGGCTCGGTTGGAGGATTAGCATCTTTCGAAAAATCCGTAGCGGCTATTTGCTTGATGTAGTTGCCGTTTGTGTCATACATCAAAACCGTTTCGCTCAGTGTGGGGTACAAAGACTTGTCCGCGGCGGGAGCGCTTAAATTCTTTTTTTGCTTGACGAAATAGAAGTTGCCTTTTGAGTCAACTTCAAGATTGCTGTAAACGTATGCGCTTTTATCGTCAGATTTTTCCAAGTTTATTTGGAATTTCGTTGCGCCGCTGGGGGAAACTTTTGTTATTTTGTAGGTGTCTTTGTTTTCGTTAACGCCCAGGATGTAAACATTGCTTGAAGGGTCCATGTCTGAACTCAAAAATGTTCCGAAGTTCGGCCTGTTAACGAAATACTGGACTATAAAAGACAGCACCAGCAAGAAAATAATCATTATGCCGTACTTAACTTTCGGCTGAGAAATGAAATTTGCGAATTTGGTTAGGCTTTTTTCAACATTAACTTTCTTTTCCATACAATCCCCTCACATTATTTTTTATTTCAAGCAAAATCACCGTATTTATGTGTTTATTCTGAAAAATATATAAATTGTACAAATATTTTCAGATTTTGTGATTTTACTTTTTTAATTGACTTGTTTAATATAGTATATTATTATAGAATAATTGAGTCAAGTGTTATAAAAAATGTTTTATTTATTTATTTTTTCAAAACGAGGTGTGAGAAATACATGTCTAATATCAACAAAAGCTTAGATTATGTCTCAATGGCGTCGCTTTTTGAGGGCGAGGGTCTTAAAATTTTGGTTGCTTACAAAGGCGAAAAAAAGCTCGAAAATTTTTTTGTTCTTAATGAATTTTCTTACAACGACGAGAATTTAGAGAAATTTAAAATACTTTTTAACATGTTTAATTCTGAGGAAAAGCCGAAAGAATTTGTCGATTTCTTCGTTGAAGATGAAAAATTTTATGCTGTTTTTACTTATTTTCAAGAAGACAGCATAGAGAAAAAATACAGCAAAACTTTTAATACATCACATTTCGACGAAAGGTGCAAAATTCTTGAAAGCATTTTAATTTACTTTGAAAGCATTTACAGATTCCCAAGGTGTATTCTCGGCTGCCTTTCTGAGCCGGGCAACATAAGGGTTGACGAAGAAAAAAATGTTCATTTTATTTACGATTTGCGAGATATGGATAAATACATCGACGAAGCAAAAAGCATGAACTTGATTTTTGAAAATATTTCAAAGGTTATTTATATTCTTTTGGAGCCTGAAGCCCAGGCGAAATTTAATAAAGAACTTCACATAGTTATCGATAAATGCAAAAGAGGCGTTTACACTTCGATTCCTCAAATGGTAGTGGAGCTTAAAAGAGCCGAAAAAATTTCGATGAACAGTTCGTGGGGTTCTTACATTAGATATCAGCTCAGCCTTCGCAAAGATAAAATAGCTAAAATATCCAAGCTTTCAACAGCTCTTATTATGCTTATGGGCGCCGTTTACCTGGTTTACAGCAAAATAAATGAAGGCAAAAACGCAGGCACTGCTCCGACTATGGTTGCAATTGGAGGAATTAACTACACAGGGGACACTCAAGATGAATCCGACAAAACCGTTTCGACTGAAAATATTGACAATCAAACAGGCGAAGTTAAATCTGCGGATATTGTTCTTAGCCCTGGGCTTGATATTCAGTATGAAGATTATATAGTTCAAAACGGTGACACAATCACCTCAATTTGCAATGATTACTACAAAGATGAGAAATTTATAACAGCTGTTGCGAGCTTCAACGGGCTTGACATTAACGACATGCTCACCGCGGGCTCGATTCTTAAACTTCCTAACAGAACTGCCGTTGCTCTTTACACTTCAAGATAGTTTTTTCTTGAAAAAAAATTGATAATAATTTAAAATGAAAATTGTGAAAACACAGTTTTAGGGGGAAAAGATGAACAGTTCAAACGAAGATTATTCCAGCGGATATAAAAATGGATCAGGAAACGCCAGGTATGTTGACATATATTCTTCTGAAAAGAAAAAGGTTAGAAGAGGCAAAATTCCTATTTTAAGGATACTTTCTTTCTTGTTTTTCTTGTGTTTAGGGGCTATCGGTGGTGCAATGATTTACGGCTACAACACTTTGCATTCGTTTAACTACGAAGAGGTTGAGCCCGAAACTACTCAAGAAGTTAAAAAAGAAGCCGAACAACTTGGCCTTTTAAGCGACAATATGGTTCTTAATATTTTGCTCATAGGAAGCGACTCAATGTCTACAGGCGACCACGGCAGGAGCGACTCGCTGATGGTGCTTTCGCTTAACACCAAGAGCAAAAAAATAAAAGTAACTTCAATTATGAGGGATTTGTGGGTTGATATTCCGAAATTCGGCAAAGACCGAATGAATGCAGCTTATGCTTACGGTGGCTCAAAACTTACAATTGACACGGTTCAAAAGAATTTTGGAGTTTTAATCGACAGATATGTTTGCGTTGATTTTGAAGGTTTTGCGAAAATAGTTGATTCGCTTGGCGGAATTGACATGGAGCTCACCGCTGCGGAATGCGCTTACATTAACAAATATTCAGGGGACAAGCACACTTTGAAAGGCGCAGGAGTTAAGCATCTTACTGGTTTGCAGGCTCTTCACCATTCAAGAAATCGAAACAGCAAAGGCTCGGATTACGACAGAACTTCCCGCCAGAGAGATGTTATAAAAGCTATTGTGGAAGCTCTTAAACACTCAAGCGTTGCAAAAATGACTGAAATGATTTCGGTTCTTGGCCCGATGATAACAACTAATTTTAAACCTTCGGAAATAACAAGGCTTGCAAAAGCTTCCCCGACTTATCTTGGCTATGAAATGCAGGAGTTCCGTCTGCCAACTGATGACAACGTTAGAGATGAAACTCACGACAAGAAAATGGTTCTTGCGATTAAAGACCTAAGCAAAGCCAAAAAAGACCTTAAAAACTTCATTTATGAAACTGAATAAAAAAATAGCCACGCTTCAAACGAGCGTGGTTTTAATATTTTGGTTTTTATTTTAAGATTAAATTTCTTGCGTGTTTTTTAACGTAGTTCGCTATGCTAGAATTTTTATCTGCAAGAATTGAAATAATTTGAGAGCATGAGTCGAAAATTTTATGGCCGATTTCAAGGTCTTTTGCTTTAACGACTAATTCTTTAAGCGATTTGCAGCCTAAAAACACTGAGCTTCCAATAGACTTGACATTTTCGCCGATAGTAAATTTATATAGCGATGTGCAATTTGTGAACGCTCCTGGGCCTATGAAGTCAATTTTGTTTTCAAAATCAATTTGTTTTAGCCTTTTGCAATCTTGGAAAGCAGCATCGTAAATTGAAATTGGTCTTTCACCGGCTTTTGAAACTTTTTCAAGGTTTTCGCAGCTTTGGAACGCATAACTTGAAATAGAGCGGGTGTTTTCATGGAGGGTTAATTCTTTTTCAGTTGCCTCAGGGCAGACTTTTAAATCTGAAAAATCTTTGCTGTAAAGTATTCCTTCATAACTTGAAAAATTTGGGTTTTTAGCTTCCACGGTGATGCTTCTCAAATTTCTGCATCCTAAAAAAGCAAATTTCTTAAGCGATTTAAGGCCTTCACCGATTTTTATATTTTTGCAATTTTCGCAGCCGCCAAATGCCAGGCAACCGATGCTTTTAACGTTTTTCGGGATGTTTACATTTCTAAGCGAAGTGCAGGAATAAAACGCGTAGTCATCGATTGTTTCCAGGCTTTCGGGCAAGGTGATTTCCTGAATTTCTCCTCTGTCTTTAAAAGCGCCAAAAGCAATTTTTTTGATTCCTTCGGGCAAAACTACCCTTGATGAATTGCCTTTGTAAGATTTAAGCGTGCCGGCATCATCTATGATGAATGACATTTCTTCGGAAGATAAACTTGAAGAAACAGCCGGCGGATCAGCTGCGAAAGCAGTGCTTGACGAGAGTGCACCGAAAATTAAATTTGCTAACATTGCAAGGGCTTTTACTTTTTTAGAATTAAACATCGGTTTTTCCTCCCTATTTATTTATATATTTTTAACATATTTATATACCAAAATACTATCAAATCGATTGATATAAGTCAACTTTTAGTTTTTATTTTTCTTAAAGCCGTCTTTAAGGCCAACGCTTTTGTTGAAAACAAGGTTATTTTCAGAAAAATTCTTGCAGTCAGGGCAGAAGTAACCAATTCTCATGAACTGGTAAGAATCGCCTATTTTAGCGGTTTTAATGTTTTCTTCGGCTTTGCAATTCTTTTTAACTTCCAAAGAATTTTCATTCAAAGTTGCCATCAAATCTTCATTTTGTTCAGGGTTTTCGCAGTTGAAAAGATTTTCATAAAGGTTAACGGTGATATCTGCGCAAGATTTAGCGTCCACCCACTGGATGGTTCCTTTAACTTTTCTGCCGTCTGCGGGGTTGCCTCCTGCCGAAGTTTCGTCATACTCAGCGTAAACTTCCAAGAGTTTTCCGTTTTCGTCCTTTTTGCAGCCTGTGCATTTAACGACATAAGCGGATTTTAGCCTTACTTCGTTGCCGGGGAACATTCTGAAGTAGCCTTTAACGGGCTCTTCCATGAAGTCTGATTCTTCGATGTAAGCTTCTCTTGAAAATCTCACTTTTCTTGTTCCGGCTGATTCATCATTCGGGTTGTTTTCAATTTCAAAGAATTCTTCTTTGCCTTCGGGGTAGTTCGTTATGATGAGTTTAACCGGGTTTAAAACTGCCATGATTCTTTTTGCTTTCAAGTTCAGGTTTTCTCTTAGGCAGTGCTCTAAGAATGAATATTCAACCGTGCTTGTGACCTTCGAAACGCCGATTTTTTCGCAGAAGTTTCTTATTGATGCGGGAGTGTAGCCTCTGCGGCGCAAGCCTCCGATGGTTGGGAGCCTGGGGTCATCCCAGCCGTCAACTTTGCCTTCTTCAACGAGCATCCTGAGTTTTCTTTTGCTCATCACGGTGTTGTTGATGTTAAGCCTTGCAAACTCAATCTGGCGCGGTTTGGACTCTATTTCCATGTTGTTTACGACCCATTCATAAAGCGGGCGGTGGTCTTCGAATTCAAGCGAGCAAAGCGAATGAGTTATTCCTTCGAGGGCGTCTTCGATTGGGTGCGCGTAGTCGTACATAGGGTAGATGCACCATTTGTTTTCTTGCTTGTGGTGGTGAGCTTTGTTAATTCGGTAAATAACCGGGTCGCGCATGTTGAAGTTCCCTGAATTAAGGTCTATTTTAGCTCTCAGGGTCATTTTTCCGGTTTCGAATTCGCCGTTTTTCATTCTTAAAAATAGGTCTTTGTTTTCGGCTATGGGCCTATCTCTGTAAGGGCTCACTGCCGGATGCGAAGCGTCGCCGCGGTTTGCTTTAACTTCTTCGGCGCTTAGCTCGCAAACATAAGCAAGGCCTTTGTCGATCAATTTGCAAGCGTTTTCGAACATTTCTTCAAAGTAATCCGAAGCGTAGTAAAAGCGGTCTTCCCAGTCAAAGCCGAGCCATTTAACGTCCTTTTTGATTGATTCAACATATTCCACGTCTTCTTTTGAAGGGTTAGTGTCATCCATTCTAAGGTTGCAAATTCCACCAAAGGTTTTAGCCGCACCGAAATTTATGCAAATTGCTTTTGCGTGCCCTATGTGAAGGTAGCCGTTTGGCTCGGGCGGGAACCTTGTGTGAACAGTTTTGCCGGCAAACCTGCCTCCTGCAGAAATATCTTTTTTAATATCTTCAAATATGAAATTCCCCATTTTTTCGGAATTTAAATCCATTTAAAAAATCACTCTTTCTAAAATTATTTGTTTTCAAGTTTTTTGATTGCTTCCTGCATTCTTCTTAAAGATTCTTCTTTGCCCAAGATTTCCAAGATTTCAATTGCGCCGCCCGGAGTTACTGTTTTGCCCGAAACAGCGATCCTCACTGGCCACATCACTATCGCGTTTTTAAGTTCGTTTTTAACCGCAAAGTTTATCAAAATTTCGTGAAGTGTTTCATAATCCCATGAACTTGCAGTTTCAAGCTCGTTTTCAATGCTTTTTAATATTTCAAGCGAAGTTTCTGGTGTGCTTTTGCTTTTTTTGTTCCTGAAAAGCTCGGTGTCATATTCCGGCTGAGTTTCGAAAAATTCTATTATTTCCGGGATTTCTTCGAGAACTGAAATCCTGCTTTGCAAGAGCTCTGCGATTTTTTCTTTGTTTACTGATTCTTTTTTGATTACTTTTTGAATGTATGGCAAGCTGAGCTTTAAAAATTCTTCTTTTGATTTTGCGCGAATGTATTCAGCGTTAAACCAATCGAGTTTTTTATAGTCAAAAATCGAAGGGGATTTGCTTATTCTTTCGGCTGAAAATTCTTTTTCAAGTTCTTTTAGCGAGAAGATTTCTTGGTTGCTGTCCGGGCACCAGCCTAAAAACGCTATGTAGTTTATTATTGCTTCAGGCAGGTAGCCTTTTTTTAATAAATCTTCAAAGCTCACCGCTCCGTGGCGTTTTGAAAGCTTCGAGGTTGTGCCGTCTTCGTTTTTGCCCATGATTAAAGGCAGGTGAACGTAAGTTGGAATTTCCCAGCCGAATGCTTCATAAAGAAGATTGTATTTTGGCGTTGAAGAAAGATACTCGCTTCCTCTTACAACGTGGGTTATTTTCATTTCATAGTCGTCAATTACGTTCGCAAAGTTGTAAGTCGGGTAGCCGTCGCTTTTAATTAAAATTTGGTCTTCGAGCTCTTTGTTTTCAATTTCAACTCTTCCAAAAACAACGTCATCAAAATATGTTGAGCCTTCTTTTGGCATTTTTTGCCTTATAACGAATTTCTTTTTTTCGTTTAAAAATTTTTTCACTTCTTCTTCAGAAAGGTTTCTGCATTTGTCGGTGTGGCCTGAAGCGTGCTCTTCTTCGTCGCTTTTTTCGCAAAAGCAGTAGTAAGCTTTGCCGAGCGAAACAAGTTTTTCAGCGTATTTTAAATAATTTCCTTTTCTTTCGCTTTGCCTGTAAGGGCCGTAATCTCCGCCGATGTCTGGGCCTTCGTCGTATTTAAGCCCGACGGTTTCTAAAGTCCTGTAAATTACTTCTTCAGCGCCTTGCACCAATCTATTTCTGTCGGTGTCTTCGATTCTTAAAATGAATTTCCCGTTTTGAGATTTTGAAATTAAATATTCATAAAGCGCTGTTCTTAAGTTTCCAATGTGCATGTAGCCCGTGGGGCTGGGTGCGAATCTTGTTCTTACTGTTGAGCTCATAATAAGTCTTCCTCCGATTTGTTTTCTACTAAATTAATTTTTACGTAATCTTCAAGGCAAAGGCCCGTTTGTTTTATCAGCGGAGCGTGCTTTTTGCCTACATACCTGAAATGCCAAGGCTCGTAGATTACTCCGGTTTTGCTTTTCCATTTTTCTTGATATCTTTCAATGAAACCATACTTATCGGCGTGATCCATTAACCATTTATATTCTTTTGTTTTGTAAAAGTTGCTTGAAACACCGTTAAAGTCAATTGCCAAGCCTGTGTTGTGCTCGCTTGTGTAAGGTTTTGCCACTACTTTTGCCGCCCTTGCTTCGGCTTCTTCATCGGTTATAACTTCTTTTGATTTTTCGCGGTCAATTTGCCTTTTGAAGAGCCTTGTTTGAAGGTCTATATTCCTGTAACCTGAAGAAATCCAGAGCGAAATTCCTTCTTTTTTAGCATCGCATATCATCTTTTCAAGGTCATCAGCCAAAATAGCGCTAACTTCTTTTCCGCGGCAGTTTTTCGTTTCAGCTTTGAACTCCGCGGGGAGTTTGTTTTTGCTATTAACCACCAAAAGCTCCGTGGCGCAAGATTTATTCCAGTTGCTAAAATCATAAAAATCAGAATTAAATTCATATTCTTTTTCTTTAGCGGAATCCGAAATAACTTGCTCTTTTTTAGATTCCCTTTCAAGTTCTTTTTTGCTTAGCTCATTTAAATTTGCGGTGTCGTCTTGGTTAGAAGTCGTTTTGAAATTTGCGATTTGACCCGTGATTTCTTTTTTGCCGGGAGTTTCAAATTTATCCAGCGTTAAATAGAAAGAAATGAGCCAAACTGCGAAAAGCAGGAAAATTCCTAGGGTTATCGTCCACCATTTGAATGTTTTTTTCAGAAATGCTTTGAGTTTTTCATGAAACATAATTTTTTTTATGCTTTTTGAGTCAAGATGCCTGTAACCTTTAATCATCATTTGCCTCCTGATTTTTCAAAACTTCTTAGTTTAATTATACAAAATTTTGCCTGAAATATCAATGTAGCTTCCTAAATGTGACTTTTTAATTTTGCAGCTGCCAGGTTCGTCAATCACTATGCTAGTGCCGTCTTTGGCTCTTATTTTGCCGGAAATAACTGTTATTTTGCCGCTTGATTTTATTGGAACAGGATATTTAATATTATTTTTCTCGCCAACGATTCCGCCAGAAATGTTTATTTCGCAGTTTTCAAAGCCTCTAATGCTTCTTATGAACCCTGCAGAAATTTCAAGCTTGCAATTGGCGGCGAAAGTTTCGCTTAAAGAAAGATATTTCCCCGCAGTAACGAAGATTTTAGAGTCTAAATTAGGCGCTTCCAAAAAGCCGTTTTTCACGAAATTCGTGCTTGAACTGCCTAGGTAAACGCGGCAATTTTCACCGGTTATTTTTATTCCTTTTTCTTTGTGGTTGCCGCCGAAAAATGAGTTTATAGAAGCAAAATCGCTTATTACTAGCGCGCAATCGTCAAGGAGCTCGGTAATATTATCGCTGGAAAAATTGCCAAATTTTCTTGTGTTATCAATGCAAATATTATCCGCCAGGGCGAGCATCATGCCTTTTTCAACTGTAAAATTAATTTGGGTTAATTTTGCGGTTCCTCTTATGCACAGCGGCCGAGTTACGTTAAGATGCGTGTTTTTTATGAAGTTTTTGCCGAATTTAATTTCTTCGCCCTCGGCAATTATCGTTCCGACTTTTGGGTTTTTAAAAGCCGTTAAAAATTCTTTTTTAGTTGTAACTCTGCAAATTCTTCCGCTTGTTATTTTGGAGTAATTTTTCCTGAGTTTAATCGCTTTGAAGAGCTCACCCGAGTTTTTAACTTTTATTTTTTCGTGGTAGCTCAAATTTTCGTAAGTAACTCTTATTTTTTCAAGCTTATCGCTGTCGTCAAGCCAAGGCATGTCGGGAATTGAATTTATCAATTTCGAAACGTATTTGCTGTTTTTGTTTTTTCTTTCTTTTTTTATAGCGAAGGAATCAATCAGCTTGCTGCCTTCTTTGTTTGCAAGAAATGCCTCGAATTTAAGCTCATTTTCGTTAATGTTAAGCACGGAATAAACCGGCCCTTCAGGGCTCAAGATTTTTTCAGCAGGGAGGTTAACATCCAGTTTTTGAGCGTAATTTTTCACTCCGGAAGTTCCCGGAACAACGAAAACCGTTCCCAAAGGATTTGTGTAAACAGCGTCTTTTTTCGAATATTCTTCGCTGCCGACTATTTTTTTGCAAGAAAGAATTTTAGTCCTCACGTAAACGTGGTCATGCCCGCCAAAAATAACGTCCGCACCGCCTAAATATGCTAGCTCATCGATTTGATTTGCTATTTTTTTAACGTCCGAGTCTTTGCAATGCGGGCCGTTTGAATAAGGAGACTTATGCGTGAAAATTATCTTCCATTTACTTTTGGAATTTTTCAAAGTTTCAAGCGCAAAGCTGTATTGAGCCTCGCCAAGGCCGGAATCTGAAAAATTCGTGTTAAGAACCACAAAAGTTGCGCCGCTATGTTCGAAAGAATAATAAATTCCTTTTGAAGTGTCTTGCGGCGGGAGGTTTTTAACGCTAAAGTGCCCAATTATCGAGTTCTCAACGCCTGCTTTTATCGCAACGGCGCTTTTTCTTGCTTCGTGGTTCCCTGCAAGCGGGATGCAAACATTTTCTTTCCAGTGGTCCGAAGAAAGCAGCCAGTTCCAGTATTCTTCATTGTTGCCGTCGTCAACGAAATCTCCCAAATGAACCATAAAATCCGTTTTGTTATTTTCAAAAGCCGTGTCCATAACTTCCGAAAAAACTTCGTAGTCTTGCTTTGTCATGCCTTGGGAATCAGCAAAAATCATTATTTTCGAAGAATTCGTTTTTTCTTTAACTTCGAAGCTGTAAACAGGAGTTTCTTCGCCGCTTTGAGTGGTTATTTTGTAATAAACCGTTCCGGGTTTTAAGTTTTTAAGAATTGCCGAGTGCTTTTTGAGGTTTTGCGTTTTGTAGCCGGCAATGAGCCCTAGGTTTATAAAAGGGAACGCCTTTGGAACAGTAACGCTCTCGGATTTAACTTTGGTGCTTTGAGTTAAATCTTTTTCGTAAGAATATTCAATGAAACTTTCGCTTTCGGCCTCGTTTGTTTGCCATGTGAAGGACCTTTGAGTTTCGAAATCTTCGCCCGGAGCAATAGTTATATTGAAGGGTTTGCTGCTTATTTTCGATTTATTTTCAGAATCCACAGTGCTTAAAAGCGAGCTTGCAATGTCCGCCAGAATTTCGCCAATTCCTTTAGTGAAGCTCGGGCTGATGTAGCTTTTTGCGAAGCTGTAAATTATTTTTTTAATGTCGATGTTAAGCATTTTCATCAGGCTTGAAATTTGGCCTTTATTGGTTTTTTTGTCAAGCACTATTCTAATCATCAAGGAATCAAAAGTTACTTTGAAATTAACGAAAATATTTTCGCTCACGTCCGCAATTACTTCAGAAATGTAATCAATCAAAATTTCAATCCACGAGCTTAAAAATTCGCCTTTGCCAATGTTTTCAATTGCAGTGTTCATCCATTTCGGAGTTTTTTTGCTGCTTAGTTCATAGTAATTAAGCAGGATTTTCATCGCGAAATCATAAAGGGTTTTTTCTTTTGAGTTTTTCGGTTTGTAAATTCCTGTGCTGGAAAGGCTGACGATTATTTCGTCTATTTTGTTTATTATATATTCGTTATTTTTGATGTATTTTTCTTCAATTTGGTGAAGAATGCTTTCAAAAGAGTTAAGAATTTGCTCGTCGGTTATAGTTATTTTTCTGATTAAAAATCTCAAAGCTCCTGAGGGCTCTATTTGAATCCCGTCGCCGCGATATTGAATCTCGACTTTGTCAAGATAAATATTGTCAAGCTCGATGACTCTGTGCTTTGAAAGCTGAGATTTTATTTTTCCAAGCACGAATTTGTCAAGATTTATCCCCGGAGCAAAGTCACTCACAGTCTTTTTTATTCCGTTTGCGCTTAATTTTGCGAAAAAAGGGCCAAGCGCAGCAACGACAGCTTCGCTTAGTTTCCCGCCTTTGTATTCTTGATTTTTGTTCTTTTCCGTCATAATTTTAGTCCTTATGCTCAGACTTTATTAGTTTTATTTCCTGCGCGTAACCTTCCAAGCTTTCTTGAGGAGTTTCGAGGATGAAAATAAGATCTTTGAGATATTTGTTATTCGTTATGTTTATCAAATTTTCAAGGCCGATCGTGCCTTTGCCGATTTGCTCGTGCCTGTCTTTCTTGCTGCCAAGGGCATTTTTGCTGTCGTTTAAATGAATTACTTTTAGCTTTGAAATCCCGATTATTTCGTCAAACTTCTCAAGGACTTTTTCGAGGCTTCCCGCAATGTCATAGCCGCCGTCGAAAACGTGGCAAGTGTCAAGGCAAACGCCGACTTTTTCTTTCAAATTAACGTTTTTTATTATCTGCGCTATTTCTTCGAACTTCCCGCCGATTTCGCTTCCTTTGCCTGTCATAGTTTCTAGCAAAACCGTAGTCTTTTGGCCTTCTTTCAGTGCGTAATTTAGAGCATCCGAGATTTGTTTTATTCCCGTTTCTGTTCCTTGGCCGGTGTGGCTGCCTGGGTGAAGATTATAAAAGCTTCCGGGAATTAAATCCGAATTTTTAATGTCTTCTTCGAGCATCACTTTCGAATAATTTCTAATGTGCTCCGATTTCGAGCATAAATTAAGAATATACGGCGCATGAGCAACCACTCCGAAGTGAATTTCTCTGTTTATTTCAAAAAAGGCGTCAAGGTCGGCTTTGCTTATTTCTTTTGCTTTGCTTCCTCGGGGGTTTCTTGAAAAATATTGAAAAGCATTCGCGCCGATTAACTTGCAATTTTCAGCCATGTTTTTAAAACCTTTTGAAGATGAAAGATGGCATCCGATTTTTATCATATATTATTAGCTCCTTTAAACTTCTCTGTTTTTTTGTTTTGAATGTAAGAAACCGCGTAACCGAGAATAAGCCAGAAAAACCCGACCATGAAGGTCATGTCGAAAAGAATGGCCTTTTCAAAAAGGCAATAACCGCAGTAAGCAACCAAAGCTGAGAAAAATTTGCAAAATATCCCGAAGCAATTTTTGTTCACGAAAATGAAAAGATACCTGCAAATGTCAAGCGAAACAAGCAAAGAAAACAAAGCAAAAATCGCAAAACCGATTATTCCCGTTGAGACTAAAATAGTCAAATAACCGTTGTGAAGGTCAGGATGCCTGAGGCCACCTTCGATGTATTTTTTTGCGTAAAGATTGAGGTTTGCTCTTCCAATGCCTATCCATGGGTGGTGCTTGAATATTATTATTCCTTGTTTGAAAAGAGCTATTCTCCCGCTGCTTACTTCGTAGTTTTGCCTTCCGATGTGAATTTCTTCTTCGTTTGAAGCTGCCGCAGGCTCTGAAGAGTCGTTTTTATTTTCAACTACCAAAACAGTTTCTTTTTCCGGGATTTGCGCTTCGGCTTCGGGCTCGGCTTTTTTTGCGAGTGAATCTTCGTATTTGTAAGCATCTGTGATTAGAGTATTCATGAAATTTTGGCAACAATTCCTCAAATAAAACGAGCCGGACATCATTAAAATGCAAAAGCAAAACGTTAATAAAATGCTTTTGAAAAGCTGAGCTGTGCTTTGGCTGCCCGAGCGGAAAAACAAATTGCAAAAAACTCGGATGGTAGCATAAATTACTATGAAAACGAACGAAGCGTTAGAATCCGACAAGAAAAGACACACAAAACTCACAAATAAGCATAAAATTAATTTCCAGTTGCTTATGCTGCTGCTTTTGAATTTTGTTTTCATGTAGTCATTATAAAGAATATCGCACGAAACAATTCCTTCAATCATTGAAAAAGCAAGAATATTAGAATTTGTGTAAACGCCGATTAAACGGTCTTTGTAAACTCCGAGATTATAGCCAAGCACAACTAAATTTTGGCCGAAAAAAAGAGACGCCAAAGATCCAAGGCCAAAAATAAGCGCGAAATTCACAAAGAACTTTAAAATGAAATTCATTTCTTTTTCTGTTTTTTCGTGGTTTTTTTCGGTGTATCCTCCATAAAATATGAAAAAGCAAACAGCAGTGAAATAAGTTATAACCAAATTTGGCACGAACCAAATCGACATGTGCACAACAGAAGTTATAACCATTAAAGCTAGGAACGACCACAAAAGGTAGCCGTGCCTGACTTTAAAGGCAAGCTTTTCAAGGAAGAAATTATGAACCAGCACGAAAAAGCCCCAAATTAGAACTATCGACTTGAGCGCTAGCGACGGAATATCCAAAAAAGCTAGCATTTCGGTCGTTATTAATATGATGTAAGCTTTTCGGAAGAGGCTTGTGTCAAGAAGCATCTTTTTAAAATTTTGCTGTTTTAAATTCATTTTTTCCTCCTTTCGTTTTAAAGCTTGATATTAAAACTTAAATTGATTTTTTCATTGAATCTATGATGTAATTCACTTCTTCATCGGTTAAAAGCGTGTGAAGGGGAAGGGTTACTTCGTTTTTATACATATTATATGCTTGAGGGTAATTTGAAATATCAAACCCTAAATTTTTGTAAGCCGTTAGAAGCGGGAGAGGCTTGTAGTGAACGTTTGTTGCCACGCCGAGCTCTGCCATTTTTTCAATGCATTTGTTTCTTTCTTCTTCGTTTTTGCCGTTTAATCTTAAAAGGTAAAGGTGGCAGCTTGATTTGCTTTCTTCCGAGATGTGAACAGGCTTCCAGAAGTTTTCGCCTTCAAAGGCTTCGTCATACATTTTAACGATTTGCCTTCTTCTTTTTAGAATTTCATCATATCTTGCAAGCTGCGAAAGCCCTATCGAAGCCGAAATGTCAGTCATGTTGCATTTGTAACCCGGGCAAACAATATCGTATTCCCATGCGCCGACTTTTGTTTTCGCAAGGGCGTCTTTGTTTTGGCCGTGAAGCGAAAGAAGCATGTATTGCTTGTAAATTTCTTCGTCGTTTATGCTTTCGTGGTGTTTCCAGGTTACGGCTCCGCCTTCGCCGCCGGTTGTCATGTTTTTAACCGCATGGAATGAAAAACACGTGAAATCTGCGAAGCTTCCTGATTTAATTCCGTTTCTTTCAGCGCCGAAAGAGTGCGCAGCATCCGCGACGATTATAACCCTGCCGAATTTTCTTTGAATTTCATTGTTTGCTTTGAAAAGATTTGATTTTTCATTTGCAATTTCGAAGATTTTATTGTAATCGCACATCATTCCGCCAATGTCAACGGGGATGATTGCTTTTGTTTTTTCGGTTATTGCATTTTTTAGTTTTTCATAGTTCATTTCGTAAGAATCCGGCGCTACATCGACTAAAACGGGCTTTGCTCCAACATGGCAGATAACGCTGCATGAAGCGGTGTAGGTGTAAGCGCTTGTAATTACTTCATCGCCGGGGCCAATGCCAAGCAAACGAAGGGTTGATTCAAGGGCGGCCGTTGCCGAATTTAGCGCAGCTGCTTTTGAAGTTCCGCAGTAAGCAGCCAATTCTTTTTCAAAAAGTTTTGTTTTCGGGCCGGTGGTTATCCAGCCTGATCTTAAAACTTCGGTCACTGCTTTTATGTCTTCTTCTCTTATATCTGGAGGGGAAAATTTGATGTTCATATTTAAAACTCCTTATTTTTTGATTACCGCTATGACGGTTTTAAACATAACTTTGATGTCGTAAAGTAAACTGCAATTTTCTATATATTCAAGATTATACGCCATTTTTTTCGGTAAAATGTCTTTCACGTAAGTTTCGTCAGTGTTTTCAGCGCCTTTTAAAAGCTCCGCTTCATCTTTGAAAAGTATGCTTGCCGGCGAGGTTACTCCTGCAGGCATCAAAAGCGTGGCGTACATTTCGGGGGAATACTCCTTAACGTATTTAACAGATTCCGGCCTTGCGCCAACGAATGAAAGGTCGCCTGTTAAAATGTTGAAAATTTGAGGTATTTCATCTATTCTGAGTTTTCTTAAATATTTCCCGAGTTTCGTGATTCGCGGGTCGTTGTCAATGGTTACTCCGCTTAGTTTTTCGGAATTTTCTTTCATTGTTCTGAATTTAAAGATTTTAAAAACCTTCCCGTTTGTGGTCACTCTTTTTTGTAGGAAAAATATTTTCCCCGGGGAATCGATTTTTATCATTATTCCAACTAAAATTATGAAAGGCAAAAACACCAAAGACATCACTAAAGACAAAGCAAAGTCAAAAATTCTTTTTGCTATTAAATATCCTTTTTTCGAGCTCAGAATGTCGTAGTATTTTTTTACTTCCTCGGTTTGCATGTAATTAGGAAGGTTTTGCCACTTTTCTAAAATAATAAGTCACATCCTTAAACTTAATTTTGCTGCCAATTTTTTGCTGCATAAATAAGATTATAACTCCTACTTTTTTAATTTTCAATACTACCGAATAATAGCATGAGTTTGTGTGAAAAATAACATTATCACTATTTCAAATAAACAAAAAGGTGGTTTTAAAATTGGCAGTATCGCTCATTCGCACAATAGTATTATATGTAATAATCGTGTTTGCATTAAAGCTCATGGGGAAAAGGCAAATAAGCGACCTTCAAACCTCGGAGCTCGTTATAACCATTTTAATTTCAAACATAGCGGCAATTCCAATGCAAAACACCGAGCAGCCTCTTTTAACGGGCGTTGTGCCCATTGGTGTTTTGATTTGCTGCGAGATTTTGGTTTCGTTTTTAATGCTCAAAAGTTACAAAATGCGGGAACTAATTTGCGGCAAACCCGTGGTTGTGATTGACGAAGGGAAGATTCAGCAAAGCGCACTTGAATATTTAAGGCTTAGCGTTGAAGATTTATTTGAGCAGCTAAGGCAGCTTGATATTTTCACGCTTGAAGACGTTTGGGTTGCGATAATGGAAACAAACGGGCAACTTAGCGTTCTTAAAAGGTCTGAAAAGCAGCCTCCCGATGCCGGAACACTTGGCATCCAGGTGCCTAAAGCAAGCGTTGACACCGTAGTCGTAAGTGACGGAAACATCTGCGATTTTTCGCTCAAAGTTTGCGGCCTTGACAGAAAGTGGGTTGAAGAAACTGCCGGCTCGCAAGGCGTTGACATAAAAGACATTTTCATAATGACCGCTAACAAAACCAAAAAATACAACATAATAAAGAAAGAGGGTGCTTGATTTGAAAAAGCTCGTTATAACCTCGGTTGTGGCAGTTTTGTGCGTGGCTTTTTGCGTTTTTTGCACGGTTTATGTTCGCGGCACTGCTGAAAAAGCCGAGGAGTATACTCAAAATTTGGAAACACTCGTGGAAAAAGGCGATAGGAAGGCTGCTCTTAACGAAGTTAGCTTATTCGAAGATTACTGGAAAACGAACCAAGACATGCTTTCGACTATTCTTCACCACGAAATGCTAGAAGAAATCGAGCAAAGCATTGCAGTCACTAAAGCTTGCTTGGAGCACTCTTTTGAAGACGGCACAGACTTTTGGAACCAGCTTGCAATCGTGAAAAAGCAAATTGAAAACCTTAAAAAATCAGAAATGCCCTCGTGGGAAAATATTCTTTAATATAATAAAAGAAAGAGCCTCGGTTAAGAAGCTCTTTTTTTGTTAGGTTAGTTTGCCGCATATTAAAATAAAAGTTTGCATTGTATTATGAAGATTTGAAAGGTGCATATTTATATATAAGCTTTTTTGTGCGAAAGTTATTAACAAACTTAGGATTAAGTAATCAAAAAATTTAGTCACTTGAATTTTGCTTAGTTTGATTTTGGCGCATTAAAAAAACCACCGGATTAGCTCCGATGGTTAATTATTTTATTCGTCTTTGTCTTTTCGTTTTAAGACTATGAGAATCGTTAGCGCAATTGCAATTGAAACCATTGCTATCGAAATTATATAGATTGATTTGTCTCCTGTGGTTAAAATTGTGCTCCAGAATTTGTCTGCGACTAGCGGTAAGCCTTTCTTTTTCTCTTCTTGCTCGCTGCTTGAAGAGCCATTATTTTCTGAAGAAGAGCCCCCTTGCGAGGAATTATTCCCGCTTGAACTTGAACTGCTTCCCGAAGAGCCTCCGTTTGTGCTTGAACTATTGGAGTTACCGCCGGAGTTTGAATTATTGTTGTTCCCGCCGGAATTGCTGCCGTTATTTTGGATAGTGTTGTCTATTGTTTTGTCTCCTGCGGTTATTTTGTTTAAAGTTCTGTCAACGACTACCGTGGCTTCAAAAGTGGCTGCTTCGTAGTTTTCGGTTTCTTCAGCGATTGTTGTAATCGTTGTTGTGCCGTCTTTCATCAGCAGCATTTTGCCTTCGGAATCAACTTGAACGATGCTGTCGTCGGCTGATTTGTAAGTTAGCTTTGTGTTTGTGTCTGTTTTTGTGTCGATTTGAATCGAGCTTCCTGGGTAGCCGCTGTATGATTTTGAGCCCGTTAGATTTTGCTTTGCTTTTTGAATTGTCAGCGTGGCTACGTTGCTGGTTATGCTGTTGTAATTTTCGTTTGGAGCTTTCACATAAGCTTTAACGTAGTAAGTCCCCACATTTACAGGAACATCTTTCACCAGCGATGTGCATTCTTTGTCGGTGTAGTAATCAAAACTTACGATGTCTTTATCATTGCCGAAGTTTTCGCTGTTTTTAAATTTCAGCGTGACTTCATCTAGGGTGATTCCGCTGCCTGTGTAAACTGCCGTTTTATCTTTGATGCTCAGCTCCGGAGTGGCTTTGGCAACCGAAAGATTGATGTAAAACGGGAAGACAGTGTTATTTTTATCGTTTATTGAAATGACATAATTGCTCGCAGGGGCCGAAGTGCTAATTTTTAGGTTCTTTCCTTCTATATATATGTGGTCGCTTAAATCTGCGCTTTTAGCGGTTCCTTCGCTGTTGGCAATTGTCTTAATTTCAAGGTCTGCGTTGCTTAAATCGTAATCTTTTGAAAGCACTTCAGGAAGCGAAACGTCAAGGCCGTCACCGTAGGTAATGCTATATGAAACATTGTAAATTTTGTATTTTAGTTCTTTTTCTCCGGTGTAGTTGCCCTTGAGTTTAACGGTTATGACTTTGTCGCCTGCATCAATTGAATCGTCGGAATATTCAAGGGTGTAATCTTGGCTTTCTTTCAGGGTTGTTCCTTTGTATTTTATAGAAACTGTTGGCACTAATTTCGTTCCGTTGTAATAGAAATTGTCAGGAGTTATAGTCATTTCCCAATCGCTTGAGTCAGGGTCGTATTCAACTTTATTGATTTGATATGTTAACTCTTTTTCACCTGTGAAACCATTTTCGCCAATTCCCTTCACTATAATTTTTTTAGTTCCTGCGTTTGTGTAATCATTGTTTTCTTCCCACACGACTGTGTAATCAGTGTTTTCTTTTAGCGATGTGGTTATGCCGTTGTTTTCTTTGGTGATTATTATTTCCGGCTTTTGTTCATTGCCGTTGTAAGTGAAGCTTTCAGGGTTTAGCGAAATGTTAATTCCGCCGCTGCTAATGTTCGTTCCGTTTACGTTGTAAGTTGCGCTTAGCATTCCTGTGAAGTTGCAGTCGGCATTTTCTGTGCTGTCTTTGTCGTAGCTATAAGGGTTTTTACCTTTGACTATAGCAACTTTCGGGCCGGCTTTTTTCGTGAGGCTGTCGCTGTAGCTTCCGTCTTCATTCATGTCGTAGTATTCTATAGCGTAATCATTTTCGCTGAGTGATAAAGAATCTGAGGAAGATCCATCTTTTTTCACGACTTTCACGGTAGGTTTTGGCCACTTGTCTGGGTCATCGCTGTTTACGAAATCAAATTCAGTTTGGTTAAGTTCCAGTTTATAGGGAGTGTTTTGGCAACCTATGTCATAAGGCACTATTTTGAAGCTTACCTGCGCTTCGCCTTTGAAGCCCGTTGAAGTTTTCGGGGAGACTTTAATGTTGTAAGTTCCTACGTTCTGGTAAGGGCCTTCAGGCCAGGTTATTTCAAATTCTTCTTTGTTTAGTTTTCTGAAAATGTTTTTAACGTAAACTCCGATGTTGAAATTTTCTTTTTCTGCATCGTTGTTGTGGTCTGTGCCGTCATAGGTAATAGTGTCCGGGCTTAGATTAATCGAAATTTCATCTTCCGATAAATCCGTTTGCGCTATTCTGTAAGTGAAAAGCGTTTGCGGGTTGTCTCTTTCTTTTTCGGAGAAGCCTTTTTTCGGGACGAACTCAACGACTATTCTGTCTCCAACCACCATTGAAGCCGTTGGCGTTTTGCAATATTGCGACATATCCTCGAGCTGGTATTCCGCCGTGGAAATGTCTTCGTTTTTCACGCTTGTTCCAACAATAGGAGGGATTTTATTTTGGTCGGTAACTTTGCCTTGAGGGTCCACCTTGCTCCACGTGGAGTTATCATCCGAAGTTTTTGCAAGGTAGTAATTAAGGTAATAGTTTGTTCCTTCAGATAATTTTATGTCGCTATACGAAAATTCGAGTTGCGGAATGATTTTAGTGCTGGTGTATTTTGCTTCATAGAAGGGGTAAAGTTGTTTATCTTCGCCGCTCGACGTGGCGCTGTCTTCTTTAACTTTCAGAAGTTCGTTGGTTTGCTTCCAATCGCATTCTTTGAAAAGGAAATTAAATTCATACTCGACTAATATGAACTCAAGCGTTGTATTGTCATTGCTATATGAGCACATTTTTTGTTTTGTTTCCCCTTCGATGCCGTCGCCGTAATAAACATTCTCTGCGGCGTATTTGATGAACTCGCCTTCGGAAGTTTTCCCTAAATTCGGGATGAAACCAAGGCCTATTTTTTTGCCGATATATTCTTCTTTAAAGGGGAGCTGGCTTTTGCCGTAGCTGTCTTTCACTACTTCGCCGTCTATAGTCCAAAAGATTTGATCATTTAAATTTTGATTCGTGCGAAGGGTGAAACAATTGTCCGACATATATATTTCAAGAATTATTTTTGAAATGTCAAGCACTTCGGCTGCATCTTTATAATTTGCATCTTTTGAACGGTAAACTTTGCCGATTGTGTTTTGGTCTGCTTTGTCTCCGCCTTTGTTTCCGCTAAAGCCTTCGGCGCTGCACCCAACACCCACGAGGTCTCTTCCTTCTATTACATTTTGGTGGTAGGCTCCTGGGCCCATGCTGTGCGTGTGATTTCCGTCGTCGTGTTCTTTCCATTCTTGGTTGTAGTATGTTTTGTTGTAAGTTACAACGTTTTTTGCTTCTCCGCCATTTCCTCCTGTGTTACCCTTTGGTGTAGCTCCTGCTGCTCCGCCCCAAGCTGTGGGAAATATAGGGTATGGTTCTGTTAGAGTTCCGTTTTCATTGCAGTAGCATGAGCATTCTTTAGTTCCCACATTACCGGTAACATAAGTTCTGTATCTTAAAACGGCGTTGCCTCCGTCCTTTCCGCTGTTGTTGGTTATTTTGCAGACTTTAAAGTCTTCTTGTTCCTCGTAACCATTGTAATATGTGTAACCGTCGTTTCGAACGTAATGTAGGCTACTATCGTCGCATAATCTGGGGTTATAGTCTTGTGCAATTTCTGAATTTGTCGATTTTACGAAATTAAGCGACTCAGTAGTATTCCAGCTATTATTTCCATCATCTCTTACTCTAAACTTGACTATATTAAAGTTTTGGACAGTTGTGGTTACATATGGAGAAAAGGTTGTTCTATAACTTGGCGATGAAGTATCATAAGGGTCTCCGCCCATGCCCCAGTTTGGAGCAAAGTCTTTGTAATGGTCGGTTCGCCATGTCCAGTAAGCTGAGGAGTGGGTAGCTCTGTTTAAGTAGTCGCCGTTAGGGGTTATACTTTCGAACTGCCCTCTTCGGCTGAAGTAGTTGATGTATCCACCGGCGCCACCGCCACCAACTCCCTTTCCGCCGCCTCCGCCACCGCCGCCTCCGCCGTTGCAAGCAAATGGTGTGTAAGCTTTTCCGTCATCTCCACCTATATTAAAGTGATATACCAAACTGCCGAATTCTAAGAAATGTCCATACATATTATTACTTTGGTGTTGAGGGCAGTAATTAATCATGTTATTAGGCGCATCACCCGCGTTGTTGCAAATTTGCTTTATTTTATCCTTGCTAAAAGGGTCGCCTTCAGCGAAACCAAGGTGGTATTGTGCAGCGCCTAAACCGCCGGCACCGCCTCCGCCACCGCCTGAGCCTCCTTCACCTGCTTTTTTACCGTCATCGCCTTTTCCGCCGCCTCCGCCGCCTCCGCCGAGGATCAGCCTTAAGCCGCCTTTTCTTTCCATGTAGTTATAGTTGTAATCATCATCGTTTCTTCCGCTGCCAAAGTCGCCGTAACCTCCGCCGAGAATTCGGTATTTTTCATGAGTATTACGGTTGGGCATTCCTTGGCCTGCTCTTCCGCCTTCGCCGCCTTTTCCTTCGTTTAGGGTTGTTGTGCCCGTGTTAAGGAAGTAAACGTTTCCTGCGTTTTTGCTTGACTTGGTGGAATATCCGTTTCCAAATTCATTATTTATTGTGATGCTTGTGCCATAAGGGATTCCATCATTTCCTGTGGTGTCTAACCAACTTGTAAGGGTTTTTCTGCATGAATACTCGCAGGCGCTATTTAAATCATCGTAAGTTTCAAAGCCTTTTCCGCCTTTTCCACCGTTTGTTCCGTCTGTTCCGATTGCAGAGCCTCCGCCTCCGCCTCCGCATCCGCCTGCACCTGATCCAGCGCCGCTGTTGAGCTCACGGATTGTTCTAACACCTGTGCTTGGCTTATTCATGTCGTTATAAAGCAGGTTTGAAATGGAATTTACAGCTTTGGATGTATTTCCGCCATAAGCATACAAATCTATGAAGCAGCCGTTCGAAGCGTTGGTTCCTTTTGCGCCGTCTCCGCCTGTGGCTGTTATGCTTCCGCTTCCTCGAAGGTAAAGGTTAGCGCCTTCCGGAAGATAAATCGCTGCATTTCCTCCCGAAGCACCTCCGCCATAGTTGACGCCATTTGTTTCTTCGGTGCTTGTTCCGGAGCTGCTCGTGCCGCTTTTTCCTTGGAATTCGTTGCTTCCTTCAAGCCAGATGGTTACTTCCGTGGTTTCGTTGTTATTTTCATCCTTACTTTTGATTTTAAACCTTGAGTTTGGGCCTATTTTGAAGTTTTTGCATTTGTATATTCCTGACGGAAGAGTGATGTTTCCGCTTGGATCTTTTAAATCCTCTATTTTGTAATTTTTATCGTTAATGGTAATGCTGCTTTCAGGTTTGCTGGGGTTGTATTCACCTTCCAAAGTAGCGGTGATATTTGTTGGCGTTTCGGTTGCAATGCCGGCAAGCCATTTTGCTGCTGCTTCAATTTGCGCATTCTCGTTGAAGCGGCTTGAAGATATATAAGTAATGGTTAAAAGTGAAGCAAGAAAAACAGAAGTTGCCTTTTGCGCGGCTTTTTTCGTGTTCTTCGGTCGAAAGCTTTTTTGAAGATTTTCATAAAATTTCGCGATTTTGGACATTTTTTACCCTTCCTTTTCTTTACCATTTTCTTTGTTATTTATATTTAAAAACTATTATTTGATATATAATAAAACAAATTTACTAGATATTCAATATATTTTTTTACATGTTTTATAATATTTAAAATTTTTAAGCATAAAAAACTTGCTTTTAACAGTTGAATGTGCTTTAGCTTGGGAATATAATTGTGGGTAGATTATTACCTGATTTTTTAAAATTTTAAGGAGGACTAACATGGATAAAATATCTTCAAAAGAAATCAGAGATAAATTTTTAGAATTTTTCAAAGAAAATGGACATATGGAATTAAGCGATTCTTCGATTATTCCGAAAAATGACCCTACACTTCTTTTTATAAATTCAGGAATGGCACCGCTTAAGGATTATTTCACAGGTGCTGCAAAACCGCCTTGCAAAAGGCTTTGCGATGTTCAAACATGCATCCGCACTATTGACATTGACTCAATAGGAGACAAGCACCACCTAACAAGCTTCCAGATGCTTGGCAGCTGGTCGATTGGCGATTACTTTAAAGAAAAGGCAATTTATTTTGCTTACACTCTTTTAACCGAGCGCATTAAGCTCCCGAAAGAAAAAATTTACGTTAGCGTTTTTTCAGGCGATGAAGAACTCGGAATTCCTTTTGACAGCGAAGCTTACGAATGCTGGAGGAAAGTTGGCGTTGCTGAAGATCACATTGTTAAATGCGGCAGGGAAGACAACTTCTGGGGCCCGACATCTGAGACAGGCCCTTGCGGACCTTGCACCGAAATGTTTTTTGACACTGGCGATGGTGAAGAATACATTCCTGGCGGAAACTTTGACACAACAAGATACATTGAAATTTGGAACGCAGGAGTTTTCATGCAATTTAGCAAAAACGCAGACGGAAACTTCAGCAAGCTTGCTTTTAACAGTGTTGACACCGGAGCAGGCCTGGAGCGTTTGGCAATGGTCATTGGTGGCCACAGCTCTGTTTATGAAACTGATTTGCTTGCACCTATCAGAGAAAAAATTATTGCTCAGCTTGATTCAAAAGATGCTCTTTCTGAAAGAGAAATTTTGATTCTAACCGACCATTTGCGCACGACGAGCATCATCCTTTCTGAAAAAGTTGCTCCTTCAAACGAAGGAAGAGGCTACACGCCTAGGAAATTAATCAGGCGCTGCATGATGATTACCCAGAAAAATAAAGTTTATAATTTTAATTTTTCTAAAGTCCTTGATTTTATACTCACCGAGTACAAAGACATTTTCCCGCACTTTGAAGAAAACCATGACGTTGTTATAAAAGCTTTCGAAAAAGAATACGAACAATTTAATAAGGTTCTTAAAAGCGGCCTTGAAAGGCTTGAAACAATCGAAGGAGATTTAATTTCAGACGAAGATGCTTTTGAGCTCGTTACTACTTACGGTTTGCCTTTCGATATTATAAAACAGTATGCAGAAGAGAAATCTCTTAAAATAGATGAAGAAGGTTTCAAAAACAAAATTGAAATTCACAAAGAAAAATCAAGAAATATTTCTGCAGGGGTTAAAGGCGGAAGTTTAAACAAAGTGTTCTCGCTTCTTAGCGGCGTTCCTGCGACTGAGTTCACAGGTTACGAAAATCATTCCTGCGAAGCTACTGTTATTAAATTAATAGACTGCGAAGAACTAACCAAAAAAGCTTTGAAAGGCCAAAACGTAAGAGTAGTTTTTGATAAATCTTGTTTCTATGCTGAATCAGGCGGCCAATGCGCTGACACAGGCGTTATTTCCGGCGAGAACTTTAAACTCAAAGTAAACGACGTTAAAAAATCAAACGACGGCGTGTTTGTTCATTTCTGCGAAGTTGAAAGCGGAGAAATCAAACTTGGCGATAAAGCATTTTTGCAAATTGACGAGCAAAAAAGGATTGAAACCGAATGCAACCACACTGCAGTTCATCTTCTTCACAGCGCTCTTAGAAAAATCTTTGGTGAAAATGTTCATCAGGCAGGTTCTAAAGTTGAAAGCAAAAAATTAAGATTCGATTTTAACTATGAAAACGCCATAAAAGACGAAGAAATAGCAAAAATCGAGGAAATTGTAAACGCAAGTATAAGAAGTAATATTAAGAGAAATGTCGAAATCAAGAGCCTTTCTGAAGCTGTTTCGAGCGGTGCGATGGCGCTTTTCGAAAGTAAATATAAAGATGAAGTAAGGGTTGTTTGCTTTGGCGATGTTTCCAAAGAGCTTTGTGGCGGCACGCACACTTCAAGAACGGGCAACATTGGTTTGTTTATCATTCTTTCTGCTGAGGGAATCGGCAAAGGCGTGAAAAGGATCACTGCGCTCACAGGTGGTGAAGCTTTGAATTATGTTCAAGGCAAAATCAGTGAAGTAAGCGAAATTTCGAAAATTTTCAAAGTTAAACCTGAAAATTTGATAGAGAAAATTAAGAAAGAAGCTTCTAAAAAAGATTCTAAGAGCGAAAAAACTGAAAAAGCAGACCTTACAAAAGCTGAAATTTTCGATTTAAAAGGTGATTTTAAGCTCGCAGTGGCAAAAATTTCAGAACCAGGCAAGAAATTAAGCAGCGAAATAGTTAAAGCAGCCGAGAATTTAGGCGGGGTTTTTGCGTGCATTTGCGGTGAAGATAAAAAGCAAGTTATGATTGCAGTGGCAAACAGAGCTCAAAATGAATTCAAAGCAAATGAAATATTAAGTAATTTAATGCAACATTTGAACGGAAAAGGTGGCGGCAACAAAAAACTTGCAACTGGTGGCACCAGCGCTTCGGCTTCGGATATCCTTGAAAACCTTAAAAATATATGTGTTAAATAAAAACAAATGCTTCAAAATGTTGAAACAAAATGTTAAAAAGTTACGAAGTGAAAAAATATTGAGAAAAAGTGTTGACAAGACGGGAGGTGATATGGTACTATAAATGAGCGCTGAGGGGAACGGCTCGGAAGAGAGAAGTGAACTGGAAGCGTAAAGGACCTTGAAAATTAAACAACGCAAGTGTGTATTGAGAAATCAATGACATAAAAATTGGACCCGTAAATAATTTTGAGATAAAATTAGATACAAATAATAAGTCAGTAAGACGAAATGAGCAGAAGACGCTCTAGGGATAAATAACTAGAGAGTTTGATCCTGGCTCAGGACGAACGCTGGCGGCGTGCCTAACACATGCAAGTCGAACGGAGATGTTTATTTCGGTAGACATCTTAGTGGCGCACGGGTGAGTAACGCGTGAATAACCTGACCCGAAGAGGGGGATAACACCTGGAAACAAGTGCTAATACCGCATAAGACCACGGACCGGCATCGGTCAGAGGTCAAAGGAGGAATCCGCTTTGGGAGGGGTTCGCGTCCCATTAGGTAGTTGGTGAGGTAACGGCCCACCAAGCCGACGATGGGTAGCCGAGCTGAGAGGCTGATCGGCCACACTGGAACTGAGACACGGTCCAGACTCCTACGGGAGGCAGCAGTGGGGAATATTGGGCAATGGGCGCAAGCCTGACCCAGCAACGCCGCGTGAGGGAAGAAGGTTTTCGGATTGTAAACCTCTGTCGCAGGGGACGAAGGAAGTGACGGTACCCTGTAAGAAAGCCCCGGCTAACTACGTGCCAGCAGCCGCGGTAATACGTAGGGGGCGAGC
>USGT01000003.1 GCA_900554335.1 uncultured Oscillospiraceae bacterium
CTCCCCCAAGAGTTCACATCGACGGGGAGGTTTGGCACCTCGATGTCGGCTCATCACATCCTGGGGCTGTATTCGGTCCCAAGGGTTCGGCTGTTCGCCGATTAAAGTGGTACGCGAGCTGGGTTCAGAACGTCGTAAGACAGTTCGGTCCCTATCTGCCGTGGGCGTAGGATATTTGCGGAGCTCTGTCCCTAGTACGAGAGGACCGGGATGGACGCACCTCTGGTGTACCAGTTGTCATGCCAGTGGCATCGCTGGGCAGCTATGTGCGGTTCGGATAAACGCTGAAAGCATCTAAGCGTGAAGCCGTCTCCTAGATTAGATATCCCTCTTAGCTTCGGCTAAGGTTAGACCCCTTGTAGACTACAAGGTTGATAGGCTGGTCGTTTAAGCGTAGTAATATGTTTAGCTTGTCAGTACTAATTGGTCGAGGGTTTGTCCTTTATTTCTTACTTCTTTACCTTGCTTATCTTTTTATTCAGTTTTTAGGATACTTTCCTTTATCCCCCCTTTTCTATTTAGTTATTCCTTTTTTTCTATTCTTATTTATTTTTCTTTAGCCGCACTTTACAGTGCGGCTTTTTGTAATTGATCAGTATTTTTTAAGAAAATTTATTTTACCTCTTGATTTATATTTTAATCTATGATACACTATTTAATGTTGAATGATTTGCACCATTAGCTCAGTTGGTAGAGCACCTGACTCTTAATCAGGGTGTCCGGGGTTCGAGCCCCCGATGGTGTACCATAAGAAGTAATTTGAGAAATCAAATTTTTTATAATATGCATCCTTGTTTTTAGGGTGCATTTTTTGTTTACAGTTAAAATCAAAATCTCAAAAAACCATAGCCTAGCATATTATGAATTAACATTACTATCAAATAAAATGCAATATGTAGGCGGACAAACCTACTGTATTGACTCCTGTTGTTTTAACAACTGATCCGGATATTTGCAAATGAAGGAGTTTATTTTTCGGTTTCTTCTGTAATCCCGGAAAATCAAATTGATAAAAATCTTAGTTATTTTAATTTAAAAGTTTCGCCTTAGAGCTCGCAAAAATTAAAGGTAAAGATTTTTAATAATAAAAAACATGATATTAAAGTAAAAGCCATGGTGACTTCTGCCATCACTTGCCGGAACAGGTTTATAAGCTACACTAATCTTACGAATTATGATGAAAGCTTAAAATATCCGTTTCTGGATATTCTTAAATTAAGCCAAAGTGAAAACATAGTTCTGGCAGGAGGAACAACGACGCTACTTAATATGCCGAAAGAAGTTTTTGCCGGAAATACTTTCGGTTGGAACTTGAGTTCAAGTGACGGCTAATGATAACTTTAAAAATAGGTTCGAAACTTTAGTCGTTGTTTATGCTGGGGCGCTTGAATTCAAAACGGTGCTAAGCACACTCGCTTTTAAAAGCACAGCTGTACCAGCTGCCAAAACTATTATTGAGAGGCAAGAAGCAAATTGGTAAATCGTGGTTTCAGATTCAAGGGCGCTTAGTTAAAGTTGGAGTCTATATGTTTCTGCCGAAAAGCCTTTTTCTTAGGCTAGTAATCACACGCATTAAGAGATGCACTTGTTTTTATCGATGAAAAAGATAACAGCTTCATTATTAACAGCGAACCGACTAAAATTTATTCGGGCAGTGCTGTTTCATCACCCACAAATATAACTGTTAAATGGCCTGAAAACCAGGGAATACTGCTGGATATTGACCCACAGGATATTTTTGCAGAACCATATTCCACAACTGTAACTTGGACGCTAACTGACGCACCTTGATTAATTTTTGAAAAAGCATATTGCATATTTATTAAAAAAATGTTAAAATAATTTATAGAAAACTTTAGCAAATTTTATATTTAAATAAAGGCAAATATAGTTTTTAAAACTCTTAAGGATAGAAAATTTGCTGGAACGATTGAAATAAGGAAGGATGAAAATTAAAATAATGAAAGTAAAAAATGGTGTATTTTTATTTATGGCATTAATAGGCATATGGGGATTTATCACCACGTTGAGTATATTTTATTTAGTTATGGGAATTGTATTTTCATTGCTCAGTTGGCCTTTTGTTGCGGAATTTGTAACGGGTAAGCCTCCTAAAAAATGGCGCGAAACTCAAAGTGAATATGAAAAAAGATTAGAACAAAGGGCTATAGAAATAGCTGAACAACAAAAATGGACAACTGTTTTGAAAAAAATTTTAGAAATAAATCCTACAGACAATCGAGTGAAACTTTGCGGGCGTGTTTATGATTTTAAAGATATAATAAGTTGCGATTTGATTAATGAAAGCGGAGAGCAAATTGTTACTCAAACTACAGGAGTAAATAGAAGAAAAGTTTCTTTGGGCAAAGCTTTGATAGGCGTAGCCGTTTTCGGGCCAACAGGAGCCATTATTGGAGGATTAGCAGGGAAAACTAAGGTTAACCAGAAATCTGTTACGACAAGTTCGCCTATATGTAGTAAATTACAAATAATCGTAACGGTTACTGATTTTAAATCTCCTGTTGTGCACTTAAATTTTATTAATAGCAATGTTTATAAAAATTCGAATGAATATAATAAAGCTTTTGAATCTGCAACAAAGGTAATGGCTACTATTCAAGGAATTATTAATAAAAATAATAATTATATTTAAAAATTAAAGCCGCCAATATTGACGGCCTTTCACGTATTTAAATTTATAAATTAATGAGTTTTATTTTTCTATTATAAATTTCTATTTCTAGTATTCCTATAAAGCTTACCGAAAGCAATGAAGCCCATAAAAGCATGTTGATGTTATCTCCTGTTTTAGGGTTAAGCGAGTTTTCATTTTGCTTTTCTTTTTCTTCTGCACTAGCGGTATCCGAATTTTCGCAAATTTCTTCTGCTGTTTTTTTAATTTCAAAATTCGTGTTGCACTGGCCATCTTTGTAAACAACTGTTAATTCATGAGTGCCTTCAGGAAGCGCTTTAAGATACTCATTTTTTAAAGTAACAATCGTAGAACCTGAAGCAGCTATGTAATTTTCAGGGTTAACCCATGAATCGTTAATTTTAATGCCTACGAATTTTGAAAGATTTCCGTCCGCACGGAAGGTTAGTGTTCCATCGGTGTTTTGAACCCAAGAGCTGTTTGCACCTTCAATGATTTTATAACTGCTAGGAGCTGACTCTGATGGTTGCGGTTTGGTTGCCGAAGCAGCGATTAGATTCAATTTACAATTAAAATGATATCTTGTGTAGTAATCATCTCTTATCTCTTGAAGAACTTTTCTTCCTGTTTCTTCATCAATATGAAATCCTGTAAATGTCAATTGAGAACCTATGTATGCTGTGCGCATAAAGCTCAGCGTATATGATATGTTTTTGTCAATGTTATTAATTAAAGTCATTATGGCTTTGTTTTGAGATTTATCCCCAACTATTTTTATTAAAGCTTCCGAAGCATTTTCAGTTTCAATAAGACTGTTATTGTCGCTATTTGCGAATTTATAATATTTAGTTTTTTCCAAATCAGCCATAGAGCGTAAGGCCAGGGATAAATTATCTTCTTTTGTGAAATCAATAATATAATCAGAGCCTTTTTTCAGGTTGATGTCATCGGTTACATCGAGATCAGTATAATTATCACGAACGGTTGTGTCAACTATTGTGCCTGGTCTTTCTGCAATTCCTTTTACTTTTGTGTCTATGAACAGTAAACCTTTCATAGTTTTGTTATCTTCCGACACTGTTATAGATGAATTTTCGCACTCAACTCCGTTTACTTTGAAAACTCCGCCATAAAATGTTTTAGCTTGTGGTGATTTACTAGGGAAAATATAGCCATCTTTTGCTTTTAATGTTATATTAAATGTGTATTTTTCTTCTACTGTTGGTTTAAGGTTTTCGCTATTTGGCTTGATTTTTTCTGTTTCGTTTAAATACCATTCTTGGCTTTCAATGGTGTAATTGCTTCCTTCATCAACCGTCGCAAAGGTAACTTCTTTGTATGACCATAATTCACCCGACACACCATTTATGTTTACTTCCGTGATATTTGTGTTGCCTTCTTCCGCAAAAGCCAAGGTTGGCACAAATGAAATTATCATGCAAAGCGTGAAAAATGTTGCCATAAATTTTCTTGCTAAATTAATTTTCATAAAATTAGTTTCCTCCTTAAAAAAGATTTGAAAGTAGTCTTTTCTTGCCTTGATGTAAAGCTTGTTGATTTTTATGAATTTTGCTTATAAATAATTATATATAAAAACAAAAATATGTAAATAGAATTATATTAAAAATTAAATAATCAGTTTATAGTTAAAATATATCACTAAGCAAGAGCTTAAAGAAATAGACATTCAAACTAGGTTGTGTGGCTTTGAATGCGTTACTTAAGGGTGAAAACTTGAATTATTTTTAGAAAAGTTACGGCAAATAAGAGCACGAAGCTAATTTAATTATTTAGAAAAAATAATTATATTTACACAGCGCAAGCGAGATTTTACATTGGCCAACCTTTGAAACAAATGAGCGCTCTTTTATAACATTGCGAACGTATTAAACTGCATTTCAAAAGAGCTGTTTTTAATTTGGTGTTTTGCCATGTTATGTTTTCGCGTGCCTTTACTTGTATAAAATATAAATTTAAAACCACCGACGAAATTAATCATCGGTGGAGGTAGGCACTATATCTGCCCGTCATTTTGATAATTTCTCAAAAGAGAAATTATATCTTGATTATTTTTTCTAAGTGCTTCTTGAATAGCGTTGAAAGGTCTTGCTTTGCTGCACATCGGATTATAAGTAACTATTTCTATAACAAGGTTTTTTTCAATAGTTCCGCTTTCTAAAGCGGATTTGACCATTTCTATGTCGCTGCTGAGAATTCCTCTTATTAATTTTTCTTCATTTAAAATTTGTAAACTTGTTTTCTGAGATTCCTTGCTTTCATCGATCGGAATGGCATAATCAGGTCGTCCTGCATTTACATTTGTTTTTTTAATACCCAATATTGATTTGTCGAGTTTAAATGGTGATTCCCACTCAATAGGAGCATCAAATTTGAAATACTCATTTGAAGACGATAACCAATTTTTAAATTCTGTTTCTCGATTTTCTTGAATCATATTTTGCTGTTCCATAGCTTTTTTTCTATCATTATCGATTGCTTTTTGAAGGTAATCTAATATATCACCGTGATTTCTTTTTTTGGCTTCGTAAAGAGTGTTTAAACGTAGCTCGTTTTTATCTTCAGTTACGAGAGAAACGTTAAAAGTCGGTATGTAATTATATTTTTCTACAGCCTGTTTAACTAAATCAAGGTTTCCTTCCAGAACTCCTTTGGCCAGTATTTCCGCTCCTGATTCAAAACCATCGCTTTTAACCACACCAATTATCTTTTTACCGTCAAAATTTACATAGTTATCATTTATATATTTAATTTTGCTTTCAGGAACAATGACCGCTTGTTTCCCGTTAAATGCCATTGTTTTAACTATATTTGTTTCTGAGCAAATTGTGTTTGGCGGCATAAAAACGTAAGCTTTTTGAGCTTTTTCATTATAGATTTTAGCAAGATAATTTATAATTTCGGGGCTTGAATATTTTGCGGCTTCTGTAATCGGAAATATTTCGGTGTCTTCAATTCCATATGTTCCTGCATTGTTTTCAAGCACGACTGATATTCCGTTTAAAATGTTTGTTAGCCCTGTTTCTACTGCCTCTTTTACTAATTTAATGTCTTTTTTGAATATTCCGGTTATTAATTTAGATTCTGCTTCAACTTTTTTCTCATATACAGCGGCCATAGGATCTTGCTTATCCCAATACTTATCTTCTAAACCGATAATTTTATTTTCTCCCCATTTAACAGGGTCTATTTTGTGAACTTCAACTTCTTCAAAATAAGGATTTGTGCAATTGTCATTTGAAATATTATAAATTATGATTATAACCTCTCTTTATTAAAAATCTTTAATTAATATCAATTTTTCTTCAAAAATCATAGTTATGTTTTTATGAAGCTAAGCTTTGGACTAGCCTCCAAAATTATCTTTGCAAGTTGGCATATATTATTTTGCCATCTTTTTTTCTTATATGTATTTCCGGGCCTCCGCCTCCTAAAACTTCTGCGAGTTCTCCATTTTTATTTATAGGCGAGTAATACACACACCATACGCCTCCCATTATGTAAGGTTTGTTATCGCCGTCTGCCACAGAAAGTCTGTAATTATTATAATTTACTTTTGGGAACCTTTCATGTGCAATTTTTTCTCCTATGATCTGAGCTTGATGGGGAGTCTTTACTGGTGTTACTGTGTTGAATAAATTTGATATAAAAAAGAACATGATTAACACTTCCTTCACAAAAAGTTTTTAAAGTATGGTTTTAGCCCAATGGTAGAAATATTTTACATAGTATTTGCCGTAATGAACTGCACCGCTTCGGAACTTCTTGCCATGATAGTTTATATTTTTTTAATCTTCTTCCATTGGCGTGTCTACTTTTACAAATTCTCCAAGTTTTAATTCACTGTCCGGTTTCTGAGATTTAAGCCATTCATTAAAAGAAATTCCAAAAGGCTCCCCTTGGATTTTTTCAACAGCTTCAAGACACTGAACAATTTCATCAAAACCCAAGCGATTAGCTTCGTAAACCAAATCTAAAAATAATTCGTTGAAGTTTTCTGTTACAACTGCCTGTATCGTAGATACATTAGGATACGATTGCACAATATCTTTCACTGCTTCCAAATTTCCCGAGGCCACAGCAAGCAAAAGCTGTAAATTTATATCATCCTTTAAATCCATATACTCGTCTCTAGGCTCTGACGCATGAATAGGTAAACCTATAATACGAATTTTATCAAATAAAATAGGAGTATTTAGCATTTTTACTCTATCAGCCCTAACCTTGGCCGGTTGCTCTCCATCAAAACTCGGAATCATTGTAAAGAAACTTCCTCTTGAAGTCATAGTCTTCTGCGAACCGAACCACGTGGCATTTAAGCATTTTTCATCATATGTTTTCCTTAAAAAATTTACTATTTCATCATTGGAGTACTTTTTCGCTTCTTTAACAGTGAAAAGCTTTATTCTATTGTTAGGGTCATTAGTAATAACTTGTGCAGCACCCAAAATATCAACCTTATTTACATTATCTCTTACCAAATTAATATCGTTAGTAAGTATTCCGCGTATGAGATTGTACCAATTTTGATTTAGGAGATTGCAAAAATAATAAAAGGGGTGATCTTTTGGATAGCCTTTTTCTATCCCTAAAATTTTAAAATTACCCCAGGTAATAGGTTCAGTGAAAATATTATTTCCTATATCATTTACATTTTGATAAAAACTCATTAAAATCACCTCTCGAAGCGCCTTAATATTCTTTTGCTAATTAACATCTTTTTTATCGTATTGAAACAATATATTAATATTGTATCCTATTTTTGAAGCTTTGTCAAGTCTTTTTACTCTTGGCTCCTTAAACTTCCAGCATCTGTATTCAAGTGAATTTTCGATTGCATTGTAAAATATAAGGCTTAATTTGAATCTCCAAATATTTAAACCACCGACGAAATTAATCATCGGTGGAATTGTTCGAGATAAAATATTATGCGAAACCCCTAAAATCAGGACAAGAAGCAGGCGAGTGTATAGCTCACGAGTTTTTTCAGATATAGATTACAGGAGGTATGAACCTGCACATACATCCGATTATGGAGATGGATATTCACTGCCTCCAAGAATTGAAAGGTTGCCTGATTTTGTTCCGTTGAAAGAAGTCAAGTCACGCAAAAGTTTGGCGTATGCTGAAGAAAGAAACAGGTGAAATAATCTTTTGTAGTTTGCAAAAATAAAAAAGTTATGCATATGCTAAAATTTTCAAACTTTAACCCCGCAGAATAATGGGGATTATTTTAAGTGAAATCACCAAAGAGTTATCTGTTGAGGCTCGATAGGATATTCCAAAAAGTTTTTATCGTAGCTTATTTTAATTTTATAAGATATGAATTTTTTTATTGGCAAAGCGACTAATAAATTTTGCTGCTTTAATATAGCGATATCGCCGATCATTCCTATTGCTTCCCCAGATATAAATTCTGGATTTTCTACTTTTTCTAAGTTGCTTAAATCATATTTATTTTCATAAAAATATTTTAAGTCGAATTGTAAAAAATCGCTTTCAGGTTCTATGGCTATTTGTTTTAAAATTTCGTTTAGTGATTTTTTGGCAATTTTTGAACTATACTTATTTTCAATAATTATTTTTAATTTTTGGCTTGACGTAAGCCTTTCTAAAATGCCATAACCATTGCCACACAGTCTAGCTTCTAATTCTCTTGCCAAATATGCGTTCGGAAAAGTCTTAAGAATGAATGCTGCTCTTGCTCCTTGCTCAAGTAATCTTAGTGGAAATCTTCTTTTTGAGGCTATTCCTGCTTTGATATGAGAAGGAGAAAAATACGCCAAGTAAACAATATGAGGGGTTTCGTTGTATTTAAGTTGCTGTGGCGAAATTTTTTTAGCATTATAGAATGCTGGGTTAAACCCTACTTTATTGTTACACTCCGTGCACAAGTTAATCTTAGAGTTTAAGTCTAGTTTGTGTTTTTTGGGGCATGGGGAGTATGATAGTGTCGATAAATTATATGTTCCCACACAATATCTTTCGCTAAGTTTTTCAATAGTGAAGGATTTTTTATTTAAATATTGCTTTTTATATTCCTGCATTTCATCGTCATAAAAAATAAAATAAGGCCCTGTTTCATCGTAACTATAACCTGAGAAAATCAATTTTAAGTTGCCTCCATCTATATTGTGCTATCTAAAAAATGAACCGTACAAAATTTGCTTATTAAACTATTTTTTAAAGGATTCATGATTGAAAAATTCTTTAAAAAAATCATAAATGAATAAGTTCAAATTTAAAATCGGCTAAATATTATTTTTTAAAGCCTCAAACGCTTGCTTTATTTTGGCAGACATAAGTTTGCAGCGCTTAGTGAGAAATTCTTCATAAGACATCTTTTCCCAGCCATGGGGTAGCGCGTTTTCTTCTTCCATTTTGATTATATCTTCACGGCTTCTATCCTTACAAATTATTGGATAATAAATAGCCGGCGATTCATCAAGGATTTCCATGTTGTCTTTCCAATCAATGAAAGCATAGTTCGCCATACGGTTGATTTTTGCGTCAGTGTATCCGAGCCCTTTAAGATATGCTTTTGGAAATAAGTGATGTTTTTCAAGCGATTTTCTATTTCCGTCAGCGCCGGGCTGGAATAATTTTGATAGGAGCAACCTGCTTTTAGAAAACAAAACATTCGCATTTAAAATATTGAGCGCTGCAATATACGCATTCCAAGCGTTATTTCCTCTTCCTGCAACGTCCAACCCGTCAGAACCTACTAATGTAATGTTAAAATAATCGTTTGTTAGTTTGTCGTTTACTCGGCTAAGAATAAAACTACGATATTTTTCAAAAGTAGAAATTTCTTTAATGGAATTAAGCTGATTTTCCGCTGTAGATTCAAAAGAACCCGTATAGAGCGAAACAAGCGAAGCGTAATAAAACCAGAGCGAAGTCAAATGCATGTTTTCATTGTCCGATGCGCCGAATTTGTATTTAGCTATGAGATAAAGAGCATAGGTGTAATAGATAGCATTTTTAGACAATATGAGATTGCCGGAAATGTATCCTGCGTTCATTATCGCTTTTAAAAATTCATGCCAGTTGTGCACGCTAATAACATCGCCTAGTTTATCTTTCAGAATGCCAAATCTTTGATTTCTAAGTTCATCATCAATAGCGCCTTTTTTATCAAAATCTGCACCTCTTAAAAGTTTATATCCATATTTTAAACGAGCACGATAAAACGCATAGGCCATTAAAACGCGGATAATATCTTGCGCAAAAACTTCTGTTATCTGATTATAAGCGGTGACTTTTCCTCTAACAAAAAGCATGGAATCTTTACTAAATTTTTCAATTTTCTTGCGCCCGTCATCCCAATAGATAGAAAGCAGCGTTAAAATGAAATCATTTTGCTTTAAAGGAACTCCACCTGAATTTACACGCACAAAAATCTCAGAAACACTTTCTTCGTCAGCATTGGAGTCAATATCAAATACGGGCAACATATGATTCCTAAGGTTAAAAACATAGCTCACGTTTTCAGAAATGGTGCTTTTTTCGTCATCAGTCAATTCTCTGTTTTTAGATTTACGATAATTCTCCAATGTTTCTATAAAATTGTTAATAAATTTATATAAGCTTGCGCTTGTAAAGATATCGCTTATATTGTAAATCCACTCGGGGTCCTTTTTGGTTGCCTGATAGCCTACTTCAAATTTATTTTTTATCGGATTATACGAAATGGTGATTAATTTTTCTTTGTAATCTGAGCTTACAACGGCTTTGCCTTTGATGACGGCATAAAGTGACGTAAGCCTCTGCTGACCATCGATGATTACTTCTCTTGGAGCGGTATGATTGTGCTGCTCGGTGCCTATAGTCTTTTTATTTTCAAGTTTGGGGCATTCCCAAAGCATTAAGTATCCGATAGGATAGCCACGCATCATGGAATCAAACAAATCACGCACTTTTGAATCTTTCCAAACAAAAGGCCTTTGAAGTTCAGGGAGACCTAATTCACCTGTATCAATTTTGTCTACAAGATAGCTAACTGTAAGATTTTTGCTAGTAAATATTTGCTGCATACTCTTCACTTCCTTGTTATTGTGGATTTTATTAACAAACCAATTATAAATATATATTTTACTATACAATAAACCGAAAAACAACTAAATTGGTGCATAGCCAAAATGTATCGTTTAGATGCTATGTTTATTTTCTGATTTATCAAGTGCTACAAAAATTAAAAATAAATTTGTATGTTTTAATTATGGTAAAATTTATTACTATAATTTACACTTAACGAATAAACTTATGCCTTATAGTTTATGATGCAGTCGGAAACTTGCTTAAATACAGAGGCTTTAAGCTCCAGTGGTCGAGAGAAAGAAAACTTGACAAAGCTTCAAAAATAGGATACAATATTAATATATCGTATAAATATGATGAAAATAGTGTTAGAACGCAAAAAAATGTGAATGGAATCACAACAGATTTCATAACTTCAGGAATTAAAGTTCTTGCTCAAAAATCAGGCGATAATACGATAGTTTGGCAAATTGATGGCAACGGAAATACAGTAGGCTTCAATTACAATGGCACACCATATTTTTACATCAAAAATGCTCAAGGGGACATAATAGCAATCGCCGATATTTCGGGGAATCTTGTAGCTAAGTATACTTACGATTCTTGGGGAAAACTAGTTTCAATTAAAGACTCAAATGATGTAGATAAAACTACGGATGAAAACTTTATCGGTTGCGTTAATCCAATTCGTTACAGAGGTTATTACTACGATTCAGAAACTGGGTTTTACTATTTAAATGCAAGGTATTATGACCCTGAAGTTGGTAGATTTATTAACGCTGATGGAACTTTAGATGTTGGGTATAATCTTTTTGAGTATAGTGGTAATAATTCGATAAACTTTGCTGACTATACTGGAGAGAAAATGGTAAAGGTGGATTACATGAGTGTGTTGTCCTACAATCCCTACGAACATGGAAAAGAATATAACTGTTTAGGTTATGCTATTCAAAAAATAACAGGTGTTTATAAACAAATAGAACTCAGAAGAGAAACGAAAATTTTATTAGCTATACAAGATGTAATAGATTATATCCATAGAAATACTACTGCAACAGTTGAGGTAATGGATCATGTTCCCGATAGCACAGAAAGAAATAGGAATCAGTATTTTATTGCTATGCGAGTGAGTCAATTGACAGGTGATGCCCATTTTATTCGTTCAAATTTTGGAAATGGCCCGCTTGTCTGGACACACAAACAAGGACCTCAGGGACCACTGTTAAAACTCGTGGGTATAACTCCTGAAGATGACAGAGCTTGGTATTCATATCAAGCAATACCGGTAAATGATGGCTCAATAGTTGCTGGTACTGATAATATCGAGCCAAACTATTCGGGACCAACAACTTACTTAAGAATTACAGTACAATCATCATGTATTATTTTCTAGAAGGAGGGAATCAATATGATGTTTTTAAATGAGAATTTTAGTGATGTTTATAAAAATTATTTAAGAGATAAATTTTTGGTGTACAAACACCCAGGTAAATATAATTGCAGCCCTAAATCAATCATAACTTACAATGCACACCATAATAGTGAAGTGTTTAAGGAACTTATAAAATCAAAGAATTATAAGGACATTATAAATAATAATACACCTGCAAATCTACTATCAGATTTAGAAATTGACAAAAATAAGCTTTTTGATGATTATAGCTACTCCTTTATGGGTTATCCTTATGATTTGAAGGAAACTGAGTTACAAAATATTAAATCCAGGAAAGCCTTTTTAAGAGTAAATTATGAGAATAATGTGGTTTACACTGTTAATAAAGTAAAGGATTGGTATATTTTCAAGCTCTTTTTTCCAAGCCGTACTGAATTTTGGGATGGTGAAAAAAGTGAAACAGTTTTAAAAGCTAATTTAATGGCGGTATGGTGTGTAAAACGGCTTCCTGATACAGAAAAATTTAACACGATTATACCAGGCATAACAACAATGTCCGATGTTATAAATATAGACCCAAGCTTTAGGTATTTTGAAGAAAATGGTATTCGTTACAGTACTCATACTTTTGCTGATAAAGACGGATCGAGAATTAGTATTGAGTATAAAAAAGACGGTAGAGGAGTTTATAGAGTTTCTAACATTGCAAAAGTTAAAGAAGGATGGAACTTATTGCCTTACCTACTTCCAATCGACAGAAAACTTATAGATCCCGATTGTGACGAGTCCTCTGCTAACAGCGAAGAAAAAACTGTTGTGAGCGAAAGCAGCAGTGATAATGAGTCCAGCATTTGCACAATAGTGTAAAAAATTCCACCGATGATTAATTTCATCGGTGGTTTAAATATTTAGAGATTCAAATTGGGCGGATAAACTAACGTCTTACAACGGAGAAGATATAGTTTATGATGCAATTGGAAATCCAGTTGAATACAGGGGCTGGGAGCCCCAGTGGTCGAGGGGAAGAAAACTTGACAAAGCTTCAAAAATAGGATACAATATTAATATATTGTTTAAATAAAATAAAAATAAAGTTAAAACTCAAAAGATCGTAAATGAAATTAAAATAAATTTAATAACTTCAGGTGTTAAGTATTGAGCTCAAAAAAATCACGCGTTAACACTGTAATTAGCAAGCTAATTGCAAGTGAAATACTAAACTTTGAAAGCAGTATTATAAGGAATATTCTGTAGCGGCAAGAATGAACGCTTACGGTTCACATAGTTGGCGTTATAAAAATGATGTATTTTTCGAAGAGGATGTAGAAAACGCGCTAGAAAAAATAAAGGATGAGAAATTAAAATGTTTTATCAAATGATATCTTGTTCGTCGAGGGCGCTTTGGGTGCAAACTTATAATATATTTTCCGCTAAACCTGTGCAATCTAAAGAAGACGCCAAAATAGTAGGAGCGTATATAGCCCATAAGTTGTATGACGGAACTAGTTCGGTAGATTTTAGTAAATATGAAAAAACACCTCGAATTAATGAAGGTGAAGAGATATATTCCGTGTGGTATAGACCTAATCCCAGAAAGTATATTGCAATTGTTGACGGAGAATTTAAAGAGGAAATGGGTTACCCTGATGGCGGTGGAGGGCCATGCATTAAAATTGAAAAATCTACCGGCAAAATAGTAAGTTGGGGTTTGCAAAAATAAAGTTATGAGGCTGACTGAAAACTTAGATTTTTAAAAATATATCTATGATTCAGAGAAAAAATAATTTCAATTAAAGATTTGAATGATATAGCGGTAGGGGAGAAAAATTTATTATGAAAAAAATAAAAAATTTGGCAATATTTGCAATTTTAACTATTTCGGTAATTAATGCCACTCCAAGTACGCAGGCGATGTACAGCGTAAGAAAAAGCGTGAGTGACGGCAATGTTGCATCCAACTGTATAGATATTTTCGATGTTTTTGAAAAGGAGAACAGAGAAAAAGATAAAACCGAAAAAGAAAATATGGGAATTTTAATGGAACCGAGGTATTTTAATGAAGATTACAATAAGGAGTATGAAGCTCACGATTTAAAACGAATAGCAAAAGGAACATTTGACGCTTCAAAATATTTTGGAAATAAATTTCTTTTAGAAGGGCCATGGAGGGTTTCTGCATTTAGAATAGCAAAAGAAAATTCTAAATTTAACCCTTTCATAAATTCTCTGAAGACGCTGCCTCATGAGAAAAAGAATTTTGCATATCTTTGTTCGCACAAAACACAAAATACAGAATTTGAAAAATTAGCAGAAGAATGCCGCTTAAAATGGAATGAAGAATTTAACCCGGAATATTCGAAAATAAAGAACTATGAAGACGCTTTTGAAAGAGCTTTGCTTATTTTAAAAAAGATAACACACAAAGACGACCCTTTTGATAAGCGCAGAGTTGAGGTTTTGTATGATAAAGATAATAAGATTTATATTGTCAAAAAAGCATACGATACAAGGCCTTTTATAGGACCAAACAACAGTATAAGTAGTGTGATTTTTAATGAAAGCGGAGAAGTTTTTTCTGTGATTGGAGCATTTAGGCAATAAAATAAAATCCCACCGGTGATTTAAATATTTTGGGATTTAAATTGGTCTGATAAATTAATTCTTAATGCAGCTGGAAATCCGGTTGAGTGCAGAAGCTTGGAGCTCCAGCAGTAAAGATAAAGAAAACTTGACAAAACAACAAATTTTAGTGATAATATTAATATATTATTAAAATATAATAAAGATAGAGCTAAAATTCAAGAGATTGTAAATGAAATTAAAATAGATTTAATAGCTTCAGGTATTAAAGTTCTTGCTTAAAACTTAGGCGATAACACACTATTCTGGCAAGTTGATGGCAACAGAAATAAGGAGGAAAAATTGTGTTTACAACAGTTTACCAGCAGCCAAAGGATATGAATTGGGGTCAAAGTCAAGAAGAAAGATTGGAGATAGTTAGGCCGGATTTAAATTTTGGATCTATGACATCTGAAGAAGTGTTTTTTTATGAAAATGGGTTTAATATAGATTGCACTGATACAAAAGGGATAGGACATAGCATTTTATTTAGTAATATAAAATTCAAAATTACTCCTTCTAGTATTGCTAAAAGGAACAGCGATTATTATAATTACAAAACTATAGGTCATATTTGGGAAGTTAAAAACTCTAAACTTATCAAAAATATGATGCAGATAGCAGAAAAGTGCGAGAATCCGGGAGATGATATGCACAGGCTTATGGAAGGGTTTAATAAGATGGGCGAAAAACATCCCGCAGCTAAGCATTACATTTTGCCACTAAAAGACCATCTTATTGAAATAATTGCTTCAGATATTGATTTTAAAGAAATTAAAAGGCCTCCGTTTGAAGATCTATCATATAAACCTAAAGATAAAAAGCAAATAGATTGGAAAGATCATAGCAATTGGCCTCGTGACGATTTTAAGAACTTTTCTCCGTACAAAACAGAAGGATTAAAGTCAAAAGTGTCTAATTTTAAATTTAATTCTGCTCCTATTGAGAATTTCGCATACAATAAAAGCGGATTAGAAATATTTATTGATGACAAAAATGAACAACGATATAAATTTTCATTTAACAAATGTCTAAAAGTTGACATTATGGATACAGATGTGGCTTGTCTTATGGCAAATGAATATTATCAAGCAGCGGGATACACCTTGATACAGATTAAAAATTCTAAACTTATTGAAGATTTAAAAAAGAAGGCTACCGATCCTGATTTATTTAAACAACTGGAGCGCTCTAAACATTTTGTACTACCGTTACGAGATAACCTTATTGAAATAATAGCCGAGGATATATCTATTGAAAGGGCGCCAGATGATGGAGAATTTTAACCTGTTTTGTTATTAGTTAACGGCAAGGGGGGAAATACAGTGGCTTTTAGCTACAACAGCATGCCATATTTTTATATTAAAAATGCTCAAGGAATAGAGATGGCATAATCATACCTTACAATCCTTGGTATGATAGTTTGTTGGTTTTTTAACAAGTTGCTTGATTAAATAAAAAATATGTAAAGGAGAATAATTATGTTTGCATGGTTAGCTAACCTATTTTGGCAACCGCATCCCGTAGAAACTTTTGAAGAAGCATTAAAGATAGCTCGATATGAAGTGCAGAAAAAATTTCCTGGCGATTATAGCTTGTGTGATTCCGATTTATGGTATGACAAAAACACAGATGTATGGCATTTCAGATACATAGATAAACCTTCGAACGATGAATTTTTATTGGGGGGAATAGGGCCAGGTGTAGATATCATAAAGTCTGATGGTAAAATTATGTACTTAAAGGGTCAAAAATAATAAAATTTGTTTTAAATAATTTTGATTTTAATGATTTCAGCGGAAATATTAATGATAAAATTCGTATATCTGTTAATTCTGCTATAAGTTCAAGTAATTTAGATATGGTAAAGTACTTTATAGATAAAGGATTTGACATTAATAGCTTCTCTAAAAACGGAAACTTTCCAATCGAGCGGGCAGTATGGATATCTGATTTGGATACTATAAAGTTTCTGGTTGAAAAGCTTGGCGCAAAAATGAGCGACAGAAACATTGCAGATGCCGAAAAGCAAGGTTGCAAACGCATTTTAGAATATTTAAAAGCTTATAAATCTTAAAAAATAAAAAACTACCAGTCATATGAAAGTGGCTAGTAGTTTTAAATTTTTATTGTAAAGAAAATTTATTTCTTTTAAGATAAATTTTGTATTTTACTTAATCCACAACAATCTAAAATAAAAATTCCCTTACACGAAACTGGGTGTTCGTATAAGGAATGGTTTGGTGGAGTATATGTAGCAATACCTCTCACATGATTATTTTCAATGTCTGATTGATATTTTGTTATCATAATTTTTCCCTTCCTTATTTAAGTTTTATTTGAGGTTTGAAATTTATAAATCCCTCAGCTCTGCGAAAAATTCGCCCTTTTCTATCAATTAAAACAGGTTGATGAACATATTTCCCATATAAATCTTTAGTATCATCTTGTTCTAAAGAAACTGTAAATCTATAGTATAAATAGCCTTCTTCAAGATTGCCGTCACGCAAAATAGTGCAGTCTTTTTCCAAAATAGGGCTATGCTTCATACCAATTGGTGCTAGATACCGTTTTGCGGTATCATCTTGCAAGTCAAGAGGTTCACCATCTTCATAAAAAACTTGTAATTCAAGGACTATACCACTATCTCCGGCAATAAGCTCAATTTCTCGTAATTTTGTAACGTATGAATCCAATTAATCACCCCCTTCCTATGTGGTTTTTGTATTTAAAAAGAAATAATATAATTACAGTGTGTTGATAAATCTTACTTTTATGTGTATAATATAATTACAAATGTTGACAAAATATATTTTCGTGTATATAATGTAATTGAAGGAGATGGTATAAATGTCAATGTCAACAGTAAATATTCGTATAGACGAAGATCTAAAAAATAAATCAGAGATTATTCTTGAAGATATGGGTCTTAATATGACGACCGCATTTAAAATTTTTCTAAAAGAAGTTATAAGAAGTCACTCGATACCTTTCAGAATAACATCAGACTTGTTCTATTCTGAATCTAATCAGAAAGCTATCCAAAAATCTATGAGCCAGTTTGAAAATGGCGATGTGGTTGTGAAAACCATGGATGAGCTGAGGAAAATGGAAAATGAGTAAGACACTTACATTCAGTAAACAGGCGTGGGAAGAATATATCTATTGGCAAACTCAAGATAAAAAAACTCTCAAAAAAATAAATAATTTACTTGAAGCGTTACAAAGAGAGAACCAAGAAATAGTCGGAAAAGCAGAAAGATTAGTGGGTAATTTATCATGACATCGCAGTATTAGAATAAATAGTAAAGATAGATTGGTATATAAAATTAATGATCAAACTATTGAAATAAAACAATGTAAAAGTCATTATGATGATAAATAAAATGGGGCTTAAATAGCCTCTTTTTTTATTTGTATTGTTCAAGACGAGTATTTTCAAAACCTCTACGTTTAGCTTTAATTTCATAGCAAAACGGAATGTCATCACCTTTCACAATAAAGTAATCTTCTGTTCGTTCTGATACAAAAATATTTCCCTCTCCGTAAGGAGAAAGAAATACTTGATATCCAACTTTTAAATTTACACATTCTGAGAAAATCGGTTCAATTTCTACTTTACAAATTCCATTTTTAACTTCATTTTCTCCGATATCACCATAGTAATACTCTGCGGTTTCATAAGCGTTTATTAATCTATTTCCGTAATGTTCGGTTTTTTGCATACAGTTTTTTCTATATCCATTACCGACGATAAAATTACCAAAAATAACAGTGTTCCCAGAAATAGTAGTTACTCCTTGTATTGAAACACCGCCGTCATTTATACATTTAATTTTAAGTAAACTATCCGCTTCAAGATTAAGTCTCCCTTGAATTTGCTGTATTTTCGATGTTTTAATGATTCCACCGTCATTATATGTCCATTTACACTCTCCTGCAAAAGTACCCGATTTTTGAACGTAAAGATTATCAATATAAGCATGAGTTGTGTAAATAGTGTCAAGCCCGGCTTTTCCACTTCTGATTATTTCGGTATTTCCAACAGCACCATTTGCAATTTCTCTGCGAGTAATTGTTCCATTGTTTAGTTTTGATCCTGAAATTGTATCATTAGCAATCTTTGAGCTTGTGATTGCACCATTTCCAACTTGACTATTTGTTATTTGCCCTTCGATTCTGTCGGCACGAATAGTACCATCAAAACGAGCATTATTTCCTTCAATTTTTAACGCACCGATTCTAGCATTTCCGTTACTTTCAAGCACAATATTTCCATTTGCACTTTTTATTGAACTTTCCGTGATTTGAAGTCCACCTATTTTACTATTTGAGGAAATATCTATTTTCCCAAGCATATTAAGATTTCCGTTAGAATCAGCATAAAATTGATTTTTCCAAGTGTTTCCGTTGCGTTTTTGAATTTTAAATCCGTCCTTGGGATTTTGGATTATACGAGAATTACCACTTTGAAGAGTTAAAGTTGCGTTTTTAAGGGTTGCACCGCTACCATTTAAAGTGAAACTATTATTTTCATTTGTAATACTAAGTTGGTTTCCAGCTAAAATTTTACCCGTAATTAAATCAGCCAAGATACCATAAGTTGTACCACTTCCATTACTATTTTTTACCTCACCGATAGCGACTTTACTTGTTTGCCAGTTATCATCTGTCATACAAATTAAATTGTTGGTTATCATGAGTTGCCGATTATCAAAAGTACCATTTGAAAGTTTTCGTCTGCCTTTGATACCGTAAGTTCCGATTGAAATATCTTGATTTTGAGAGCTTATTATTTCTTGATTTGCAGTATTTAAGGCATTTTTCATGTACTCGGTGACTTCATCATTTAAACCGCCGCTTTTAATCGGAGCAACTAAGCTACTATAATTTCTAGACACAGAATTTGTAACTTTACTCTGATTAAAAAGTTCATTAAAAATCCACTCACTCGTTTGAAGTCTAAACTTGTTTCCAAAGGTCATCGTGAAATTTTCAGGATTATCATAGTCGATATCCATTTCAAGAAGAATGGGAGATACCCAAACATCTTTTTTAATTTCTGCATGAACTAAATTTCCTAGCTTTAACTGATTTATGAAAGGTTTAAACTTTTCGATAAATAAAAAATTCACAGTATCCATACTAAACGTAAAAGATGGCTGTGATAATTTTTTTAGTTCTTTTTTGCCACGTTTTAAAAGTTGATGGCTCATATCTTGAATTTCCGGAGCTGTCATTTTGTCCGTTACAACAAAATTTGAGTTGGTGTAACTACCTTCAAATATGAAATTGTCAAGTTCTAAAATTTGTTTTTGAGTAAAATTATTGGTAAATTTCAAATTATTATTTATATCTTTTAAAACTTTTTTGATTTCAGATATTTCTTTGTTTTTAGAATTAATTTCCTTTTGTTTGGAAGAAATTTTATTGTTTAGGTCATTGATTTTATTGACGATACTTTTGGATATGTTTGGCATTTGAGCACTTCTAACTTGTTCGCTAGCTTTTAAATCGTTCTTTAAAGTAGATAATTCACCTTGTAGCTTTAGTAAATCTGCATTTAGATTCCTAAGTTTTGAAAAGTTATTTGCATAAGTTTTTTCAGAACCTTTTACTTTTTTATCCCATGATTTTATTGCTTTAATTAAACTATCAATCATCCAATCCGAGGTTAAATAGTATGAAAAATCATAAATATTTGATGTACCGAGAGGATTTACCTCATTAATACTAAAATCCCCTGAACCATGGACACTAAGACAAGTTATTATATCTTTTGAAGTTTCTTCGACTTTTACATTCTTAATCAAGTTGTGAAAGGATAGGCTTATATCTGTATCTTTAACAACATCTTCGGAAGTATAAGCATTAATCAGTTTGTTTTCGGTATCAAAATCAAAAATACATTCATACGCTTTTTCTACATCGTCCATAAGAAAGGAATATAGGCTATTTGTTGGAATCTCGAATGTGCGATATTTATTACAAAGATTACTGCTTACAGTTCCTATTTTCCATGACGGAGCAATTTCAATAAGTTTTTGAAGTAACGTGTTTTGAGGATTTATAGGGTCATAAAATTTATAGGTTCCGTCACGAATGTTCGCACCTTTAGAATTTAAAGTGTATTCATAAGAGTAAGCAGTTACTGATTTTATAGGCGTATTTCCTTCGTTTGTTTCCGTAATTTGTACGATCACAAAATATCCGAAACCTTGAATGTGTAAAAGTCTATTTTTGACTATTAATTCGTAAAAGGGTAGCGTTTTTGTTTCAGAATTTATATTGTCAAAATATTTGCTATAAATATCGAAACTCACTTCTGACACCGCATTAAATCTGGGTTTTATATGAATATTTTTAAAATTTGAAACACTTGAAATTTCAGTTTTGTCAGGATTGCAAAGTGTTATCAATGGAGTTTCATAATTCTTATTTATATTAAATTCGAAGTTCATTTTATTTATCACCTTTTTTAGACATAAAAATTTAGCTACACCATTTAGATATGGTATAGCCCAGAATCATAAAATTATTTTAAATTAATAACGAATTTTTCCATCGAGACCCCTATAGGATAGTGTAAAAGCATTAAATTTATCTCCTCTAAATCCATCAACATCGAATCCGAACGGAGACCACTTGGTATGAGTGTCACGATGTATGCCTCTTTTATCAAAACCATTTACATCATAACCCTCTGGATCGTATTTTGTTCCTGTGTCTTTGTGTATCCAACGCCAATTGAAACCACGTCTAGTATAACCGTTTTCAAAATCATATTTACCATCTAGTAAAAATACAGCATTACCACTTGAAAACGCCCCATATGCCGGGTCATCATCATTCCAAGGATCGTCAGAGTCGGGAATAGATTTTATTTTATAACCGTCCATATCATAACCATCAGGACCGTAAAACTCATTAGTTAAAACGTTTATACCTGTTTCTGTGTCGAAATCACATACAATAAGTTTAGCATTTACTTTGTGAAAACACATGCTAGAAATCATTAAAGACCCAAAAATACAAGAAAATATTTTTCTTAATTTTTTCATTAAACGTACCCTCCTAAAACATAATATTGTAATATTATGTTAATTATATCATAACCATTAATTTTTATCAATTAATAATTTTAAATCCACTTTGTTAATATCTTTAAAATACTTAACAAAATCAGATAATTCTAACACAATGCTACCTGTTTCCAACATATTTCCTCCTTTGGTAGGGTCCATTAGTTTTTTTCTCATATGTGGATTTTTTAAAACAATATACTTCTTTTTTTCTACAATTTTTGTGCCTTCAATAGAATATGCATGGGATGAAAATATTTCTTTTCGAGAAGCATCCTCATCAACGATAGGTTTAGTGCCTGCAGTCAAAGCATCATCTTTACAATGGTTATAAATGTAATTGAATATTTTATTTTCTTCAGCACTATAATTAAAAGGTCTTATGAATTCGTCATCTTTTTTATAAATAGTTCTTCCATCAAGATAATTCACATATTCTAAAGGCATACTTTTGGATTCCTTCCCAGTAATAATTGAGAAAGGCATAAATTCCCATCCTCCATTTACATTTTGCCCTGAAAGTGAATGGTCAGAGTCTTGTTTCCACAATTTTATAAATCCTTCTGCTTCTTTATTATCTGCAGTTACTGCTCCTTCAATATTTTTATATACACTGAATGCTTTTTCCATAAAATTTACCCATAAAGCTTTTGTTTGATTGCCAAAAGGCATTAAATGAGATTCATTATTATACACACCAGACGGTTTAAGTTTCTTTCTTTTCATGAGTATGGTATTGTCGACTTCTATTATGATGCCACCTACAGAAGAAACAGTAAAAATCATGTGATTTTCATTTACAGTCAGGTTAACTTTTACTTTATGGAGTTTAACTTTTACTGTTTTTTGATTAATGTCGTAATTATTTATTCCAGGAAAACAACTCTTAATATATTCAGGATCTTTTCTTATTATACTCATAAGAGCCGCAAGAAGATAGCAATCTCCTATATTCCCCTGCTTAATATCTTCTATTTTTGGAGAGCCATTAGGAAAAAGTGTCTTTTGAACATCTGATTGTGTAGTTTTTTCAACTTTTTCTTTTAGTGGTTGATTTATACCCCTATACTCTATTTCTACAACTCTAATTATATAACCTAAAAACTCCTTATTTATTGGATCATTTTGCTGCGATTCTTGTAATTTCAAAAATTCTAATAATTCATTAAAGGAAGAATTTTTATCATTTTGTTGGGAAATAACAGCATCTAAATATTTTTTAATTTCAAGATTATTTAAAACATTAGACAATGTATTCAAACAAGCTGTATTTGTATTTAGATCTGATGACAAGTCAATGCCTTTATTACGATCAACTGGTATTCGCAAAACAACATTCATATAATCATACTGATGGTTCCATTTTATATCTTGTAATAAGTATTGCCTAGCTTTATTAATATCAGCGGCGGGATTATAATAACGCCTTTTTGGAATATGTTTTAAATTTTTATATTCTAAGCTTACAACTTTTTTTACGTATCGGTAGAACTTACGAAAAACTTTATCTTTTACATTTGTATTTTTATCTTCTAGAATTTTTTTAATATGACTCATAATTACTTCAGGAGGCATTTCGCTACTTAAATAGACTTTTTGTAAATAGGAGCATTCGTTTATTTCATTAGTAAATCTATCTATCTCAGATTGGTCACGAGTAAAAATTTTAAATCCTTTAGTATTATCTGGAACTATTTCCAAAAAATTATTTAAAACATTATATTTGGGATCTTTTTTTACGTCTTTTAAAAGTTCTTTTCTCATGTCATTAATACTTACAGAAACTGCAATTTCTGAATCTCTAACCTTTTTTCTATGCGCACCTATTAAAAAATTTCGTTGCTGAGATTGCCTAGATGACCTGGATTTCTGAAATTGCTTTGATTGCTTTTCATTAACCGTTTTAAAAAAAGCCAATTTAACTCTCCCCCTATTATATTTAAAAACGATGTGCTATCCACCTATACGCTCAGAATAATATCAGCCAAATCTATTGATTTAGTTTTGATAATAGTTTCAAATGTTGTAATTGCCGTATTATTTTCCTCATCTAAATAAACCGCAGGCCAAACATGTTCTTTTGTTTTTAGATTGCAGTATTTCTGTTTTAAACTTTCCTCTCGAGTTATGTATAAAGCGCACGAAGATTTGGGACTAATTATCAGGTTTAACTTACACTGATTAAGTAAATATTCATTAAATAACCTATTCGTTTTTTGAATGTTATTTGTATAAATTCTGTTTTTAAATCCAGGATTTTGATTAACATTCATTAGTATTTTACATATGTCTTTTGAGCCCGATGGTTTTTTCTCACTTTGTCGGACTACAAACAAAAATTCATTTGCCTTTTTAGTTTCAAACATTGTTTTCGCTTTTTCAGAAGCCTTCTTAGTAAATTTTATTTGACCTTTTTTTAGCAATTATTATCACACACCTTTCTTATGGTCAATTATAACATATATTTTTACAAATTTCAACAATTTTTATCCACATCCGAGCCTTACTGCGAATTGGTACGTTATTTTTAAATAGTCTAAAAGTCCATGACACTCAAGTTTGTTAATACCATGAACTAAACTAAAATAGCCTTGGCTTTGACCTTTAGATAGATTTTTAAACCTATTAAGCCCAGTAGATGATGTAATAATCTCGTTTTGATTATCAACAGTAATTACTTCATTAGTAGATAAATTTTCCATTTTAAATTCTCGTTTAGTGGTTAAGTTTTTGATGTTAAAATTGTTACCCGCACTTGAAAGTTTAATCTCTATCGTTGGTCTAAGCCCATAAACTTCAGCAGAAAAATTGTCAAATTCAAAATAATTAATTACAGAACTATCAAAGTTATAAATTTTAGTTTGTGGGAATGTATAAGCATAGGGAGAATCGCACTCTAAATTACATCTAACACCAAAATGTTGACCGCCAAACTTTATATCTTCGTTTGCTTTCAAAATGCAATTAAAATAAAAATCCGAATACCATTCATCTTCAATTTGAAGTTTATGATATCCGGGATTTCCAAAAAGCCAATTTTTAATTCTTAAAAAAGTTGGGAGATCAATAGGTTCTTTAGATACAATTTCAATAGAAAATTCTAAAACCGTATTTTCTTTAGCCCCTAAAAACAGTTTTCTAGGGTCTTTCATGACTGATTCGCTTTTTATTTCTATACCTGAGCCAGATACTATATCGTTTAAACCGGTATTTATAGACATTAAAATTAAGCCAAAATCCTTTGAAGATATTCCATTATACACAAAGTAATTTCCTAGAAAACTCACTATTTATGACCTCCTTTTAAATGATTTCAGCATATTTGTTAGCTGTCTTAAAAGTAATTTCAACAGCTTTTTTGATAATATTTTCACTTTCTCGTTTTAGTGCATTTACAGTTTCAAAATCTGCATTACCTTTAATGTTTATGTTCACAATAGGCGAGGAAAGGTTGTTATAATTTTTGTTATAAAATATTTTTTCTTTAGGACTGTTAGCAAACATTCCAGTGCCTACAAAGTTATTGGGGCTATTTGCAAAATCCCATAATTTTTTAGTAGCTTCATGAGAAAATACAACATCTCCTTCATTCATAAGTCTGTATCTTCCGGGAGAAGATTTATCTAAAATAATTTCTTTTCCGTTTTCATCAACGGTTGCTAAACCTTTTTTTGATGAAAGAGTACCGCTTGCATAACCTCTTAAATCGTATAATTTGCGTCTATAATAGCTAAGAGAAGGTTCTGCACCTCTTTGAGTGCTTACTTGTTCTATAAGTCTTTGAAGCCTGGTAATTTCACTTGTTTTCTCCTCATTATTAACGTTTTTATATTCTCTTGCAGATAAATTTAGTGCTTTAGCAGTTTCTCTTGAAGTGTTTCCAAGATTATTCATAGCTTTGTTTGCACTTTCAATTTGAGACGTTATCCCTGATATTTGACCTGAAATTGCTCCTAAAGTATTTGCTACGTTTATTTGACCTGAATTAAACCTACTTAAAGCAGAATAAGCATTATTCCAAGCACCAATTACAGTAGAAGTCATACCGTCACCATAATCAATATTATATCGCATAAGATTATTGTAAAATTCTTGCGACTTACCTTCGATTAAGTTCATTGCATCAATACGAATTTGTCCTTCGTGGTGTAAATAATCCTCGATTACTTTAATTCTTTTATCTGTGCTGTCTTTAAATTGATTGTACTCGTTGTCTAGTGCTTTCTTCTGTCTTTCAATTCCATTATCGTATAAAAATTTTTGTAAATCTTCTTCGTCTTTCTTTAGCTTTTCTTGCAACTCTTTGCGTTTCTTTTGTGCTTCCGCACTATCATCAAATTGAAGAGCAGACAGTTTTGTTTGAATTTTGTTTATTTCATTATTTTTATCAGAAAGTTCCTTTTGATAGTGATATTCATCTTTTTGAACGTCAAGAGAACGTTTCATTAAATCAATTTTCTTTTTGTAACCATCAAGACTTTCCTTTAACGCTTCTTTTTCAGTTTCTTTCTGCTTTTTTATCATTTTGACGGTCATGTCAAGAAGCGAATTGATTGCTTTTTTATTATCTTCTAGTGTTTTCTTTTGATTCTCAAGTGCTTTTTTGTTGTCGTTTAGAGCTTTATTGTGATCTTTCGTAGATTTAGAAGCATTGTTAGAGGCTTGAGTATAATTAGGCATAGAAACAAGTGAAAGACTTGTATTTAATGCATTGATTTTGCTTTGTGCATTTTCTACTTTTTGAGATAAATCTATGTATTGCTCTAAATCTGACTTTACCTTAGTAATTTGCGGTTTACCAGTAATTCCTCGCCAAAGTTTAGTAAAAAAGTTTTCGTTTTTAGATTGTTCTTCGACCTCTGCAAGTGCCATTTTAGCTTGTGCAACACTATTTATTGCTCCTATTTCAGATTGATACCCAACAAGCCTTGACTTGATACTTTGAAGTGTTTTAGCGGTTATATCAATTTCAGCTTGAATGGAAGTTTTTTGCTCATTTATTTTTTCTTCTCTTAATTTTTGAAGTACTTCAATTTCAAACGTATAAAATAAAAATTCCCTTACACGAAACTGGGTGTTCGTATAAGGGACACATGGTGGAGGCGAGGGGAATTGAACCCCTGTCCGAAAAATAGTCCATTTAAGCTTTCTACGAGTGTATCTAGCGATTAAAACTTCCTCATTTAACAAGTTCACTAGAATCCATGAAAAACAAGTATTCTCTGTTGCATGATCAAAGCCGAGAAAATCAATGATTCACGTTCACCGCTATGTTAGCACCTTAAGTCGGTCGCGGTAGTCCGCCAGAAGATGTCGCCTAAATATTAAGGCTAATTAAGCAGCTACAGCAGCCATCCTTCCGAAGTTGGCATGAATTACGTTGCTTTCGCTGTTGCTTGGCTTGTCGCCATAAATAGTTTTTCCGTTTAAATTAAGTGTGACTTTTAAAGCAGTTCCACCTTGCTACCCGCTTACCTAAACTTCTATTCCTCGTCGAACCCATTACGCCCCCATGAGCTTTAAAATTACTTACTATTGATTTCGTTCTTTAAATGCACGCTCGATGTCTCTTTGAGCGGCTTTTTTGGCTAAATCTTCGCGCTTGTCATAGAGTTTTTTGCCTTTGCAGAAACCAATTTGAATTTTAACCTTAGAACCTTTGAAATACGCCGAAAGTGGAATTATTGAAAAGCCTTGCTTTTTAGTTTGGCCAAAAAGCTTATTTATTTCTTTTTTGTGCATTAAAAGCTTCCTGACTCTCAGAGGGTCAACGTTAAAAATATTTCCTTTATCATATGCGCCGATATGAATATTATTCGCAAAAATTTCGCCGTCAACAATAGAACACCAAGAATCCTTAAGGTTAATGCTGCCATTTCTGATAGATTTAACTTCAGTTCCTTTAAGCTCAATGCCGGCTTCAAAGCTCTCAATCACAAAATAGTCGTGAGAAGCTTTTCTATTTTTAGAAATAATTTTAACTGCATCTTTAGGCATCTGTTTTCCACTCCCTTCAAATGCTTTCACAGTTCTATAGTTATTATACACCAAATAAAAAATTTTTTCAATAAGAAAGTTACATTTAAATAATTTTGAGATAAATAAAAAGGGAATATTTAATAAAAAAATATTGATACTAACTATTGATAAATAATTTGTTAGGAGGAATTTTTTTGAATCCATTTGAAGAAAAACCCAAAAAAATTTTCAGCAGCATTAAAGATTGGAAAGAACTTTACTTTTATTCTTACAATAAAAATGAAGTTGACCCTTACACCAAAACGCGCATAATTCTTATGAACGGAACGGAATTTGAAGCCAACTGGTTTTCGCACCAATTTTCAAGAAATTGCGATAATAACGACCTTCGCAGGGAACTTGCAATGTTAAGATATATTGAAAAGCAGCAGCAAATGAAAATCGCTTCGCTTAAGCCCATAAACGAAACCATTCTTGAAACGACTATAAGTTATGAGCAGTTAGCGGTCGATTTAACTGCAGCTCTTGCTAAAAGCGAACCAGACGAAAATGTGAAATCTGCTCTTGATTTTGCGCTTTTAGAGGATTTTGATCATCTTTATCGCTATGCTGATTTGCTCGAAGCTGAGCATGGAATTCACGCTGAAAAATTAGTTGGAAAATACACTGAAATAATGCCGGGCAGACCCACGATTTCTCACCACAGGCACCCTTATGACAACGTGAGAAATCACATAAATTCCAAAAAAGCTGATCCAATAACAAAATTAAACGTTGCTATAATCACGGCTGCTGAGCAGCAAACAATGAATTACTACATGAATATTGCGGGTTTTTACACTTCAGATATAGGAAGAAGGCTTTATCAAGAAATAGGCTTAGTTGAGGAAGAGCACGTAACGCAATATGGATGCTTGCTGGACACTAACATGACTTGGCTTGAGAATTTGCTTTGCCATGAATATACCGAGTGCTATTTGTATTATTCTTGCTTTAATTATGAAACAGACCCGCAAATCAAGAAAATATGGGAACAACATTTTGCGCAAGAAGTGGCGCATCTTCACAAAGCAGCTGAGCTTTTGCAAAAATACGAAAATAAAGAGTGGCAGCAAGTTATTCCTGATGGCAGTTTCCCGGAGCTTTTGAAGCTTGAATCTAATATTGAATATGTTAGGGATATTCTTGCAAACACGGTGAATAACACCGCCGACAAAGAAGGATACACTGAGGTTTCATCGCTCCCGAAAGAGGCTGATTTCTTTAAATTCCAAAATAAAATAAATAAGAGTGTCAGCGATGTTCCTTCGCACGAAGTAATTGAAAATTATATTCAAAAAAACGGCGAAGATTACAGGTTTGAAACCAAAGAAAACCCAGTGGAAGAGCTTCAAGAAAGAACGAAAGATAACACTACAGTTGGCAGAAAATAATAAAAAACAAACGTCTGGATTAGCGGTCCGGGCGTTTTAGTTTTAACAAAACATATTAAAAACCGCTTCTTCTTGGCAAACCGAAGGAGCGGATGAGTTTTATACTTTATATTGTAGGAGTGGTTTTTGGGTTGTCGTTTTTCTTGTAAACATAAAAGTTATCTGAGCTGTCAATGAACGCAAGCAAAACATCTTTGGCGCTTTTAATGTCTTTTTTCTCGAGCTCAGTTTTGAGCCACTCTTTGCTTTTATTCATTATTTTCATGTTTTCTTCCAAAACTGTGCCGTCTATAATCATGTTCGAGCAAATGCCTTTATACTGAGTTGGAATTTTAACGTCTTTCGGCGTTAGCGGCAGGCTTTCAGGCTTCATTTGAACGCTCACTTCGCCGTTTGTTTCAAGAATTGCAAACTCAACTTCAGAAATATTAAAAGCGTTTTTGAGCCTGCATTCTTCCAGAAGTTCGTTGATGTTAATTTTGGTTTTTCTTAGGTTTTCTTCTATTATTTTCCCGTCTTGAATGAGCAAAGTTGGCGCACCGTTAAGAATTTTTCTTCCGATTTGGCTTTTAATGCTTATCCATGAAAGAATGAGTGGGAACACGCCGTAGATTATAACGCTGGTGATGAATTCCGGGAAGTCTATGTCAAGGTCAACTGCAAAAGCTGCTGCGATGGAACCTATTGAAATTCCTATGACATAATGAAAAAAGCTGAGCTGAGATATTTGCTTTTTTCCGGCCATTCGCGTGAAAATGAAAAGAATAATTACCGAAATTATTGAATGAATTGCTGCTTGGGATATACTTTCGTGCAAAATAATCACTCCTTTGTGTTTTTAAATATATTCTGTGGAGTAATCAAAAAAATATTCAAAAATTATCTTTGATATTTATAAAAATGTTTTTCAAAATATGCTATTTATTGACGAAATCGTTATATAATGTTATAATTTGGATAGATTTTTTACAAATAAAAAATAAAGATTGGAGGAAAATAAATTGAAATATAAATATTTAGATATTTTTCTTAGCGTTTTTGGAGGCGTTTTTGCTCTCATGGGTTTTATATTAATGTTTGCAAATTTTTTTGCCGGCTTTTTTCTGCTTTTGTTTGGCGCGTTTTTAATCCCAGCGGTTTATGAAAAATCAAAAGAAATTATTAAAAAATATTCTGGGAAAATTCCTGAAAAATATTATGGTAAAATGAGCGCATTTTGGAATAAAAACGGAAAATACATGAAAATTTTTTTGCCTTCCGTGTTTTTTGCGTTGGCTGCGGCTTTTGTGCTAATCAGCAACCCGGCGCCTGCTAAAACCGAAGCTGTTACGCCTGCTTTAAACACTGAAAAAAGCGCGGAAGAGCCCGCAGAATCGGAAGAAGCTGAAGAAACAGAAGAAAAGCCTGAAATAACTAGCCTGCACTTTGATGAAACCGAGTTAGAAATGGACATAAATGAAACCAAAGATTTGACTTTGGAAATTAAGCCGGAAAATGCAGAAACTGAAGATTTGCAGTATTGCACCTCGAATGAAGAAGTGGCAAGCTTGGAAAAAACGGATGGAACCGCAGTAGAAAGCAAAGTGAATTTGAAATTGAATCCGGCAGGCGAAGGAGAATGCGAAGTTTTTGCCAAAACTTCTGAAGGAATCGAAAGCAACAAGATTTCTGTTAAAATAATTGATAACGAAAGAATTCTCGCCGAGGAAAAAGCTAAAGAGGATGAAGAAAAAGCCAGGCAAGAAGCCGAAGCGCAAGCCAAGAAGGAAGCTGAAAAACAAGCTGCAAAAGCCGCTGAAGAAGAGCAAGCAAAGCTGCAAGCTGAAGCAAAAGCTAAGAAAAAAGCAGCCGAGAAAACAAGCAAAGCAGCATCTTCAAACGCTAAGGCCTCTTCGAGCAAAAAGAGCACCAAAAACACCAATAATTCTCACGGCAAACAAGTTTACAGAACGCCTCATGGAAAAAGATATCATTTCGACCCTGATTGCGGAGGAAAAAATTCTAAACTTACAACATTGGAAGATGCGATTTCCGCAGGTTTGACGCCTTGCAAAAAATGCGCACATTAATATAAAAAGTTTTACGAAGTTGCCCGAAATAGGGCAATTTTTTCTTTGTTTCAAACTATAAGTGAATAAAAAATTATTCAAAAAATTGAAAGGGAGAAAACGAATGATAACCAAAGAAATAAGTTTAAAGTTGTGGGAAAAGAACAATGAAATTTTTTATGCGGTTAAAGGCGAAGTTGATGCAAGGTGCATTAAGGTTTATTTTTTGGATGAAGATGAAACAAAACTTAGTCTCAGCGGCAAAACGGTGACATTTTATGCTCGCAAACCTGACGGAACGCAAATTTACAATAGCTGCACAATTGACACGAGCGAAAATAGCGCCTCTGTTAGCGTGACTTCTCAAATGGTGAGCATGCTTGGAATAGTTGAATGTGAATTCCAAATTTTTAATTCTGAAAATGATTTGCTTAAAATTAACGGCCTTAGAGTCATTGTTACTTCAAAGGGAGATTTCACCGAAGCAGTTGAAAGCACTTCTGAGTTTAGCGCTTTAGTGACCGCACTTAACGAGGTAAGTAATCTTCCTACAGATGCAGTTAAAGACATAAAAGTCAACGGGAAATTGGTTTCGAAAGATTTAAATAAAATTGTTAATATAACGGATGTGCCAACCTTTGAGCAAGGCACGTGGACGCCTGCGCTATCATGCCCGTTTGGAGGGCCTCCAACTTACACCATGCAAGGAAGCGAAGCTTATTATTTCCGCATTGGGGAGTTAGTTTACATAAACTTTTTTATAGAAGCCACAGTAACAGACGTTGGCGAAGGAGTAGCTTCTATCACAGGGCTGCCGTTTAAAGCAAAAGGCACCGATTCGAGGCATACCATTGCTTTGAACGCTAAAGGTTGCTTTGATGCCACGGATACGGTGATTGTTTTGCTCGGAAATTCAAGCGCTTTGAAATTCACTTCATTCGGCGGCGGAGAATATTGGCCATGGAAGGCTGAACACTTTTTCCTTAGTGGAAGCGGATGCTATTTAAGGAAGTAAAAAATAAAATATGCAAAAACCACCTATTTTACGGGTGGTTTTATTTTTTTAGATGAAAATGTTTAGTTTTGAAATTTTATGTTATGTTTTTATTTTCTCGGTTTGCTAAATTTATATTTAGTTTATATGATTTTTTTATTTTTAAATCCTTGAATTAAGGTAACAAATTTAATAAGATTAATATGAAACAGTTATTTTATAAGGAGCTATTAGAAATGAAAAACAAGACCCTTGCAGTTATTCTTTTGTTGTGCACTATGCTTATGCCTAGCGGATTTGCAGGTGAAATTCGAAAAAACAGTCCAAATTACCGCAACATGAAAATCATTAAAAGCCAACTTAGTGGCCAATATTACGCAGTAGGAACTTTAAGAATGCTATCAGACAAATTTAATGAATTATTAGATTTGCTGAAAAAAGAAAAAGATAAGATAGAACTTGACAGCAAACAGAAAATAACATGCTCTAAAGACATGAAATTTCTTTTTTTTACTTGTTATTACACAAAGGCAAAAACCGTACTTTATGGCCAAATGTATGCTCAGGAATTATTTAAAGGTCTAGATGATTTTATGTATCACCCTATGTATATGCTTATAAACCCGGGTTCGGGGCTTAATTTTGGCTGGCTTACCTACGGCCCTAGCTCTAAATTTGCTGATATGCTTAACACTTTTGTTGAAAACATTCATTTATCTGAAGAAGCTGGTTACTTTGATGATGTTCATTCATGCTCGAATTACCTCAAAAAGATTTCGCGCTTGAAACTTGAACAAATTTTGAAAGTTAAAAATTTTTACACTAAATTCCCAAAAAATTCTGAAAATGCTTTGGTTGTGTTTGAAAACATAATTTTTATCATTAGAAGATTCGGAATAAGAAAAAATTTAGCTGTCAAGCACCTTGAATTAGTGGTTAAATATGCAAAGACTCAGGAAAATAAAGAAGAGCTTCTTAAGAAAATAAGAAATATAGTAACAAACAACATTCGGACTTTTGCTAATTCTGTCGAAGAAATGGCATTAATACAACTTAAAATAAGATAAATTATTCATAAAACAGTTGACAAAGTTTAAATTACGTTATATAATCTAACTATAGATGTTAAGAAATTAATTTAAGATTAGAAAGGAAGTTTGCTAATTGAATAAGGAAATTACAAAAGTTTTTTATGAGATTTTAAGTAGCGAAGAATTGCTTCCCGAATTTATGCTCATTGACGATGTTGATGAAATGTATGAATTTTGTTTAAACATTAGAAAGGGTTATTCAAAAGCTGAATTTGAAGACTTCTTAATGCAACTGGCTGACGAATGTTTGCTTTGCACCCAAGGATTAGGTAAAAAAGCTTTGAGTGATGAAGAGATTTCTCAAGTTGCTGGCGGAGTAAGCGCTTTCAAGAAAATCGTGTCTAGCGGTTTAGCTGCAGCCACTGTTTTAACTTGCGGAGGCGTTAATGCAGCAGATTTAAATAAAAAATCAGGCGAAAACTATATAAATTTAGTTCCTGTTTCTCACGAAAATGATGTGCCTTCAACTTCAGAAATTCCTAAAGAAAAAGAAGATTCTTTTTCAAGCAAAATTAAAAGAAGATTCCAAAAAATTGGCGAATTCCTTTGGGATAATAAAGGCAAAGTAGCTCTTGGAGCTGCAGCTGTAACAGCAATTATATTGTTGGCTATAGGCGTTAAACGCTATTCAAAGAATAAGAACAATCCAGAAGCTGAAAAATCTGTTCTTAACACTAGCGACATCAGCAAGAACATGGAAAAGTTCATTAGCGGGGTTCCTATAGTTTCAAACGTGGTTAGCACGGCTGTTGTTGGCTTTGCAGGACTTTCATGGATTGTGGATCGTCTTGGTAATTTCGCAGGAAACCTGAATAAAATTCAAAATTTCTTTGGCGATAGCTTTAAAATTTGGAAAACAATGAAAGATAACGGCGCTGCTCTTAACGACTGGCTCATTGGTGCGGACCAACACTTTGTTTACACTGAAGAAGAACGCAGAGAAATGTTTGAAGATGGAATGAAGCATGTTAAAGGCCAGGAAGAAGCTGTGAAGAAAGTTAGTGAATTCTTCGAAGGAGTTATGAGCTACAGAAGAGACCTTGACAGAGGTATTCTTAACACTAACCTTAAACTGCCGAAAATAATCGTCCTTAATGGCTCAGCCGGAACCGGTAAAACTATGACTGCGCAAATTTTGGCTAGGGCTTTGGCTCCAGATCCGAAGAATATATACCACATTAGTGCTGAACAAATTAATTGTGGCGAAAATTCTAATCCTGTAAAAGAACTTTTTGGCGTTGAAAAGACAAAATTCTTCTATTATGATTCCCCGAAAGATAATTTAGGAAAATTCGTAATGGAAAATCCTAAAGGTGTAGCAATAATCGACGAATATGATAAGATCGGTAATATTGCTGAGATAAAAGGTGGTAGAGTTCAACATCCTTTGGATGCTTCGCTCAGAATTTTGTTTGACAAGGGCGGCATGTTCCCGAACCCATGCCAAGATGGAGACCCGATTGACTTCTCAACTTTCACATTGATTCTTACCACTAATGAAACTAATGAATCACTTGGCCTTCCTAAGGATGAGGGAGAGGACGCAGACCCAACCCGCACTCATCCGCTGCATGATGGAAGTGTTTTAACACGTCTTAAAGAAAATGCTGTTAAATTCCAAGTTTTAGACAGAGAAGCTTACAAAAAAATTGCGGAAGATGAAATCAAAGCTACACTTAAACCTTCTATGACTGAAAAAGGCGGCAATTGCTGGTATAGCATCAAAGATGACACGAAAGATAAAACCGGTGAAGTTATTGTTCCAGGTGTATTTAGTAAAATGGCTGACTACATAATGGAAGAAAAGAAAATTGCAGATGCTTCACGCGATGAAAATAGCAACATTATCGCTCCTTGTGCTCGCACAATGGTTAACTTGTGCCGTGAACTGTGGATGCAAACAAGAACAATTTACACAAATAGGGAAGAAATTTTGGTTCGCAGGTTCCTTAAAGATAAAGATGTGAAAAAAGCCGGACTTAACACTTTCGAAAAAGTTCGTGATGCAATGCCTGCAGGAGAAGTTAAATTTACAATAGACTTTAATTTCAAGAAAAATGAAAATGGAACTCTTAAAAAAGGCTTTGATGTAGACGTAGATTACAATAAATTTGCTGAGAAAAATTACGATAAATTAAAAGCCGAGTTAATTATGAATAAAGATAGGAAAAACAAAAAATAATCACAGAAATGTTTGGAAAGGGCCTCGAGTGGGCCTTTTCTTGTTTTTTATTAATTTTATTGAAATTTTATAATTAAGGGTTATAATTAAAGAAAAGGCATAGAATTTGAAAAATATTTTTGTTATTGCTCAAATATAGATAATTAAGACGTATTTTTCAAAAAAGTTTTTAGTAACTTTTCAAAGGGAGAGATTTAGTTTGTTCAATTTGGTTTTAATTTGCGGTGGACCTTCGCTTGAAAGGGGCATTTCGCTTAATTCAGTTCGCTCGTTTTATGATAATATAGGGAAGTCAGATGAGATTAATATAAAGGTTATTTTTATTGATCTTCATCTTAATAAATATTTTGTTGATGAGACTTTTCTTTATTCGAACACAACGAGCGACTTTGATTTTAAGCTTGCAAACGAATGCGAGAAACTTTCGGAAGAAGAATTTGTTAGCACTTTAAAAAATGCAAGTTTGGTCATGCCGGTTATTCACGGCGCTTACGGCGAAGACGGAACAATTCAAAAAATTCTAGAAAAAAATAATATTCCTTTTGTGGCTTCGGGCTCTAAAGCATGCGACATGATGTACAGCAAAGCTAACGCCGAAACTCAAATTTTAAATAAACACAATTTCAAAAGTATTCCAAAGCTCATTTTAAGTAAAAATGATCCGGAAATTAGCGAAAAAATAAAAGAGTTTTATGAAAAATTCAATCTTTCAAAAGTTGTTATAAAGCCCGTTAAAGGCGGTTCATCTTTTGGAGTTGTTTTGGCTGAAAATCTTCAGCAATGCCAAGAAAAAGCCGTTAGCGAGCTTGAAAATTACGGCGATGTTTTAATCGAAGAATTTTGCAAAGGAAGAGAGTTCACCGTTCTTATTCTTCAGAATTTCGAGGGCAAACCCGTTGCGCTTATTCCAACGGAAATTGAAGTTAAAAATGCGGCCGAAAGCGAAAAGGACATTAAAGAAAATTTCTTCACCACTCGCCGCAAATACCTTCCAACCAACGAAACTCACTATTATAATCCTCCTAGGTTTCCCGCTTCAGTTATTGAAAAAATCAGGCACCAAGCCGAAAATCTTTTTGAAATTGCAGGTGCAAAAGACTTTTTGAGAATTGATGGCTGGCTTTTCGATGATGGTGAAATCTATTTTTCGGATTTCAACCCAATTTCAGGAATGGAGCAAAACAGCTTTTTATTCCAGCAAGGCGCTAAAATCGGCTTTACGCATAAAGGCATTTTGGAATACATTTTAAGGAGTTCTGCGAAGCGCCAAGGCGTTTATTTCCCGGAAAATAGCGGCAAAAAAAGGGTGAATATTTTGCTTGGCGGAATAACCTCCGAAAGGCAAGTTTCGCTCATGAGCGGTTCGAATGTTTGGCTTAAACTTTTGAATTCAAAGCTTTACGAGCCGCACCCTTACCTAATGATAATGGAAAATGGGGAATATAAGGTTTCGCCGCTTACATATGACATAATTTTGAACCACACGGTTGAAGAGGTTATCTATCAGCACCGCGCAAAACAAAACGAAACACAAAGTCTTAGAACGCAAATTCGCGAAAAATTAGGCCTTGAAGAAAAGCTTGAGTTCATTCCTCTTAAGGATTTCATCAAAAGGTCAAAGCTTCAAGATGCCTATGTTTTTCTTGGCCTTCACGGAGGCTTTGGAGAAGGCGGCGGAATTCAGGAATTACTTGAAAAAGAGGGCGTTCCTTTCAATGGTTCGAGGTCTGAGGCTGCAAAGCTTTGCATGGATAAATTCGAAACAGGCAAGGTTGTTGATTCGCTAAAGCTTCCTTCGCTCAGGACTGCGAAGAAGACGTTTGTTACCATTGATGAACTTAAAAAGATTGCAAATTCAAATGATTACGAAAGCTACTGGAATGAGCTTACAAATGAATTCGGCGCAGATAAAGTTATAATTAAGCCAAGAAAAGACGGTTGCTCGACAGGTGTAGTTGTTTTGACATCTGCAGAAGAATTTAAAAAATACGTTGAATTTTTTACGCTTGGAATCGACATCGCTCCCGAAGGAACATTCAAAATGCACAGCGGCCCGATAACTTTGGGTGTTCACAACAGGGAAATTTTGATAGAAGAATACATTGAAGTTGACAAAATTTCAATAATTGACAATAAAATTGTTTACGAAAGCCCTGTGAAATGGGTTGAGCTTACAATCGGCGTGCTTGAAACCAAGGGCAAGTATCATGCGCTTAGCCCGAGCATAACCATTGCAAATTCGGGTGTTTTGAGCCTTGAGGAAAAATTCCAGGGCGGAACAGGCGTTAATATTACTCCTCCACCGGAATATATCATTGCGAATGAAATCACGGCTAAACTTAAAAATTACATGGAAAAACTTTGCGAAAAAGTTGGAGTTAAAGATTATTGCAGGATTGACGTTTTCGTTAACGGCGAAACGGGCGAGATTATTGTAATCGAAATTAACACTCTTCCTGCGCTCACTTCATCGACTGTAATTTTTCAGCAGGCAGGCAAAGAAAATCCGCCGCTCAATCCGCTTGGATTACTCGAAAAAATTATTTCTAACCATAACTAAATTTAGATAAGAGGTCTTATTAATGAAAGCACTTATGCTTGAAGAAATTGCAAAAGCTATTGGAAGTAAAAACGAAAATTTCGAAAATATTACTGTGGGAAACATCAGCACCGACACGAGAACTTTGAAAAAGGGCGATTTGTTTTTCGCCCTCAAAGGTAAAAAGCGTAACGGCCATGATTTTGCTCAGATTGCCGAAAAAAAAGGTGCGTGCGCAATCGTTTGCAGCGAGGAAATCAAAACTTCGTTGCCGATTTTAAAAGTAAGCGACACTTTGATTGCGCTTCAAAATCTTGCTTCTTATTACAGAGGGAAAATTGGCGCGAAAGTCATTGCTGTTACGGGAAGCACCGGGAAAACCACGACCAAAAGCATGATTGCGAATATTCTTTCAAGAAAGTTTAAAGTTTTTGCGGCAAACAGGAATTTTAATAATGAAATTGGGCTGCCTAAAAGCATTTTGGAGCTTGACGATAGTTATGATTTCGCCGTTTTAGAAATGGGAATGAACCACCTTGGCGAAATTGAAAATCTTTCGAAAATTGCAAAGCCTGATATTGCTGTCATTACGAATGTAGGCAAGGCGCACATTGGAAATCTTGGTTCGCTTGAAAATATTTTCAAGGCAAAACTTGAAATTTTGAAGCACTTGAAGCCTGGTGGTACGGTCGTTTTGAATTCTGATGATGAGCTACTTAAAAATTTTAAAAGTAGTGAATTTGAAGTCCTTTTTGCGGGTTTGAAAAAAGAAAATAACCCTGATATTTTTGCTGAAAATATTAAAAATAATGAGTTTTCAAGCCATTTTGAAGTTGATTTTAAAAACTCTAAATTTGAAATTTCTTTGCCGATTTTGGGTAAGCAAAATATTTTGAATTCTCTTTTGGCTTCGCTCGTGTGTTTGAAGTTTGGCTTCACAGGAAACGAAATCGCGAGCGCTCTTGAATGCTTTGCAGCTTCACCGATGAGGTCTGAGGTTTCGTTTGTTAGCGGCGTTAAAATTATTAAAGATTATTACAATGCCAGCCCTGAATCTTCGAAAGTTGCCATTGAAAATCTGGCAAATATTAAAAATGATGGCAAAAAAATTGCAATTTTAGGCGAAATTTCTGAGCTTGGAAGTTTTAGTGCTGAGGAGCATTTTAATCTTGCGGTTTGCTGCTGCAAAAATCAAATAGATCATGCCTTTTTCATAGGTGAAGATTTTAAATCATTTAAAGACGGAATGGAAAAGCATTCGGACTGTTTTGGCGTTTCCGAGAGAGGAAATATGCTTGATTGCCTTAAAAATTACGTTTCTAATGGCAAAATAAAAGCGGGTGATACCGTTCTTATAAAAGGCTCGAGAAATATGAAAATGGAAGAAATTTATGAATCGCTCAAAAGATTTTTAACTGGTGAGCAATATATTCCTTCTTCGCTCAGTTCCACGAGGCTTTATGTGGACGTTAATGCTATTAAATACAATTTTATGCAAATTAAAAATGCCGTTGGAAGCAGCGTTGAAATCATGCCGATGGTTAAGGCAAACGCTTATGGAATCGGCAGCGACATCATCGCAAATTTGTTTAGCGGCTGCAAATATTTGGCTGTGGCTGATGTTAAAGAGGCTTTTAGCATTAAAAATGTGCTTCCGAACGCTAACATCGTGATTATTTATCAGCCTGCCGCTGAAGATATTCCTGAAATTGTTAGGGGAGAATTTATTCCTGCGGTTTCTGACATTAATTTTGCTAAAAAATTAAATGAAAAAGCTAAAAATTCAGATAAAATCATTCGTGTTCATGTGGAATTTGACACAGGTCACGGCAGGCTTGGGCTTAATTTGCCTGAAATTTCGGAATTTGCAAAAGAAATTTTGAAGCTTGAAAATATAAAAGTTGAAGGATTATTTATGCATTATTCCAGCGCTGATGCTTTAGAAGATTCCGATATAGCCTTTACGAAACTTCAAACTAAACGTTTTGAACAAGGTATCGCAGATTTCGAAGATATTTATGGCAAAGTTAAATATAAACACGCATGCGCAGGTGCGGCGATATTCAATGAAAATGCTAAGCATTTTAACATGGTAAGGCCGGGTTATATTCTTTACGGTTACTACCCGTGCGATTTCCTTAAAGAAAGAATTTCGCTAAAGCCTTGCCTTAAGTTCACTTCGAGTGTTTTGCAAATTAGAGAGGTTGAAAGCGGCACGCCGATAAGCTACAACAGACGCTTCACAACTGACCGCAAAACCAAAGTTGCGACTATTGGAATTGGCTATTCAGATGGAATTTTTAGGTCACTTTTTAACAAGAAAAATCCGGGATGTTTCGTTATTAATGGTCAGCGTGCACCAATTATTGGAACGATTTGCATGGATCTTACGATGATTGATATAACTGACATTAAAGGCGAAGTTAAAGTTGGCGATGAAGTTGCGATTTTTGACAATATTAACGTGACTGTTGATGAAATGGCGGAAATTTGCGGCACGATAGGTTATGAAATAATTTCAAGAATTGCTGAAAAAGCTGACAGAGTTGAAACATTTTAACAAAAAAATTAAGCCACGCAGTTAAAGCGTGGCTTATTCATATTCATTTTTAATGGCATTAACAATTTCTTCCGTGTGCATGCCGCGAGAACCTTTTATTAGAATTTTATCATTCGGCGCAATAATTTCAAAAAGAGTTTTTATGGCCTCTTGATTATTTTCGCAGTGGTAACTAATTATGTTTTGATTTGCCGACATTGCTCCTTGAGAAAGATTCCTCGAGTCTTTTCCAACAGTTATTAAAATGTCGACTCGTTCCATTGCGATGTATCTTCCTGTTTCAAAATGAATTTCTTCCGATCTTACTCCAAGTTCAAGCATATCCGCAATAATAACTATATTTTTGCCAGCATTCGGTAGATTTTTTAAAATTCCAACAGAACTTTTAACTGAATCGGGGCTTGCATTGTAAGAATCATCTATAAGTGTGATGTCTCCGATTTTTGAAATTTGTTGGCGCATGCCCGCGTTTTTGAAATTAAGAAGACCTTTTTTGATGTCTTCAAGGTGAATTCCCATATCCATCGCAACGGCGATGGATGCGAGTGCATTGTAAACATTGTGCATGCCGAGGCAAGGAATTGTGATATTTTCTTTCAGCTCTGGGGTGCAAAGAACGAAACTTGTTGAAGTGCTCGTAGAAAAAACGTCTTCGCAGCGGTAGGGGTAAGAGCCATTCACACCGAATTTAATAACCTGAGCATCGGTTTTTGCGTTGGCGAGCAATGGTGAATCGCCGTTGACATAAAGTTTTTTATCTTTTCCTTTTATGATTTTCACTTTTTCGCTGCAGGTAATTTCAGTTGATTTAAAATTTTCAATGTGAGAAAGGCCGATATTCGTTATAACGCCTATGGTTGGCTTCGCAATTCTTTCCAGCCTGTCCATTTCGCCGAGCTCGCTTACGCCCATTTCTAAAATAGCTACTTGGTAGCTGCTGTCAAGATTAAAAATCGTTAGCGGCAAGCCTATTTGCCCATTGTAATTGCCTTCGGTTTTAAAAACTTTCAAATTTTCGCCAAGAGCTGCGGCAATCATTTCTTTGGTGGTTGTTTTGCCAACGCTTCCTGTGACGCCTATGACGGGAATTTCAAATTTTGCTCTGTAATAAGCTGCTAAATTCTGCATTGCAGCTAGCGTTGAAGCAACTTTGATTATTGGCCCGGGGATTTCGCCTTCGAAATCTTCTTCAATCAAACACGCAGCTGCCCCCAGCTCGAAAGCAGTTTTTATAAAGCTATGGCCGTCAACTTTTTGCCCCTTAAGCGCTACGAACAAGCAGTCTTCCTTGGTTATTTTCCTGGTGTCTACGCAAACACTGCGTATAAATTGATCAGTATTTCCCGAAAGGAGCTCTCCGCCCGTTACTTCTAAAATCTCCTTTATGCTGATTTTTTCCATAGTTCACCTCTGTTTATTTTGCGTTAAGGCCCAACTTTTTAAATATCTCCGAAACGACTTCTCTTTCATCCAAATGATACTTAACGCCCTTAATTTCCTGGTAATCTTCGTGGCCCTTTCCCGCAAGAATTATCACATCGCCGTCCTTTGCATTTTTTATGCAAAATTCAATAGCTTCTTTTCTGTCCGGCACTATAGTATATTCGCCGGAAGTTTTTTTTATGCCTGTTTTTATATCTTCAATTATGTCAAGCGGCTCTTCAAATCTCGGGTTGTCGCTCGTTATAACCGAAAGATCAGAAAGCCTGCCGCTTACTTCGCCCATTTCATATCTTCTGATTTTCGGCCTGTTTCCTCCTGCGCCAAAAAGAGTGACAATTCTTTTCGGATTATATTTTTTAATGGTTTCTAAAATATTTTCCATGCTGAGTGCATTGTGCGCATAGTCGATGAACATCGAGTAGTTTCCTGCCGTTGGAAGAGCTTCGAATCTGCCTTTAACCCTGGTTTTTTCAAGGCCTCTTGAAATGAAATGTTCAGGGATTCCAAGGCTGTCAGCTGCAGCAATTGCCGCAAGAGAATTGTAAACGTTAAATTCGCCGGGAATAGAAACGAAAATATTTTTGATGTCAACTTTTCCTGTGGCGGAAAAACTGATTCCGATTTTCCCGTTTTCATTTATAAGATTCAAATTTTCAGCGTTGTAATCAGCCGGCGAGTTAAGTGCAAATGTTTTGATTTTGCAAGTGTGGTTTTTAATTGCTTTTTCATGGTTCGGGTCATCTTTGTTTATTATTCCTATTTTACATTTTTTGAAGAGTAGTGCCTTTGAATTTAGATATTCTTCAAAATCTTTGTGTTCGCCGTCTCCAATGTGGTCGTGGGAAATGTTCGTGAAAATTCCAATATCAAAATTAATGTCGTCTAGTCTGTTCCTGGCAAGACCTATCGAAGAAGCTTCGATAACTGCGTATTTGCAGCCGTTTTCAACGATTTTCCTCAAATATTTGTGCATTTCATATGATTCCGGAGTTGTGTTGTTCATAGGAATAACTTCTTTTCCTATAACGACGCCGATTGTGCCGATTAATCCAACTTTTGCTCCCGATTCTTCGAGAATCGATTTAATCATGAACGAAGTGGTGGTTTTGCCCTTAGTTCCGGTGATTGCAACGGTTTTGATTTCATTTGCCGGGTGGCCGAAAAAGTTTGCCGAAATATGCGAAAGAGCAGCTCTTGAATTTTCAACCCTAATTATGGTTGCGCCTGCAATTTTAATGTCTTTTTCGACTATAACAGCCTTTGCGCCCGCAATAATTGCCTGAGAAATAAACTCGTGGCCGTCAAAATTAACACCTGAAAGGCAAACAAAGATGCAATTTTTAGTCACTTTTCTGGAATCGTAAACAATGTCTGAAATTTCAATGTCGGTCGTTCCGACAATAGATGAAGTTTTTAAATTTTCGATAATTCTATTAAGATTCATAAGCTCTTCCCTTCGGAATTTAAGTATTTTTTTGTTGCTCTTTAGATTATACTCACAAAGATTAAGTTCTGCAACCTAGTTTAAATTTTCAAGAATGTAAGCCACGGTTTCAAAAAGGGCTGTTTTTGGTTCGTTTGAAGAAGTTTTCAGTTCTAAATCTGCTTTTGCCAATTTCGAAATTATTTTTTTAATATTCTCAAAACTTAGTTTTTTTGCGGTTCTTTCGGCATTTTTTATTCTGAATTCTTTGTTTTTATAATCAAAAAAATCTGCTAATTTTGCCGGATTTTCGCCACTTTCTAAAAACAATTTTGCGCGGTAAATGTCGTTATATTCACTTGAAATCACGCCCAAAATGGCCATCGGTTCTTCGTTTTGCTCAAGTAAACTTTCAAGAATGTCAAAAGCTTTTTTTGCATTTTTAGAAGCGATTGCTTTCGGAAGCTCAAAAATGCTGATTTTTTGGTTTGCCTTCCAGATTATATCAAGCGAATTTTCGCTTATTTCTTCGCTGTTTTCAAACTCGCAAATTTTTTTAACTTCGCTTCTAATTTCGTGAATTTGGTAACCTTTGCATAAATTCATGATTTTTTTTGCAATTTCGGGAGATAAATTTTTACCAAAATCTCTTTTCGCCCAAGCAATTATTTGCCTTTCTATTGGGAAGTCGCTTTGAGTGAGATTTGAAAAAATGCCATTTTTTTTGACGAAATTTTTGATTTTAGTGAGTTTTGCGGCGTGCTTTGCTGCAGGCGCAGGAGAAGTTTGGGTTATTACCAAAATAGAAAATTCGGGGATGTCCGAAATTGTTTCAGTTAAGGTTTTTATGTCATCATTGCTTAAAGTTTCCCATGGAATATCTTTTAAAATAATGCATTTCTTAGCAGTCATCATCGGAAAGGTGTTTATAGAATCGCTTAATTTTTCGTTTGAAAACGCTTCACCTTTCATGGAAACAAAATCGAATTCGGTGAAGTTTTTGCCTAAGTTTTCTTTAAGAATTCTTTCCTCGAAATAACTCACAAGGTCTGCTTCGCCAGTTAAAAAATATAGATTTCCAAAATTTTTTGAATCCATTGATTTTTTCAGTTCTTTGTATTTCATTTCTGCCATTATTAACAAAACTCCTTTATTTTATAGCTTTCTTTGTCTAAATCTATGTAAATATTTTCGTTATAAGCACTTGAAAATAGCTTGATATTTGTGTTCAAAAGCTTTTGTATGAGAATATCGGAATCTTGTTTCGAGCTGGAAATTATTATGTTTTTAGTTTTAATTTTTTCGTAGTTAATTGGCAGTGCCGCAGCGATTAAAAAGTCACAAGTTTGGTGTTTTTTAGCCAATTTCGAGGCATCGCCACCCTCAGGGCAAAGAAGAATTTTTACTTTTTCGGTTTCAATAAATGCAAAATTTTTCTCGCCGGATTTGAAAGTTTCTATGTTTATGTTTCCCCAAAGTGCCGTTGAAGATTTATTTTCAAAGTATGTAATTTTAGAATTTCCTTTTAAAATTACCGATTTTTCGGCTAAAATGAGTTTTGGATTAAAATTGGAAATTAATTTTTCGGTGTAATCTTGCTGCGAAGTGGGGCAAGAGCCTAAGAGTAAGTAATCGAGATTAAATCCTTCGAATTTTAAAAGTTCTCGGTTTAATTCTGCGGTTTGAAATTTGTCATTTTGATACAAAATCAGGGCTTTTTGCAGTCCCTTTGAGATTACTATTGCTAAACCTTTTGAACAATTCAAAACGCTGATTCTTGTTAGACTAAAATTGAAAAATGCATAGGATACTGCGCCTGTAACATGGAGCATTAAAGATAGAATTAAAGCCAGTTTTAGCATTTTTTTGTAGTTTGTGAAAAGGATGCTCACTGCTATTAAAACAAGCGAAAGTGCGACGCACAAATTCACATATCCGTAATCAAGTGAGATTAACGCAAAAGGAATTTTAGCTAAAATCTCCGAAACATATACGATGATTTGTGCAAAAAATTCACAGGTAAACGCTATTGATTTCACTATTACCTTTGGCGCTCCGAAGCATGAAAGCGGCTGGAAAATCATTAAGGAGTTCAAAAGTAAGCTTGAGAGCGGGATCATAATTAAATTTGAAAAAATAAATATGAGTGAGGTTTTTTTGAAGAACCATATGATTACGGGCAGAGTAAAAAGCGAAACGGAAATACTTACCGAAATATTTTCTATTAAATATTTACAAAATTTGTTTTGCAAAGAAACGTTTAATTTTGCACAAATTAATTTTTTTATTTTTTTCTGGTTTAAAATTATTCCCATCGACGCGAGAACGCTCAGCCAAATGTTTATTCCGAGGGCCACATTTGGGTTTGGCAGAATTATCGCTATTATTGCGACTCCAAGCGAGTTTAAAGAGTCTGATTTTCTAAAAAAAATTGTTCCAAGATTGTAAATTATCATCATTATGCCTGCGCGCATGACCGAAGGCGTGAAGCACGTTAGCGTCATGAAAAACAATATTGCAGCGCAGGAAATCAAGACAGAAATTTTGTTTCCTAGTTTCATTTTTCTTAAAATTTTGAGTAAAAAGCTGTTTAAAATGCAAACGTGTATTCCTGAAGTTGAAATTAAGTGATAAACGCCAATTCTGTCAAAATTATTTTTAATATCGTCGGGAAAATTATGTTTTTCGCCCAGCGAAAAGCCATTCATTACATTCGCAAGTTTTTCCGGGAAGGTGCTTCTAGTGCACGAAATGAGTTTAGCCCTCAAAAGGAGAATTTCCTTATTTATATTGAACTCATTTGATGAAAATTTCACGTCATATGGCAAATAATTGTAAGCATAGCAACAAAGATAAATATTTTTTGAGCGATAATATTTTTCATAATCGAAGCTTCTTGTGCTTTTTGGCAGGTAAAAATGAACTTTTCCTGTGAAAGTGTCGTAAACATCTGCTTCTAAAGGCTCCGAAGAAGAAACTTTTGTTTTAAAATTTTTAACTTTTTCGCCGTTTACTTCTTCAACTTGCATAATGTAATTGTAGTTGTTTTCCTTTTTATATGGCAGATCAACAATTTTTGCGGTTATGGTAGCGTCCGTGTTCTGAAATTTTAATGTGGGCAGTATACTGAAATAATACGTGTGAAAATTAACTAAAATAGCTGCAAAACAGGTTAAAATGCAAACAAAAAATATTTTTTCTTTTCGAATTGAAGGTATAAGCAAGCAAATTAAAAAAACGAAAACGGCCCCACCGGCAGCATACAAAAGCGTGCTGGCAGGTAAATATGATGAAAAAAATAATGCTGTGAGATAAGAAAAACCAATCAAAAATGCCAATCTCGTCATGTTTTAAGACCTTTCAAAGATTAAAATAAAAACTCTCTGGCTTAATTTCAAAACTGAGCCGGAGAGAAAAGGTTTAACCCGGAGGCCACTTTAATTTTCTGCCTGAAAGGATGTGAAAATGCAGATGCATTACTGTTTGACCTGAATTTTCGCCGCAGTTGCAAACGATTCTGAAGTCATTTTCTATTTCAAGAAATGATTTAAGCTCGGAAATTTTTGCAAAAATGTGGGAAATAACATCGCTGTTTTCTTCGGTTATTTCAGCCAGAGAAGAAATGTGCTTCTTTGGAATTGCCAGAAGATGAATTGGCGCTTCGGGGTTTAAATCTTTGAAAATTGCCATTTTTTCATCTTCATAAAGAAGATTAGAGGGGATGCTTTTATTTGCAATTTTACAAAAAATGCAATCCATAGTGTTTGGTTCTCCTTTATATTTAAATTTTTTAATTCGAAGTAACATATCAATCGCATAGTAACATACAATTTTAATATAGACATATTTATAAAATTTGTCAAACTTTGACTTAGCTTTCATATTTTCAATTTAAGTTATTGATTTTATGTTTCAAATTTAGTAAAATACAAATGTTAGGTTGCAGGGAAGTTTTTTTAAATCAATTATTACTAAAAATATTATGAGTGAAATTTACGGCCCTGGATTTATATTTATATTTTTTAAAAGGAGTGCATCGGATGAATAAATCGAGCGTGCAAAACGATTATATCCGAGGATTAAAGGACGGAATGCCTGTTGCACTTGGTTATTTGCCCGTTTCAATGGCGAGTGGAATAGTCGTTAGTAAGGTTGGCATAGGGCCTTTGATTTCTCAGTTAATGGCTGTGTTAATTTACAGCAGCTCGGGTCAAGCGGCGGCAGCTCAACTTTTCGAAGGCGGCGAAGTGTCAATTTTGATGTATATGCTTACGCTTTTTGTTATAAATTGTAGATATATGTTGTTTGCCATTTCTCTTTCACAAAGGTTTGACCCTTCAATGAAGCTTCGCGAAAGGGCGCTTGCTGGGTGGCTTAATACCGACGAAATTTTTGGCGTGGTAATAAGAGAAAGAGGATATATATCCGCAAAATATTTTTTTGGAGTGGCAACGCTTCCTTACATATCATTTTTCATTGGTAACCTTTTAGGTTCGTTTACAACAGAAATTTTGCCAAAGGATATAAGCTCAGTTGTAAATTTCATGATTTTCGCAATGTTTATTTCTATCATCGTTCCAAGCGCGAAGAAGTCAAGACCAATTTTTGCTGTTGTGCTTATTGCTCTTGCAGTTAGCGTTATTTTAGAGTGCATACCGGTTGTTACAAAGCATTTAACTCCGGGCTGGATCATCATAATATGCGCATTGGTTACTTCGTTAATTGGAGCGGCTTTGTTCCCGATTCCAGAAGAAAAGGAAGAGGAGGAAGCTTAATATGAACGTTCAAAAATTAGTTATAGCAGTGTTTGCGATGGGTTTGGTTATGTCATTGCTCAAACTCGTGCCAATACTTTTTCTTAAAAGGAAAATCAAAAATCGGTTTTTACAATCTTTCTTAGCTTACATACCTTTTGCAGTTTTAACTTCCATGACTTTTCCTGAAGTTTTTCATTCAACGTCAAGTGTCATTTCGGCATCGATAGCGCTTGTTGCAGCAGTGATCCTTGCATATTTCGGTCAAAGCTTGATTGTAGTTGCGCTTTCTTCCACGGCTGTTGCTTTCGTTGTTGAGCAGGTTATGAAATTCATTAGTTAGAGTAAAAAATATGTTTTCTAAGTTTAAAACCGCTGATTTTTTGTCAGTGGTTGTTATTATTTTATGCAGGAAATAAAATACTTTTTTAAATTATCTTAATTGTATTGAAAATAATTTGAAATTATGGTATAATTTCATTGTAATATAAAGTCACTATAATATTTGTTAGTAAGGAGAGGTAAAAATGGACGACGTTAAAACTAAGAAGTTTAATAAGTTTCAAGAGCTTTTCTTCCCGATTTACGGCTATGAGCTTAAGAAATTTATTCCTATGAGTTTACTTATGTTCATGATAGTTTTTATCTATGGTTTAGTTAGATCACTTAAGGATTATTTTATTCACTACAACACTAATCTTTGGATTGGTGCAAAACCGGAGGAAACAGCCGTTTTAATCAGTGCGCTTAAGCTTTGGTTCGTTCTTCCGTGCGCGTTTTTAATGGTTATGGCATTCACGGCGCTTCTTAATAAATTTGGCTCAACAAAGGCCTTTTACATAACCATTTCTGCTTTTATGATGTTTTATTTGATATATGGTTACGTTATTTACCCGAATTTAAGCATTTTTGTTATTTCCGAAGACCAAATTACCAACATTACTTCCAGCGTTCCAATTTTTTTCAGAGCATTTTTGACTTGCCTTGCTAACTGGCCTTTAACACTTTTCTATATTATCTCCGAGCTTTGGGGAACAACCGCAATTTCATTCCTTTTTTGGCAGTTTGCGAACAAAGTAACCATGAGCCACGAAGTTAAGCGCTTTTTCGGCCTTTTCTCATTGCTTTCAAATTTAGGTTCTATTCTTTCAGGAAGCATCATCAAAAATTGTTCTTCAAATTACAATGTTGGAAACATCAGGCTTTTAATGACTTTGGTTGTTATGTCTGGCCTTATTATCCTTGGAATTTACACTTACATTAATAAAATCGTTCTTAAAGATCCTCTTCTTTATGATAAATCAAAACTCACGCCGAAGAAACCTAAAAAAGAAAAAGTTAGTTCTATTGAAGGCATAAAAATTCTTTTCAAAAACCCTTATTTAATGCTTATCGTGATTCTCGTTCTTTCTTATGGGATTTGCATAAACTTCTCAGAAGTAATCATGAATTCATGCATGAAAGAAGCTTTCACAGGTTCTCAATATGCGAGCATGCAAGGAAATCTTTTGATTTGCACAGGTGTATTTTCAGGTGTTGTTGTTATTTTGAGTAATAACATTTTAAGAAAATTTTCATGGAAAGTCGCAGCTATTATCACTCCAATATGCTTCTTAGTGGCAGGCGGCGGATTCCTCACTTTAGTTCTTTACAAGCAATTTATCAGTCCTGTAATTTTCGGCGCTCCTGCAATTTTCATTATAGTTTGGTGTGGAATAGTTTCCGATTCATTGTTCAAAAGTTTCAAATATTCACTCTTCGATTCAACAAAGAGTATGGCATATTTGCCGCTTGACCCTGACGAAAGAAATAAAGGACAAGCCGCTGTTGAAATCATTGGGGGCAGAGCAGGCAAAGCCGGCGCTTCTGCAATTCAGCAAGTTATGACTGCATTTCCAAGAACACTTCAAACCACAACGGGCATGGCTTCTGGATTATTAGCTTACACTCCTGCAATAGTTTTACTTTTCTTCGCAACAGTAATATCTTGGATATATTCAGTGCTCAAGCTTAGCACAAGATATGAAAATAAAATCAAAGAGAATAATTCTCGCCAGTAGAATGAATAAAAATTATTCAAAGAAATTTTAGTTTTTATATGTCAAAATTTCTAAAGTCGTGATAAAATAATCTTATAAGGTGATTTTATTCAAAAGAGGGGAGGAACTTGATGTGATAACTTATCACAAAACAATTGATGGAAAGATTGTTAAAATTAATGGTTATGAATCCGGTTGTTGGGTTAATTGCGTTGCGCCAACCGAGATGGAAATTAACTATTTAATGTCAAGTTTGGGGGTTGAGCCTGAGTTTTTGAAGGCTTCTCTTGACGAAGAGGAATCTTCGCGTATCGACAAGGAAGAGGATAATACCTTAATAATTATCGACAGTCCTGTGGTTGACAGAACCGGCAAAAACTTCACATATTACACTAATCCGGTGAGTATAATTATCACCCCTCAGAATATCGTCACAATTTCGGTTAAAGAGAATTCTGTTATCGAGGAATTTTCCGCGAGCCTTATAAGATTTGCTTATCCTGAAAATAAAATTCGTTTTTCAATTCAAATTATGGCTAGAATAGCCAGTAAATATCTTCAGTACATAAATCAAATTATTAAAATAACCGGTCATGTTGAAGAAGAATTGAAAGAAACTATGAGAAATGAAGATTTAGTTCAGCTTTTGGAAATTAAAAAATCTCTTGTTTATTTCTCTGCTTCAATCAAAGCGATAAGCAATGTAATTGGTAAAATGTCCAGGAAAAGGCATTTCAGCCTTAATGAAGAGGACGCTGAGCTTCTTGAAGATGTTGCCATAGAGATGAGGCAGGCTGCGGAAATGTCTGAAATTTACATGAATATTCTTTCAAGTTCTATGGAAGCTTACTCTTCGCTTATTTCGAATAATTTGAACGTAGTTATGAAAATTCTCGCTTCTATTACATTGATTTTATCTATACCGACGATAGTTTCCGGCATTTACGGCATGAACAACCCGGGTATTCCATTTATGGATAGATGGGAAATTCCATTCATTTTGATGGGCGTTGCCATTGTGATAACTTGGGCGGTGCTTAAGAAAAAAGACATGTTATAAGAAATTTGTGTCATTTTTGTTTAATTTATGATATAATCCTTTCGTACTTCATTTTTGGTATGAAAGGATATTTTTATGATTAAAAATCTATTTAAAAATATGAATATATACAAAAAAATTCTTACTGCATTTTTAGGTGTTTTAAGTGTGGTTGGGATTTTTATGCTCATCACTTGTTTTTTAATCATTTTTAAAATTAAAAATTATTCTTTAAAAGAAATTTCGGGGCTGTCAAGTGAGGTTTTTGAAATAGGTGGATCTTCGCTTAAGGAGCAATCAAAAAATAATCTTAAAAATATTTCTTCTTCTCTCTCGAAAAATGTTCAAAATTCGTTGAATAATATTAGTGATAAAGTACTGATTTCTTGTGAAAGTATTGAAAAAATTATTCAAAGCCAAAGTAACTTTAAAGGGTTTATTCCTCCGCTTCCTGAAAACACTGTTGTTTCTGAAGATGGAAAGGGAAGTTCGAAGGCTTATGTTGTGGATTCGGATAGTAATAGTAACGATCCTTTGGTATATTTTATAAATAGTTATCAAAATAATGATATAAATAAAGTTAAAACGAATTTTTGGAAAAGCATTAGTGAATCAGAAAGAAAGAAAATTTTAAGTTCTTCTTCTGTTGTTTCTGAAAATATTATTCCTAAAAATCTTTATCAGCAGCTTCTTTTAATTAGCAATTGTGAATATATTTTTCAGCCTATTTTTAATAATAATGATTGTATTTCTTGCATTTATATTGGAACGGAATCGGGAATTTACTATAAATATTCTAATGATAATTCTAGTGAAAGGTATGATCCTCGTGAAAGAAGCTGGTACATCGATGCAGTTAAAATGGCTGAAAAAAGTGATGATCCTGTGTGGCAAAATGTTTATATTTCTAAATCTACAGAAAAATTTTGCATAACATGTTCTAAAGCTTTTAAAAATAAAAACGGTAAAATTTTAGGTGTTTGCGCTGTAGATATGTATATTGATGACATTTCGGATTTGATTTTAAAATATAAAATTGGAGAAAGTGGATATAATTTTATAATCGATCAAAACGGTAATATTGTTATGCACCCGGAATATGCTTCGATTTTTAAAGATGAAAATTCATTTAAAAATTTTAATTTGAGGGAATCAGAGTTTGCAAATGAAATATTGAACAAAAAAAGAGATGTTATATCTGCTAAAATAGATAATAAAAACTATTATTTTTCTTTTTTACCAATGGAAATCAACGAATGGACGTGGGTTAGTGCAGTTTCGGAAGATGAATTGATGCAGCCAATTTATAAAATTGAAAATTTAATTGATGATTCACTTGAAAAAAGTAAAAAATCACTTGAAAAAGATTTTAATTTTATAATTATTGTATTTTTGATAGTATTTTCTATTAGTTTTATAATTATTTATTTTGTATGCACTAAACTTTCTAAAAATCTTAGTTCACCGATAATTAGATTATGTGAAGCGACTAAAAGCATTGGTAGGGGAAATTTTGACCTTAGTGTAGATAAAAATTCAAATGATGAAATAGGCGAATTGGCTAAATCTTTTAATTCTATGGCTAGAAATTTAAAAAGATATATGAAAAATCTCAAAAAAACTACAGCTGAAAAAGAAAAAGTTCATAGCGAACTTATGATTGCAAATAGAATTCAAAAAAGTATGCTTCCATGTATTTTTCCTGCATTTCCAGGGAGAAATGACTTTGATATTTATGCTGTGATGGATCCTGCAAGGGAGGTTGGCGGTGATTTTTACGATTTTTTCTTCATTGATGAAAATAGGCTTGCCTTGGTAATCGCTGATGTTTCCGATAAAGGTGTTTCGGCTGCACTTTTTATGGTTGTTGCAAAAATTCTTATAAAAAATCAGCTTCAAAATGGCGATTTTCCTGCTGAAGTTTTAAAAATTGTGAATAATAGGCTTTGCGAAAATAATGAAGTTGGAATGTTTGTTACATGTTTTTTAGGCATTTTTGATATAAAAAGTGGAAAATTCACGTATGCTAACGCTGGGCATAATCCACCTTTTTTATATAGAAAATCCGAAGAAAATTGTACTATTATTACAAGCCCTCATGGATTAGTTTTAGGTGGGACGCCAAACATTAGCTATTTGCAGAGCGAAACTTATCTTTACCCCGGTGATTTTTTGTTTTTGTATACTGATGGTGTGACAGAGGCCGCAAACAAGAAAGGAAGGCTGTTTTCCCAGCAAAAACTTGAAGAGATCGTTAATTCTTGCGGGAAGAAAAATGTCACAATCCAAGATTTGATATTTGATATAAAAAGTGAAATAAACAACTTTATTGGAAAAACCGCGGTTTCAGACGATATTACGATGCTTGCGCTTAAAAATTTTACTGTAAAACCTTCGAAAAATGAAAAATAATTTTTGGGTATAGCATTTTTTTGAATGCTGTGATATAATGAAAAAAATGAGTAAGCTAGGCAATCGCGCATGGCGCAAGCTGTGTGAGGAAAGTCCGAACTCCATAGAGCAGGTTAACGGTTAACGACCGCCGAGGGTGACCTTAGGGACAGTGCAACAGAGATATACCGCCTCAATTTGAGGTAAGGGTGGAAAGGCGAGGTAAGAGCTCACCGGCATGCGGGAGACTGTATGGCCATGTAAACCCTAACCGGAGCAACACCGTATGGTAAAAGATGTGCTTGCTCGGCACAAAAATAGGTGGCACCGAGCTGTGGTGGTAACACCCAGCCAAGATAGATGATTGCCCACGACAGAATTCGGCTTATCGGTTTACTCATTTTTTATTTTAAAATTCAGGTGAAGGCAAAGATGATGTATTCAATTCTTGCTGTTTTTCCGGTTCCTAATATGAATAAAACTGCTGATTTTTATGTTAGAAATTTAGGATTTAGATGCGTGGAGTACACGGATTCATCAGAGCCGCATATATGTTTGTACAAAGATAATATTGAAATCATTTTAACTGATTCAAAAGGTAAAAAAGTGGTTCCGAATCGTGAACTTTACGGTTATGGATACGATACTTATGTGATTGTAGATAATCAGGAGGCATTACAAAAAGAGTTTGAATCTAAGAAACTTAAAATTGTAAGGAGAGTTTCTGAAACGGATTATGGCAATAAAGAACTTGTTTTGGAAGACATAGATGGCAGGTGGCTTGGATTTGGGATGAAAATTCGTTAGAAAATTTATGAATTTTACTAAATGTAACATATTTTGTTTTAGTGTATTGACATACGTTTTGTAATGAAATATAATATAAACGCATAGGGGTATAGCTCAGTTGGTAGAGCATCGGTCTCCAAAACCGAGTGTCGAGGGTTCGAGTCCTTCTGCCCCTGCCAGCAAAGTTTTGCTGATATAGCTCAGCAGGTAGAGCACTTCCTTGGTAAGGAAGAGGTCACCGGTTCAAGTCCGGTTATCAGCTCCATTATTTATATTTATAATTTTAAAAGATGTTTAGTGCGCTAAATGTCTTTATTTTTTTGGTTGGTGATTATTGTGAAATCAGAAATTTTGGAAACTGCTCCGAAAATTTTGAAAGGTTTTCTGGGTTATCTTCAAACTGTTAGAGGGAAATCCATTAAAACCGTTGAAGAATATTTTTGCGATTTGCGAACTTTTTTTAGATATTTGAAAATAAAGCAAGGCAAATTCACCAAAAATGATGATTTTAGTAAGATTCCAATTGACGATATTGACATTGATGATATTAAAAAAATCAATCTTACGAGTGTTTATGAATACGTGAATTATTTGGCTGAAGAAAGGGAAAACGGTGCTGCATCGCGCTCGAGGAAGGTTAGCAGCCTCAGAACTTTTTTTAAATATTTAACTCACAAGGCGAATCTTCTGGAAATTAACCCGGTTGAGCAGCTTGAAACGCCGAAACTTTCAAAAACTCTTCCTAAATTTTTGAGTTTTGAACAAAGTAAAAAGCTTCTTGAAACGGTTTTGAATTCTCCGAGCGAGTTTAAAGAAAGGGATTACTGCATTATAACTTTGTTTCTAAATTGCGGAATGAGGCTTTCGGAGCTTGCGGGGATTAACCTTAGAGACATTGGCGATGATTCGACTTTAAAGATTCGAGGAAAAGGCGACAAAGAAAGAATGATTTACCTTAATCATGCTTGCACAAGCGCAATTGAAAATTATATGAAGGTTAGGCCGCGAGATGGCGTTAAAGATAAAGATGCCCTTTTTATTAGCCGGCTTAAAAACAGAATGAGCGTGAAAACAATTCAATTCATGGTTAGCAATTATCTTTCTAGCGCTGGCCTTGCAAACACGGGCTGCACGGTTCACAAGCTTCGCCACACCGCTGCAACTCTTATGTATCAGCATGGAGACGTTGATATCCGGGTTTTAAAAGACATTCTTGGCCATGAAAACCTTGGAACTACCGAAATTTACACTCATCTTGCTAGCAAGCAAGTTCAAGAAGCAATGAAATCAAATCCTCTGGCTGAAATTGAAGCTGATTAAAAATTTTGTTAAAAAATATTATTTTAGAAAGTTTTTATTGACATTTTAGGTGTAAATATATAAAATAATATCTGTCCAAAAGGATAGATATTATTTTTTGAGGAGGAATTTACTATGGAAGACAAAAGGTATAATTTATTATCTAGAATGGGTAAGGATTTTGTTAAACGTGAGAAAAAGGAACTTTCAAATTTTGATCTAATTAAAGAACTAAGTTTAGATCAAGCTAGAAGATTCGGAAATTATAGTGGAGCATTAGTTACAAATTTGGAAATTTACGCAAATGAAAAATCATCTTCAGAAGATAAAGTTGCAGCTTTAGAAGCTGTTAAATCAAATTATACGAAGGTAGTTGATTTTGCAAGAAAATATAGAACATGTTTTGAAGCTAGAAAGGTGCTTTTGATGTGTGAAGCCAAAATGATTTCAGCCAAAATTAATCCTGCTAAACTTAATGAAGAGATTAGAGAAGTTAAAACCAATAATGAAGATAAAGAAGGCTAATAGTTTATAATAATTAAAAAAAGACTTCCGGTGAAAGTGAAAATCATCGGGAGCCTTTTATTTTTTTAGTTAAAACTCAAAATATTAAAGAAAAAATTATTTAACGAGATAAGATTTTATGAGAATCTTTAGAAGCTCATATCTGTCAACGGTTTGAATCATATTTCGTGCATTGTTGTAAGTAGTAATGTAAGTTGGGTCGCCCGAAAGTATGTAACCAGTGATTTGGTTAACGGCATCGTAGCCTTTGGCGATGAGTGAGTCGTAAACCGAAGTTAGAATATTTTTTGAGTCCACATCGCTGCTGAGTGAAAAAGTTATGGTCTCGTCGCACATATTTATCACCTCGTATAAATTTAGTTATGAGTATCATACAATTATTTAAAAAAATTTTCAAGTTAATTATTTATTTAAATTAATTCTTTTATTGCATTTAATGCAAGGAGATATCCATTTTTGCCAAAACCTACAATTTGGCCAACGCAAACTTCTGAAATAACCGAGTGGCGCCGGAATTCTTCGCGGTTGTAAATGTTTGTAACGTGAACTTCAATGAAAGGAATTCTCACAAAAGAAATGGCATCCCTGATCGCGTAGCTGTAATGCCCAAGCGCACCAGGATTGATAATTACGCCTTCGCAATTTTCCTTTAAGCTGTGAATTTTGTCAATAATGGCGCCTTCCCAGTTGCTTTGAAAAACTTCGCAGTTTAAAGAAAGGCTTTCTCCATGCTCGATTATCTGAGATTTTATGCTTTCGGCTGTTTCTTCTCCGTAAATTCCTTTCTGCCTTATGCCAGTCATGTTAAGGTTAGGGCCGAGCAATATGGCTACGTTTTTCTTCCTCATTTTTTACTAACCTCCGAATATTCTCTAAAATTTACGTTCTTTTCAGGGGCAATTTTCTCTTTAACAAATTTTTCAAAAAATCTTTTTATTTTGAAAAGCAAAGTCTTATTCTCGGTGATAGGCTCGACGAGCAAAGATCTTACTTTGAAAATATTCGAGACTAAAATATCAGTGAATATTTGGTCTCCAATGACTAAAACATTTGATTTTTCGCAAGAAATTTCGTTTATTGCTCTTTTTAGGCCATTTGTGAGCGGTTTCATTCCAAAAGAAATGAAAGGCACGCCTATTTTTTCAGCAAATGATTTTACCCTTTTTTTCATGTTGTTTGAAAGTAAAATTACTTTAATTCCGTTTTCTTTTAGGTTTTCAATCCAGTTTTTCACGCTCAAGTCAGGGCTTGAAACCTTTCTTGCAACCAAAGTGTCGTCAACGTCCAAGATTATTCCTTTTATTCCTTCACTTTCCAAAAAGCCGAGATTTATATCAGTGACTTTGCAAGCAAAATAAGTAGGTTGTAACATTAAAAGTAGCCTCCATAAAAACCTGTAAATTAATTCCCCTCAAGAACTAAACGTCTCGAGGGGGAAAGTTTTTTTACCATCTACCGCTGCCGCCGTATCTGCCCATCTTTTTATGTCTACGTGCTTCTTTGGATTTCTTTTTGCGCTTCACGGAGGGTTTGTCATATGCTTCCCTTTTACGGATTTCAGAAATTATTCCGGAACTTTGCTTTTTGAATTTCCGAAGTGCACTTTCCAAAGACTCAGTCTTCTTCGAAAGATGCTTAGAACTTTCGTCACTCGTCTGAACAGCTTCGCTTTCAGGTGAGCTTTCGTTTGAGTTAACTTTATCAGCTGACACATTATTAACGATGGATTTTTTTCCGTCTTCCACTTACTTCCCTCCTATCCGCTTAAAAACAGGATTTTCATACTTGTATACATCAATATTTTAGTAAATTGGGTATTTTTATGTATAAATAAACCAACAATCAACTAATCATGAAAATACACATCGGTAATTATACAATATTCGCAAATGTATTGTCAAGTTATACTAGCAAGTATATTTTTTTACTTTAATAAATAGATAAAACGTAAATTTTTGAAAAATCGTCATGCACTTTACTTTTCCCATGTTTAGAGGTATAATTTTAACTGAAATTTTGAAAAAGAGGGTAGCATATGCAGTCAGAAAAAGTTTCGGTCATAGTGCCTATTTTGAATGAAGAAAAATATATAGAAAAATTTTTAGACTCAATTTTGGAGCAGGATTATCCCAAGGAAAATTTGGAAATAATTTTGGTTGATGGGATGTCGACGGATAAAACAAGGGAAATAATTAAATCTTATGCTGAAAAATTCAGCTTTATGAAACTCGTTGATAACGAGAAAAAAACGGTTCAGTATGCGCTTAATTTAGGAATAGAAAATTCTTCAGGTGAGTATATCGTCAGGATGGATGCCCATGCTTGGTATGCCAAAGATTACGTTTCGAAATGCATAGAATATTTGAAAAAAACCAATGCTGAAAATGTTGGCGGGCCAACAATAGTTAAAGGAAAAAGCCGGATTCAAAAAGTTATTGCTGCGGCTTATTCATGCCCGTTTGCGCTTGGCGGAAGCAGCCACTACAAAAGCGACTTCGAAGGCTATGCCGACACTGTTTCGTGGGGCTCTTTTAGAAGAGATTACTTAGTTTCGATTGGAATGTATGATGAAAACATGCCCAGAAGTGAAGACGACGACCTAAACTTCAGGATTGCAAAAAACGGCGGTAAAATTTTTATTACCCCGAAAATTAAGAGCGAATATTACCCCAAAGAAACTTTTTCGAAGCTTTTTAGGCAATATTTTGAGTACGGCGTTTGGAAAATAGCGCTTATCAAAAAGCACGGTAAACCGCCGAGAATCACGCAGTTTATTCCTATGATTTTCGTTCTGTTTTTGGGCGGGTTTGGTCTTCTTTCGTTTTTTTCGAAAGCATTTGCCCAGCTTTGGATTTTAGGCATTTCGCTTTACACGGCGCTTAACTTTTATTTTTCGTTTAAAAGCGAAGCCCTTGAAAAAACTTCCGACAAACTGCTTTTAATGTGGGCAAATTTCGTCATGCACGTTTCTTACGGCGCGGGGTTTATTGCTGGAATATTTAAATTTTGGAATAATAATTGGAGGAAGCATGAAAATTAATGACAAACCGCTTTCGCTGAGCAGTGAAGAGCTGAGAAAACTTCAAATGAAAAGCCTTGAGATACTTCTTTATTTCAAAAAGTTTTGCGATGAAAACGGGCTTCTTTTCTACCTTTGCGGGGGCTGCTGCATTGGTGCTATTCGCCACAAAGGGTTTATTCCGTGGGATGATGATATTGACGTTTTCATGCCGAGGCAAGACTACGAAAAGCTTTTCACGCTTTGGAGTAAAAAGGCTGACACTAAAAAATACTCATGTTTGAGAACCACAAAAGATCAGTTCATTGGCAATGTTATGACGACTATTGTTGACAATGAAACCGAGGTTATTCGCCCGTGGCAAAAGGGCAAAGACGGCCACAAAGGCGTGATGATTGATGTGCTTCCGCTCGACGGGTGCGCCCCTAAAGGCATGAAAAGAAAGATGCAAATGATTTACAGCATGATTTTTTCTCTTTACTGCTCAAAAATGGTTCCAGTTAACCACGGCAAGCTGGTTTCAGCGGTTTCGAAAGTTCTTCTTTCGATTGTTCCGGGTGATAATCTTAAATATAAAATTTGGAAATTCGCCGAAAAACAAATGAGCAAATATAAAATTTCGGACTCAAAATATATAACTGAGCTGTGCGCAGGGCCACATTACATGAAAAATGAATACCCCAAAGAAATATTCGAAAAAGCGGTTTACAAAGACTTCGAGGGCTACAGTTTGCCGCTTCCGGTGGGGTATGATGAGTATCTTAAAATAGCTTTTGGCGACTACATGAAGCTGCCGCCCGAAGAAAAAAGAAAAGCGCACCACGACATAGTTTACATGAATTTAGAAAAGTAAAATCACGGAGGTTAAAAATGATATTTGGAGCAATAGTTGCCGGTGGAGTGGGCAACAGGATGAACATGGCAGGCATGCCGAAGCAGTTTTTACCCCTTGGCAAAACTGAAAAACCGATTATAATTCACACTCTTGAAAAATTTATTTTGAGCGGTAAGTTTGATTTCATTTATCTTGGAGTTCACAAAGAATGGACTGAATATGCGCAAAAACTTCTTGAAAAATACGGCATTAATTCTGAAAAAATTTATATTGTTGAGGGCGGAGCGGACAGAAATCTCACGATTCTTAACATGATAAATGCCATTGAGAAAAATCACGGAAAAGACGATTCCCATATAATCGTGACGCACGACGCGGTAAGGCCGTTTGTTACGCTTAGAATGATCGAAGAAAACATTGAAGCCGCGAAAAAATTCGGCGCTTGCGACACGGTTGTCCCTTCGGTTGACACCATAGTTGAATCCAAAAACGGCGAGCTCATTAGCTCTGTGCCGAACAGAAATTACATGTATCTTGGCCAAACTCCTCAGAGCTTTAACATGAATAAACTTAAAAATCTTTATGAAAGCTTGAGCAGCGAAGAAAAAGACGTTTTGACGGACGCTTGCAAGATTTTTGCGTTTAGAAATGAGCCCGTTTCGCTCGTTAGAGGTGACACTTTTAACATTAAAATAACTACCCAAAGCGACTATAAAATCGCGAATGCGATAATAGGGGGTAATATGGTTGATTAATTATGTTTATCAGCTTGTTACACCCGGCAATTTTTCGGTTAAATATGAAGATATAGATTTTGGCAAAGGTGTTATTGTGAGGCCGAGTTATATGGCGATTTGCCACGCTGACCAGCGGTATTATCTTGGCAAACGTGACGTGAGAAAGCTAAGGTCGAAGCTTCCGATGGCGCTTATTCACGAAGCTGTTGGAGAGGTAGTTCATGATTCTTCAGGCAAGTTTTCTCGTGGCCAAAAAGTTGTTATGATTCCGAATGTTCCGGGGGTTCCGAACAAAGCCATTTATGAAAATTATCAAAAAGGTTCAAAGTTTATGTCCAGCGGTATTGACGGTTTCATGCGTGAGCTCGTTTCGATGCCGAGCGATAGGGTTGTTCCTTTTGAAAATGTGAGCCCTGAAGTGGCTGCTATTTGCGAGTTCATTAGCGTTGGCGTTCATTCTTCCAGGAGGTTTGAAGCTATTTCTCATGATATTAAAGAAAAAATTGGAATTTGGGGCGACGGAAGCCTGGGCTTTGTTATGGCGCTTATACTCAAAACTAAGTTCCCGGAAACTAAAATAGCCGTCATAGGAAGAGACGCCTTCAAGCTTTCGCAGTTTTCTTTTGTTGATGAAGTTCATTTAGCCGAAGATATTCCTGATGGTTTTTGGGTTGACCACGCTTTTGAATGCGCCGGCGGAAATGGCAGTTATTATGCGATTAAAGATATAATAAAATATATAAATCCTCAAGGTTCGGTAATGCTCATGGGTGTTAGCGAAAATGAAGTTCCCATAAACACTAGAGATGTTCTTGAAAAAGGCCTGACTTTAGTTGGAAGCAGCCGCTCGGGCAAAAGCGACTTTGAAGAAGCGGTTAGATTGCTTGAAATTCCTGAGTTTCAAAGCAAAATTAGAAGAATAATTTTTGAAGAATCTCCTGTAAATAGCATCGAAGATATTCACAGGGTTTTCAAAAGCGACCTTAACACTTCGTTTAAAACCGTTTTTAAATGGAATTTATAAAGAAAGAGGGGTTTGAGTGGCAATTATAAGCATTATTGTTCCTGTTTACAATGCAGAAAAATATTTATCCCGATGCATAGATTCAATTTTGCGCCAAACGTTTGCTGATTTTGAATTAATTTTGGTTAACGATGGTTCTAGCGATAAAAGCAAAGAAATTTGCGAAAAATATTCGGGAAGCGACCCGCGAATTAAGCTTATTAATCAAAAAAATAGTGGAGTAAGCGCTGCGAGAAACACCGGGCTTGATAATGCCTCGGGGGAATATATAGGTTTTGTGGATTCCGATGATTTTATAGAAAAAAACATGTATGAAGAGCTTTATAATATTTTGAAAAAAACTGGAGCGGATATTTCAGTTTGCGGGATAAAAGATGTTTTCTCGGAAGAAACCGGTAATTTTCAAAAAAGCGAAAATAGAGTTTTGACTTTTGACGTTAAAAGCGCTTTGGAATGCATACTTTCGGGCAAGCTTTTGACTATGTATTCGGTTAACAAACTTTACAAAAGAGAACTTTTTGAAAATCTTAGATATCCTGTGGGGAAAATATATGAAGACACCGTTTTAAGTGTTCAAATTTTTTCAAAATGTAATAAAATTGCTTATTCTCCTGCTATACTTTATTATTATTTTAGAAATTCAGGAAGCATAACTTTTCAAAAATTTTCTATGAAAGATATGGACATAATTGATTCGGGAGAGTTTGTTTTTGATTTTGTTAAAAAGTTTTCTCCTAGTCTGGTGAAAGCAGCGCAGTATAGAAGATATTGGTCATATTTATATGTTTTAGATAAAATGATTCTTTGCGGCATGAATAAAAATGATAAAGAGTATTATAAAATTAAAAAATTTATTAAGAGGAATATTTGCAATATTATTTCAAACCCTTATTTTAGCTTAAAACGTAAGCTTGGAGCTCTGATGGTTATCTTTAATGAAGGTTTTTACAAAAAAATGATACTTAAAAATTTTGGTAAAAAAACATAATTTCTATAAAAAGAGGATGAGTAATGAATCAAATTTCAGATTTGAAGCAAACAAACTTGTTTTATGAGTTCACGCTCACATGCTTAAGAGTTGTTTCCTTTTTGGTTTATGCTGTTGGGTTTTTAAATGTTTCATACGACACAATGCTCATAGGCGTTTTGATTCTTTGGGGTTGCAACGTGGCTTACAGCATGAAGAAATCTCGGCTTTTGTTTTTGGTTTTCAATTTAGTTTTGTTTGTTTTTTTGATAAGTCGGCCAACGATAGACCTATTTCGCAAAGATATGTGGTGGCAATACAGAAAAGCGGAGAATTTGTTTTCGCTTAGCAGCCTTTATATTTCAATGATTTTCTTGTGGGTTGGGTATGCTATTGGCGAAAAAATAATTAAAAAGTGCGAAAATAAGCCAAAAAAGATGCACACGCTTTTGAACGTTTCCTTTAAAGAAGGTTTTACTAAAAACCTTGAATTTATATCTTTGGCGCTGTTTTACATTAGCGTTTTTTCGCTTTTTGTCGTTGAGCTTGAAAAATTTTTGTATATGCGCGGCAGAAATTACGAAGAAATATATGTTTCTTTTAGAACTCAGTTGCCGTTTTTCGTTAATGCCATTGCTTCAATGAACAAATATTTCCTTTGTGTGTTTTTGGCCACAATGCCATCCAAAAGAAAAGCTGTTTTGCCGCTCTTCCTTTATGTTTTTTCGGCAGTTCCTTACTTTTTAATAGGCGCAAGGTTCAAGCTTGTTGTCAATGCGCTTTTCATGGTTGTTTATTTCATAATAAGGGAAACGCTGGAAAACAAAAAAACATGGATAGGAAAGTTTGAAAAAATGACTTTTGTAGTTTCAGCGCCGTTGGTTATTGCGTTTTTGGGGGCTTACAACTATATTAGAGAAGGCAAAAAAGTGGCTTACAAAGGTTTTTTCGATCTTATAGTTGACTTTTTTTACAAACAAGGCGTTTCGTTTGAAATTCTAAAAATTGGTTATAAAACTTTGCCAAAAATAAAATATACCGGGTTTGTTAACTACACTTTCGGCGAAATTCTTGACTATTTGATGCACAGCAATATATCGAGTTTGCTTTTCGGGACGAAAGTTTTTCAAGGCGGCCAAAATAAAACTCTTGGTCTTTACAGCAATCTTTTAGCGCACAGAATGGCTTACACTGCTGCACCAGGCTGGTTTTTGGAGGGCCATGGTTGGGGTTCTTGCTATTTGCTTGATACTTACGCCGACTGGGGCTATCTGGGGATTATAATATTCAGCATTTTTCTGGGGCTTGTGTTTTCCTCGATGATATATTTCGTGAAGAAAGGAAAATTTTGGTGCACAGTGGTGCTGCTGGCGCTTACAAGCATTTATTATTGTCCGCGCAGTTGCGCGCTTTCGTGGATTAGCTTCATAGTTTATTTGCAGTTTTATGTTCCGCTGGCTATTTGTTTCGTGGGAGCAGTGCTTTTAATAAAAAATTACAGTTTGAAAAATCAGTTAGCTTGCAGGCAGCATGAATTTTAGTTTTTAATAAAGAAAGGTTGTGAACAGAGAGTGCGAAATTCGCATATCTCGGAAGTATGTTAGAACATTTTGGATTAAAAGACATTTGGGTAGTAGTTAAGAAAAACAGGAATTTAATCGCAGTGATTTCAGCTTTGTTTTTAATTTTGTTTAGTTTCATGACTTACAGCAAACTTAAAAATTCAAATGAAAGCAGCGAAGATGGCGAACCGCTTTATGCTTCTTCTCTTTCTTATTATGTTCAGCCGAATATTTTAGATGAAAACATCGAAAGCAAAGACGCTGAATTTTACCGCGGATTGCCCAATGATTACGTTGCGCTTTTGAGCACGGATTCTTGCGCAAGCTATGTTTATGAAAATCTTATCAAAATTTATTCTGAGGAATATTTGAGGAAAAACAGCGATTTTAAACCTCAAAGCCTTGATTCCGTGCAGGTTGTTAAGGATCTTTATAAAGTTAAAAGATATAAAAACACAATGATTTTTAATGTTTATGCAGTTGCATACAATAAAGATCTTTCGAAATCTATTTTGAATCTTTTAAGGCAGTATCTTGAAAGTAATGTTGGCCCGAAAGTTAAAGAAGCAAGCTTGGAGCTTTCTGGCGAAGCTGTTAGAGTAGTGGATTCTGCTGAAGATCTCGGCGCTGATGAAGAAGAAGCAAAAAGCACTGTAAGTTCTTTTTCCGGCAAGAAAAAAATAATGAAAGTTTGCATTAAAAACATAGTCATTCCGATGATTGGAATTTTAATTCTTTTATTGTTTGCCTTGACTTTTAAAGCATTTTTAAATCCAACTATGAACAGAAAATCAGATTTTGCTATTTATGACGTTCCTGTGATAGGTGAAATAAAAGATAGATAATTAAAGGAGAGAATACATAATGTTTGGTTTCAAAAAACAGTCTACTTACAGCAAAAAAGAGAGCTACAAAAACATTGCGAATAATTTGATTTGCGCTTTGAAAGAAGAAAAGAAAAATGTTTTCGCTTTTATTTCTTCCAGCTGTAATCTCGGCGAAATAGTTAGCAGCATTGGGGCAGAAGCTTCTAAGAAAGTTAAAACGCTGGTTGTGAATGTTTGTTTTGAAGGCGAGCCCAAAAACTCTTTAAATCGTGAAGATGTTAAAGTCATAAACACAAGCAGCCTTGCAGAAGATTTCGAAAATGACCTTTTGAAATATAAATCCGAGTTTGATTTAATTTTAGTTTCTTTAAACTCAATTCTTACCAAAGCCGAAGCGCTTGAATATGCAAAAGTTTGCGAAGAAATAATAATTATTGAAAAGTGCACCGAATGTTATTACTCAGATTACGAAAACATGCTTGCCGGCTTCAAAGCAATAAACATAACCCCACGAGGAGTTATAACGGTTTGCTAGGCAAATTGTGAGAATCAGAAAGGATAAATATGAGAACGGAAAATTCAATCAGAAATATTATAGTCAGCTGTATATCTTACGGCATTTTGTTTGTTGGCTCATTTGTTACTCGCAAAATTTTCGCGAAAGCTCTTGGGCTTGAATATGTTGGAATTGACGGCGCTTTCACGAGCATTATTTCTGCGCTTGCAATAGTTGAAATGGGCCTTGGCGTTGGAATAGTTTATAAACTTTATAAACCCATTGCTTGCAAAGATTGGGCTCAAGTTTCCTCGATTTTGTGCTTTTTGCGCAAGTCGTATGTGATTATCTCACTTACGGTTTTGGGCCTTGGCGCTGCTATTGCTTACTTTGTTGTTCAGCCAATTAAAGAAGATTTTTCTAAAACTTGGCTTATTCAAATATTTATCCTTTATGTTTTGGATGTTGTTGCTTCTTACTTGTTTTCCCACAAAAGGTCGATGTTTATTGCCGACCAAAAAAATTACGTTAATAATTTAATCCATATTTTTGCGCAAGTTTTAATGTTTATTTCTCAAATTGCAGTTCTTAAAGTTTTTTGTTCGTTCGAAGCTTACATGATTTGCAGAATTGCTTCCAGGCTGGTTGAAAATTTATGGATTTCTTACAGGTTCGATAAAAACTATGGTTTCATAGATTTAAAAAAGAAAAGCGATTTGCCGGACATAGAAAAGAAAGATCTTTTCAGGAATATAAAAGCAATGCTTCTTCACAAAATTTCGGCTTTTGGAGCAACGGGCCTTTCGAGCCTTATAATCGTTTATGGCGTTGGTCTTAAAGAAACCGGGGTTTATAATAACTACATGCTTATCGTTACGGCAGTTATGACAATAACAAATGAAATTTTTAACAGCATTGTTGCGAGTTTTGGAAACCTTTTGAATACTTCTGCGGCTAAAGAAAGGGTTTATAACAATTTTAACGCTCTTTATTTTTTCAATTTTTTGATTTATTCTTTTGGAATAAGCGCATTTGTGTGCGTTATAACGCCTTTCATCGAGCTTTGGACAGGCGTTGGCACGGCTTTTGATATTACAACGGTTCTTTTCATTGCGGCTTACCTTTATATTTACGGCATTCGCCAGTCTTTGACCATGGCGAAAGTTAGCGCCGGAATTTACGACCCGGATAAATATATCTCGCTAGTTGGCTCGCTTATAACTTTGGTTTGTTCTTATCTTCTTGTTAAACCAATGGGCGTTTCTGGCGTTATGCTTGGGAATATCATCGGAATTTTCTTGATTCCTTATATTGTTCAGCCGTATCTTGTTTACAGCATGGTGTTTCACAAGAGTTCAAAGCCTTACCATTATAAATTCGCTTTTTACACGTTTCTCACTGCGATTTATCTTGGAATTTCATATTTCATTTGCAACAATTTAGCGTTTATTCAAAATTTCAAAGAAGGCCTGTCAGGTTTTTTGACAAGATTCCATGTGGATTCTCAAAGTGCAGTTTTAATCGCATGTGTTTCAATTAATTTCATCGTTTGCTTGATTATTCCTAATGCTTTAAACATTTTGATTTTCTTTAGAAGCAAAGAATTTAAAAAATTAGCTTCTTCCGCGAAATCAGTTTTGGTAAGGCATTGACCGATAAAGGGGGAAATATAAATTTTTAGCTCAGTTATTTCAAACTTTCTTCAAGTTTATAATATTTTAATTTCAATGACTCTTTATGTTTCGCAGCTTATCATTCCACTTCTTGCGATCATTATTGTTTATGCTGTTTTTGATTCTCTTTTCAGAAATTTGAGCAAAAGAAGAGTTCTCATTACGCTTTATGACCACCTTAATAAAGAGCATATTCCGATTACTTACTGGGAAAATTCTATTGGCAGGAACAAACACTGCGATGTTGTTGTGAATAGCCAGGCGGTTTCGAGAGACCATGCGGTTCTTTACAGAAGAGAAGAAGGCTGGATGATCGCCGACACTAATTCTAAAGGCGGAGTTTTTCTAAACGGCAGGCAAATTGACGGCGAGAAAAAGGTTTGCGTGAACGACGTTATTAAAATCGGAGGAATGAAATTCACGCTTTGCAAGGCGCCGAAAAATCAAGCCGGAAATACTTTAAAAGAAACAAATTCAGGTGTTTATCATCCTTTGTTTTTGATGATTTTAGTGATGATATTTCATGCTCTTGCACTTTTTCAGCTCAGTTTTTACAGCGAAAACTTTAGCGTTAATCACATTGCCGTTTTTGGAATTATTGAAGGAATTTTCTGGTCTTATTATGCCATCACTCGTTATGGCCTCCGAAGGGCGAACTTCGAGCTCGAGATTCTTGCGTTTTTCCTTAGCGTTATTGGAATAACGGTTTCTTCTTCGGTTAATATGGCCGTGGCTTACATGCAAATCGTTGCGCTCACTGCAGGGCTTGTGCTTTATAGTTTGCTTATTTTGTTCATTCAAAACCCTGATTTTGCAACCAAGTGCTGCCCGTACATAGCTTTGCTTGCAATTTTGTTTTTAGCGGCGAACTTGATTTTTGGTAAGATTAAAAACGGTTCTCAAAACTGGATTATGATAGGTGGGCTATCAATTCAGCCCTCGGAGTTCGTTAAAGTTGCGTTTGTTTTCTTTGGAGCTTCGACGCTTCGCTCGCTTCAAACGACCAAGAATTTAACCGAATTTATTTTGTTTTCTTGCCTTTGCATGGGCGCGCTTTTCCTCATGGGAGATTTCGGAACGGCTTGCATATTTTTCGCGGCATTTATCGTGATTTCTTTCATGCGTTCGGGAAGTGTTAGAACAGTTTTTTTGATGCTTGCTTCGGCTTTGATAGGCGTTGCGCTTATTTTAAAATTTAAGCCTTATGTTTTAGGAAGATTTTCAGCCTGGAGGCATGTTTGGCAGCACACTGGAGACGTTGGCTACCAGCAATCGAGAGTTCTTGCTTATTCGGCAAGCGGCGGAATGATTGGAATGGGAATCGGCAAAGGCTGCCTTAAATATGTTTTTGCTGCTCCGAGCGATTTAGTTTTCGGCGTTCTCTGCGAAGAATGGGGCATGATTTTCGGGTTTACCGTCACGATTTCTATTGCGCTTATTGCGATTTACGCAAGGCTCGTGAGTGCGAGAAGTAGGTCTGCTTTTTATTCAATTGCGGCGTGCGGTGCAGCTGGAATTATGATTGTTCAAATGATGATGAACGTTTTTGGCAGCATTGATTTGCTCCCTTTAACGGGCGTTACGCTTCCGTTTGTGAGCCTTGGCGGTTCGAGCCTTGTTTCAATGTGGGGTTTGCTTGCATTTATAAAGGCTGCGGATGAACGCACTTACGGATTAAAAAAATGAAAATAAAAGGTATAAGGTATTTACTATGAGAAATATGAGAATTAGGTCGCTGATGCTTTATTTGATTGTGTGCGCTTTTTTTGCGGGCACTATCTTCTTTTGCTACGAATTCACGACCGAAGGTAAGTCCTGGGTTTTTTCGAATATAAACCGTCATCTTTCGCAGGGAACTGCTTCTCAAGGCAAAATTTCAGACAGAAACGGGCTTGTTTTAGCTGGGGTCACCGACGGGAAAAGAACTTACTGTGAAGATAAATCAGTTAGAACTGCGCTTCTTCACACGGTGGGCGATGGCTCAATTTTGATTCCTTCTTCGATTCAAAGCCATTATGCTTCCGAGCTTTTTGGCTACAATGCAGTGACGGGCCTTGGTGCGCCGGAAGTTATAAGCATGAGCAAGAACATTTCGCTTACTCTTGATGGTTCGGTTTGCGCAAAAGTTAGCAATGATTTTAAGGGCAAAAAGGGTGCGGCGGTTGCTTACAATTACCTGACTGGCGAGGTTCTTTGCATGGTTAGCTTGCCGACTTATGATATTCTTGAAAGGCCAAGCGCTGAAGCTTTGAAAAGTGAAAAATACGAAGGAGTTTACTTAAATAGAGTTTTGAACTCTTCTTATACTCCGGGTTCAGTTTTCAAAATTTTCACGACGGCTGCCGCGCTTGACTTGATGCCTGACGCCGAAAAGAGAAATTTTTCTTGCGAGAAAGTTAAAATCGTTGATGGCGAGAAAGTAACTTGCATGAAAAGCCACGGCAAACTCAGCCTTAAAGAGGCGCTGAGCAAATCCTGCGACATTGCTTTTTGCGATATTGCGCTTGAGCTTGGCAAAGATGCGATGACTAAAAAAATGAATGAAATGGGCTTTAATAAATCACTTTATTTTGATAATCTGGAAATTTCGAAAAGCGTTTATAATGTAGAAAGCGCAACAAGAGGCGATTTGGGTTGGTCGGGAATAGGCCAATACACCAATACTCTTAACCCTATGCACATGGTTAAAATTATGGGTGCGATTGCTAATTCCGGTGTTTGCACCGAACCTTACATTGTGAAGTCCATGAGTTTTGGCCAAGATGACAAAGAAGTTAATTTAGAGCCGCCGAAGATAACTTCTTTTTTCAAACCTTCAACGGCCGACAAAATCAAAGAGATGATGAGATACACCGTAAAAAGCAACTATGGTGAATCGAAATTCCCAAATATGTGCGCTAAAACGGGCACTGCTGAAATAGGCGAGGGCAAAACTCCTCACGGATGGATGGTTGGCTTTTCTTATGATAAGTCTTTTCCCGTGGCTTTTGCGGTTGTGGTTGAAAATGGCGATTTCGGAATAAAATCCGCGGGGCCGATTGTTAGCAACATGATTAAATATCTTCATAAAAATTTTTAAAATAAACAGGAAAATATAAATTTTTCTTGACTATATGAGAATTTAGATATAGTATTATAGTGTAGAAAATACAAAAATAACTAAATATATAGGAGGAAGTTTATGAGTGAGTATATCCTTGAAACTAGTGGATTAACTAAAACTTACGGTCGCAAAAAAGCAGTTGACAATGTTGACCTTAAAATTAGAAAGGGCGATATATACGGCTTTGTTGGCAGAAACGGAGCAGGAAAAACCACGGTTATAAAACTTATAGCTGGTCTTGCAAAGCCAAAAGAAGGCGTTATTACTCTTTTTGACGGCAAACTTTCGGAAGGACGCAAAAAGCTAGGAGTTGTTATTGAAAACCCTGCTTACTATCCTTACATGACTGCTCGCCAGAACATGGAAGTTCAAGCTTTGATGAAAGGTGTTAAAGATAAACTTATCATAGGCGAAATTCTTGAAAAAGTTGGCCTTTCTGACACAGGAAAGAAAAAAGTTAAAAACTTTTCTTTGGGCATGAAGCAAAGGCTTGGAATTGCTCTTGCACTCATTGGCGAACCTGAATTTTTAATTTTGGATGAGCCTATTAACGGCCTTGACCCGATGGGAATTAGAGAAGTTAGAGATTTAATAATAAACCTTAGCAAAAATTCTGGAATCACAGTTCTTATTTCAAGCCATATTCTTGGTGAACTTTCAAAGATGTGCACTGCTTATGGCGTTATTTCAGAAGGAAAGATTGTTGATCAATTTACAAGCGAAGAACTTGAGCAAAGAATGCGCCCATTTATTAAAATTAAAGTTGATGACGCTTCAAAAGCAGCTGAAATTATTAAGTCAGAGCTTGAAATTTCAGATATTAAAGAATTTAGTAACCACATTGAAATTTATGAAAAATTAGATGAAATGATGGCTATTAACTCAGCTCTCGAAGCAAATGGAATAAATGTTAAGTCTATTTCGAAGCAAGAGGGCGACTGCGAGGATTACTTTATAAAACTTATGGAAGGAGAAAAGAAAGATGCTTAATTTATTGAGAGCTGATTTTTATAAATTATTAAAAAGAAAATCATTTTATATCTGCGGAATTATGGGAATGATCGTTGCTTTCTTGTATGTTTGGCTTGACAACGTTAATCTCGCTTATGTGTGCGAGGTTAATGGCATGGATTTTGAATCTTTGCCGGCTATGTATCATGCATATTTTTCAGGTGCAACTGCATTTACTCACACCATTGCGCTTTCTTCAGTTTTTGTTATTATTATGGTTTCTATGTTTGTTTCCAGCGAGTTTTCTTTTGGAACAATGAAAAATATTATTTCTGCTGGCAAAAGCCGCATGAGCATTTACGCTTCTAAACTTGTTATGGTTTTGGCTATTTCAACTATTTACATTTTGTTGTCTGGCCTTGTAGGATTTATCACAGGAAGCATTTTTTGGGGACCTGGAGAAATCACTCGCACTGAATACCTCGAAATTTTCCGCATAATTGGTCTTATTATTGCAGTTGAATTTTCTATGCAGGCTTTTTTTACAATGATTTGTTTCGTTGTTAGATCCAGTGGCGCAGCTATAACCATCAACCTTATCATCGGCACGATTGTGGGAGGACTTTTACAATATCTCAACATTTTGTTTAAACAATATTTCTCTCTTAAAGAATTTGATATTACGAAATACTGGCCTTATACATATTCACTTATATTTAATCAGTTTGAGATTCCAACCGATCAAATAACCTTAGGTTTAATAGTTTGCGCTGTAACATTTGTAGCTTCCACTGCAATCGGAATGCTTACTTTCCAAAAACGTGATGTATAAAACCAAAAATTAATCCACCGACTTCATTGCCGGTGGAATTTTTATGCATGAAAAACCACGCATCCAAAACAGAGGCGTGGCTCTTTAATTTTATTAAAACTCTTCAGTGAGCTCTAAAGAATGTTTTTCGTTCATTTCTTGGCAAGCTTTTATGAATGAATCAAGGGAAATATCGTTGATTTGTTTGCCAGTTCTAACGCGAAGCGAAATTGTTTCGCTTTCCATTTCTTTGTCTCCAACGATTATGATGTAAGGCATGAGCTTGTTTCTGAAATGCTTAATTTTGTTGCCCATAGTTCCTTCGGAGGTGTCAATCTCAGCGCGAATTCTTGCGAATCTTAACTTTTCTGCAATTTTGCTTGCGTATTCGTTGTGCTCATCTCTAACAGGAACGATTCCAACTTGTTCAGGCGAAATCCAGAATGGGAATTTTCCTGCAAAATGCTCGATTAAAATTCCAATGAATCTTTCAAGCGAACCGTAAATTACGCGGTGAACAACAACTGGTGTTTTCTGAAGTCCATCTTTGTCGGTGTAAGTGAGGCTGAAGTTTCTTGAAAGTTGGAAATCAAGCTGAATGGTTCCAGTTTGCCAAACGCGGTTAAGAGCATCTTTCATCATTATGTCAATTTTCGGGCCGTAAAATGCTCCGTCACCTTCGTTTATTTTGTAGCCGTCTTTGCCGTATCTTTCATCTAAAACAGCTTTAAGCTCAGCTTCAGCTTTATCCCAAAGAGCAATGTCGCCCATGAAATCTTTAGGCCTTGTTGAAAGAACTGGTGAATAAGTGAGGCCAAAAATGCTGTAAAAAAGATCCGCAATATCTAAAATTGAATTAATTTCGCTTGAAATTTGATTCTCAGTAATGAAGTTGTGAGAGTCATCTTGGCGGAACATTTGAACCCTCAAAAGGCCGTGAAGGGTTCCCGAGGCTTCTTTGCGGTGAAGAACATCGCAGTCAGAAAAGCGCAGCGGCAAATCGCGGTAACTTCTGGTTTTGCGGCCATAAACTACCATTGCGTTAGGGCAGTTCATAGGTTTAACGGCGAAAACTTGGTCATTTTCAGAAGGAATTATGAACATATTTTCTTTGTAATGAGCCCAGTGGCCAGAAGTTTTCCAAAGAGCATTTTGGTTAATAAGCGGGGAAGAAATTTCGTGGTAGCCACGTTTTTCATGTTCTTGTCTCCAGAAATCAAGGAGCGTATTGAACATTTTCCAGCCGCTTGGAAGCCAGTAAGGCATCCCCGGAGCAGTTTCGTCCATGAAGAAAAGGTCAAGCTTCGGGCCGAGTTTTCTGTGGTCGCGTTTCTTTGCTTCTTCCAAGAAATTAAGGTGCTCTTTGAGCTCGGCTTTTGAAGGGTAAGCGAAAACATAAATTCTTTGAAGCATTGTGTTGTTTTCGTCTCCGCGCCAGTAAGCACCGGCAACGTTTGAAATTTTGAAGCTCCAAGAATTAAGCACCTCAGCGTTTTCAACGTGCGGGCCTCTGCAAAGATCCACGAAATCTTCGCCAAGATAATAAACCGTCATGTTTTCTCCGGTTTTTTTAAGGTCGTTTATAAGCTCAACTTTGTAAGGCTGATCTTTAAAAAGTTCGAGAGCGTCTTCTGCGGTTATGCTTTTTCTAACGAAGTTTTCTTTTCTTTTGATGATTTCTTTCATTTTGTCTTCGATTTTCGAAAAATCTTCCTCGGTTATAACGTGAGGAATCTCGAAATCATAATAAAATCCGCTGTCAATAGCAGGGCCTATGGCAATTTTAACACCATCAAAAAGCTCCATAACAGCTTTTGCAAGCACATGAGCCAAAGAATGACGGCCCACCATAATGTTTTCATTTTCAGGCATATTTATTACCTCCATTTAATTTAAGTTGGTTCTCTTTAATATTTGATTAATCCTGTATGTACACCATTGTAGCACTATCGTACCACATTTTGCAACTTTATTTTATCACATGTTGATTTTTAATTCTATATAATTTTTGCATAATTTTATAAAAATAAATTCAAACTGTTTTGCAATCTTGACCAGATTGATTTTGGCAATTTTTGAATGAAGTAAAATTAGGCAATGACAGGTGAAAGAATTTGAATAAAAAAGATATTTCTGAAATAAAAATATACAATGGAATAAACTGAGCTTTCGATTAATAACGGTGATTTTGAAGGCGCAAATTTTTTAAAGCTACAAGGGAAAGAAATTTTATATTATACTTTAAATTGTTTGCGCAACAAAAAATGCAACGACTACCCTTAAATTTTAAAAAGCAATCGTCGCATATAAAAAATCGAGCATATTAGTTTGGTGGACTTAAGGGGGTTCGAACCCCTGACCTCCGCATTGCGAACGCGGCACTCTACCAACTGAGCTATAAGCCCCCAGCACGAAAATTATATAATACATTGATGTGATTTGTCAAATGTTTTTTGAAATCTATGTTTCTGTTGACAAACGTTTCCTAAAAAGCTAAAATAATAAAACTTGATGCGTACCCGTGGCGGAATTGGTAGACGCGCATGGTTCAGGTCCATGTGAAAGCAATTTCATGGGAGTTCGAGTCTCCCCGGGTGCACCATAATATGTTCGTAAATGCCTTGGCGCAGTGTTTTAGCACTGGGCTGTTTTTCATTTTATTTAATGTTATACTAGAAATATTAATTTAATTAATTAAAAGGAAGGGCACTGCTTATGAACAAACATCAGCTTGCATCAAAAATTTGGGAATCAGCAAATAAACTTCGTTCTAAAATTGAAGCTAATGAATATAAAGACTACATTCTTGGCTTTATTTTTTATAAATTTCTTTCGGATAAGGAGGAGAGGTTTCTTCGCAAAGACGGCTGGGAAGACGATGATTTTAAAGAATTAACTGAAAAAAATTCTGACACTGTGGAATATTGCCGCCGGCAGCTTGGCTATTTCATTGCGTATGATAACTTATTTTCAACTTGGATGAAAAAAGGGAAAGACTTTAACGTTTCTAATGTAACAGATGCTCTTTCTGCTTTTAACCGTTTGATAGGTTTAAAACATAAAAATGTTTTTGAAAAAATTTTCGATACGCTTGACACCAGCCTCACGAAGCTTGGAGACACTTCCGGCGCTAGAACCAAGGCCATTAGCAACCTGCTTCAGCTCATCAAAGATATTCCTATGGATGGCAAAGCGGACTATGATGTTCTTGGGTTTATTTATGAATATTTAATAAGTAACTTTGCTGCAAACGCTGGCAAAAAAGCAGGTGAGTTTTATACTCCTCATGAAGTTTCCGTGCTTATGTCCGAAATTGTGGCGAATCATTTAAGCGGCCGAGAAAAAATTGAAATTTATGACCCGACGAGCGGTTCCGGTTCGCTGCTTATAAACATTGGCCAAAGCGCCGCAAAGCATATAAAAGGTGAAAACAACATTAAATATTACGCTCAAGAGCTCAAAGAAAACACTTACAATCTTACTCGCATGAATTTGGTTATGCGCGGAATTTTGCCGGATAATATTGTAACAAGAAACGGCGATACTCTTGAAGAAGATTGGCCATTTGTTATTAAAGACAATGTGCAGTTGCCTTTGTATGTTGATGCGGTTGTTTCTAACCCGCCTTATTCCCAGCACTGGGAACCTACTGAAAGCAAGAAACTCGACCCTCGTTATGCTAATTACGGAATTGCACCTAAGAGCAAAGCTGACTACGCCTTTTTGCTTCATGACCTTTTTCATTTGAAGCCGGACGGCATTATGACGATTGTTTTGCCGCATGGTGTTCTTTTCCGTGGCGGTGAAGAAGGCGACATTCGCAAAAGTCTTATCGAAAAGAACAATATTGATGCCATCATTGGGCTTCCAGCGAATATTTTCTTCGGCACAGGCATTCCTACCATTATCATGGTGTTAAAGCAAAAACGTAAAAACACGGATGTACTTATTATTGATGCTTCCAAGCATTTTGAGAAAGTTGGCAACAACAATAAGCTTCGTGCTTCGGATATTAAAAGAATTGTTGACGTTGTTGTGCAGCGCAAAACTGTGGAGAAATTTTCTCGCGTTGTAACTCGTGATGAAATTTGCCAAAATGGCTATAATCTTAATATTCCGCGCTATGTTGATTCTTCGGAAAAAGCTCAGTCGTGGGATATTCTTGCAACGATGTCCGGAGGTATTCCCGGCTATGAAATTGATGCTCTTAATGACTACTGGAGTGCCTTCCCGAATCTTCGAAAAGAAATTTTTCATGCCGGCAAAACACCATATTCTGAATTAGCGGTTTCGGATGTTAGCGAAACTATTAAAAATAGCGAAGATGTGAAATCATTTAAAAATAATTTTAGTCTTGCTTTTGGCGATTTTTATGATTACCTTTGCGAAAATTTGATTGACAAGCTTCCTAGCATGGAAGTTTCAATAACTGAGGAAGAAATTAGCAATAATATATTCAAAAGGCTTGATTCTATTCCGCTGGTGGATAAATATGAAGCATATCAGTTGCTTGATGACTTTTGGACTGCTATTTCCTATGACCTTGAAACGATTCGGCGTGAGGGATTCCTTGCAACAAAATGCGTGGACCCAAATATGGTTTTGAAAAAGAAAGATGGCGCTGAAGCTGAGGTTCAAGAAGGTTGGGTTGGGCGCATTATTCCCTTTGAAATTGTTCAGAAATTGCTTTTGAAAGACGAAACGGATGCTTTGCATGAAAAAGAAGCAAGAGTTGGCGAAATTGCCGCAAAGTATGAAGAAATAATTGATTCTTTTTCTGAAGAAGAAAAGAACGGAGATTATCTAAACGACGATAACACTGCTTTTGTTTCTAAGGGCATGAAAGCGAAAATTGCGGAAATTTATGCTGATGTTGACAGCGACGAGCTAAAAGCATTAAAAGGATATAACATACTGCTGGATAATAAAGCGTCAAAAGCAGAAAAACTTAAGTATATTGCTGCGCATCCTGAAGCAAATTGGCAGATGGTAGAAGAGGGCAAAAGCATTTACACCAAAAGTAAAGTTAGCGCGCGAATTAAACAATTGCAACTTGATTATTCCTTCCCGGAAGATTCTTTTGAAGGAAAAATTATTAACGCATATAAGCTCATGGATGAAGAAAAATTTTTGAAAAAGCAAATTAGTATTGACCGCAAGGGACTCCACCAAAAAACGAAAGAAACTATTGAAAATCTTACGAATGATCAAGTGCTTTGCCTTTTAAAATTAAAGTGGATTACCCCGCTTGTTGATTCGCTTAACAATTTGCCAAAAGCGGTTGTTGACGCGCTTTCAAAAGAGGTTGCTAACTTAGCGCAGAAATATTCCACGACTCTTAACGATTTAGAAGCCGAAATTAAGCAAACTGAAAAGGAATTTAGCGCCATGATTGATGAATTAACAGGCTCCGAGTTTGACATGGAAGGTTTGGCAAAACTTAAAAATCTTCTGGAAGAGGGTGAATATGATGTTGGAAAATGAAAATATTCCAAAGATTCGCTTCAAGGGGTTTACTAAGCCTTGGGAACATCGCAGGTTCGGGGAATTGCTCAAAACAATTTCATTCAAGCCGTTTTTAAAAGTGCCTGAAGATGATGGTAAATATGAAGTAATTCAGCAAGGTAGCCAACCGATCATAGGCTTTGCAAATGGAACTCCTTGTAATAAATATAAGGATACCGTAATTTTTGGTGATCACACTTTGTCATTTTATAAGCCCAAACGCCCATTTTTCGTTGCTACTGATGGTGTTCGTATAATCAAAGGTAAGGAATATATTGAGGGTTATTATTTGCTGTCGTTATTAAGAAGGCACAAACCTCAAAGTGAAGGATATAAAAGGTATTATGGTGTTCTTGTGAACACCGAGTGTTTTGTAACATATAATACCGGTGAACAAAGGCAGATTGGTGTTTTTTTCGAAAATTTAGATAATCTTATTAATCTTTATGAGCAAAAGTATGAAAAGCTAAAACAGATAAAAAAATCATTGCTTGAGAAAATGTTTGCACAGTAGAAAGGAGAATGAAAAATATGGTGTTTGAATCGGAGTTAGAATTTGAAAGTGCGCTTATTAACAGATTAACAAATGCCGGATGGGTAAACCATGACACCGGTAAGCCCGAAATTTTGCGGTATAAAACGGAAAAAGATTTAATTCAAAACTGGGCAGATATTCTTTTTGAAAACAATAACAGCACAGACCGCTTAAATGATGCACCGCTCACAGACGGCGAAATGCAGCAAATTATGAACCAGGTTAAAAATCTTCGCACCCCGGTGAAATTAAACGGGTTTATTAATGGCAAAGTAGTTACTATAAAACGTGATAACCCTGCGGATCAGCTGCATCTTAATCGTGAAGTAAGCCTGAAAATTTATGACCGCCATGAAATTGCCGGAGGTCAAAGCCGCTATCAAATTGCGCAGCAACCGAAATTTTTGGCTAAAGATCCGATTCTTAATAACCGTCGTGGCGATTTTATGTTATTAATCAATGGTATGCCGGTTATTCATGTCGAGCTTAAAAAAAGCGGCATTCCTGTGAGTCAGGCATGCTATCAAATAGAAAAATATGCTCATGAAGGCGTGTTTACAGGGCTGTTTTCGCTTGTGCAGATTTTCGTTGCAATGACTCCTGAAGAAACTATCTATTTTGCAAACCCGGGCCCTGATGGTAAATTCAACCCGGATTACTATTTCCATTGGGCTGATTTTAACAACGAACCCATAAACAACTGGGAAGACATTGCCGCAAAACTTTTGTCTATTCCAATGGCTCATCAAATGATTGGCTTTTACACCGTTGCTGATAACACTGACAACACGCTAAAAGTCATGCGTAGTTACCAGTATTATGCCGCTTCTGCGATTTCTCAAGTTGTTGCGAGGCGTAAATGGTCAGAGCCCGATCAGCGTGGTGGATACATTTGGCACACAACAGGTTCAGGAAAAACAATGACCAGCTTTAAGTCTGCGCAACTTATTGCTAATTCCGGAGATGCTGACAAAGTTGTGTTTTTAATGGACCGCATCGAGCTTGGCGTGCAGTCATTGCGGGAGTACAGAGGTTTTGCGGATGATTCTGATTCAGTGCAAGCAACGGAAAACACAGGTGTGCTTGTAACTAAGCTAAAAAGCACTGACCCTGCAGACACTTTGATTGTAACGTCGATTCAGAAAATGAGCCGTGTTATGGAAGAAAGCGGGTATAAAGCGAAAGATATTGAAGTTATTAACAAAAAACGCTTAGTGTTTATCGTGGATGAATGCCACCGCGACACTTTTGGCGAAATGCTTAGGAATATTAAAGATACTTTTTCTAACGCTATGTTTTTCGGCTTTACGGGCACGCCGATTCATGATGAAAACCAAAAAATGATGAACACTACAACAGATATTTTCGGAAATGAACTTCACCGTTATTCCATTGCAGATGGCATCAGGGATAAAAACGTTCTTGGCTTCGACCCAACCATGGTTATGACCTATGACGACAATGCTTTGCGTGAGGCTATTGCACTTGAGGAAGCTAAGGCAAGCAGCAGTGAAGAGATTTTTTCAGACCCTAAAAAAGAAAAAATATACTATGAATATATGGATCCAACAAAAGTTCCTATGGCGGGCTACATTGCTAGTGACGGCAAGTATGTTAAAGGCATTGAAGATTATTTGCCAAGTGCGCAATATGACCGAGACGAGCACAGAAAAGCCGTGATTGATGATATTCGCAAGAATTGGACTAGGCTTAGCCATAATTCTAAATTTCATGCAATTTTTGCGACTAGCAGTATTCCGGAAGCGATTAAATATTATCGTTTGTTTAAAGAAAAAGCGCCTGAATTGAAGGTCACGCCGCTGTTTGACCCGAATATTGATAATAACCCGGGTGCAATTTTTAAATCTGATGGACTGATGGAGCTTTTGACTGATTACAATGATAAATATGACGTTAATTTTACAATGTCATCTTTTGCAGCATACAAAAAGGATGTATCTTTGCGTTTGGCGCATAAGGTTCCTTACACTGGAATTGATAGAGATCGCTCTAAACGGATTGATATTTTAATCGTTGTGGACCAAATGCTCACTGGCTTTGATTCAAAATGGGTAAACACGCTATATTTAGATAAAGTTTTGCGCTACGAAGGGATTATTCAAGCGTTTTCTCGCACAAATCGTTTGTTTAATCTTGCTGAAAAGCCTTTTGGAATAATTCGTTACTACCGCAAGCCGCACACGATGCACCGCAATATAGAAGATGCATTTAACCTTTATTCCGGCGAGCGCCCTTACGGAATTTTTGTTAGCAAACTTGGCGATAATCTCAAAAAAATGAACAGTATTTATGAAGATATTAAATTGCTTTTTGGGTGCTCAGGAGTAATTAATTTTGAAAAACTGCCCGATGACTTAGCCGCAAGAGGAAAATTTGCGAAGCTTTTCAAAGAATTTAATGTGCATTTAGAATCCGCTTTTATTCAGGGTTTTGCATGGAATGAGTTGGAATATGAAATTGAGAACAATAACGGCGAAAGCGAAAAAATTAAAGTTAATATTAATGAAACGGCGTATCTTTCGCTTGCTTTGCGCTACAAGGAGCTTTTTAGTCCGGCGGATGACTCAAGCAAAGGCTTCAAAGAGGATTTGCCCTATGAAATTGACACTCACTTAACTGAGATTAACACTGGCGCGATTGACCACAAATATATGGAATCGCGGTTTCGAAAATATTTGAAAGAGCTTCAAGAAGGCGTTGAAGCAACAAGAGCTTTAAAAGAGCTTCGAAAATCGTTTGCTGTGCTTACTCAGGAGCATCAAAAATATGCAAAAATTTTCTTGGCAGATGTGCAGCAGGGCAATGTTTTGGTCGAAGATAATAAAACGCTGGTAGATTACATTAACAAATATCAGGCGGATGCAAGGAACGACAAAATCCACCGTTTTGCTTTGGCTATTGGCATAGATGAAAATTTGCTTCGCGATTTCATGAACCAAAACATTACAAAAGAAAACATAAATGAATACGGCCGGTTTAATAAATTAGCCGATTCTGTTGATAAATCAGTGGCTAAAACATACATCGAAGAAAAGGAAGGAAAACCCGTCAGGCCTTACCTTATTCGCCAGAAAATTTGCAAATATTTAGAAGATTTTATTTTGCCTAAAAGTTTTGAATAAACATAATTTTAAAAAATCAAGGAAGTGAATTTTATGGCTGAAAATCTGCCAAATCCAAACGAAATCTTCCCTTTAAAAAATTACGATAAATTAACTTATGTGAAACCTACGATTAAAAACCCGAATATTATCGTTGGAGATTTTACATATTTTAGCGACAGCAATTTTGAAAAACGGGTTATTCATCATTATGATTTTTATGGCGACAAGCTTATCATCGGCAAGTTTTGCCAGATAGCTTCAGGCGTTACTTTTGTTATGAATGGCGCTAACCACCAAATGAATTGCGCTTCGACTTACCCTTTTTACATTTTTGAAGGCTGGGGCCAAAAAGTTCCTCCCCTAGATATGATGCCTCTTAAAGGAAACACAGTTATTGAAAACGACGTTTGGATTGGGCAAAATGCCGTGATTTTACCTGGAGTGCATATCTCAAATGGCGCAATTATAGGCATGAACAGCGTTGTTGGAAGCGATGTCCCGCCGTATACTATAGTTGCTGGAAACCCTGCAAAAGAAATAAGAAAAAGGTTCGGTAGAGAGCTTACAGAGCTTTTGCTTAAGCTTAAATGGTGGGATAGAGAAATAAACGAAATAAAGAAAATTATTCCTATTTTATCTTCGAATAATCTTGAATATGTTGAAGCTAAAATTAAAGAATTTATTTCGACGTAAAATTGCTTAAGTAGACATTAAATCGCTTGTGTGTTACAATGAACTTCGTAAAATATTATATTAAGGAGTTATATTAACACAAATGAGAAAAGTTAGCAAAATTCTACCAGTTGCGCTCACAGCTAGCGTGATTTTTAGTGCGCCATGGGCAGTTTTGGCGGAAGGAGACATTCCAGGGCTCAAAAAAGATTTGATAATGAATGCCGTCAAAGCGGAAGGAGTCATCCCTGAACTTAGCAGAGACATGGTGACGGTTACCGGAAATTATGCAGGAATAAATTCCTTCTTCGGCGTAGCTTTCAGAACAAAATACATCGATAGATGGGCAATTTCTATTAAAAATGAAAAAGAATCGCTTAACGATCATCTTCTCGATACGGCAAGAATTGCTCATATGCTGGCACTTATTAAGAACAAAAAATTCGGTGGAAACATGAATGTAGGCAGGATTGCAGTTTTGGCTATGTATCACGATTTGACCGAAGTTATAACCGGCGATATGCCAACGCCTATCAAATACGGTCACCCGCAAATGAAACCTATTTATAACGAAGTTGACGCAAAAGCCAACGAGGAATTACTTTCGAAATTACCCGAGGAATTTAGGGAAGATTTCGAGCCTCTTCTTGACAGAAAGGAAGAAGAAAAAGACCTTTGGAAGCTTGTTAAAACTGCAGACACTATGAGCGCTTTCATCAAATGCCTCATTGAAAGAAGCAGAGGAAGCAAAGATTTTGACAAAATTTTCGATTATATTGAAGGAATTTTGCTTGCAAACAAGGAACCTGAAGTTCAGTACTTTATGAAAACGTTTTTGCCGGCATTTGGCTACACTTACCCCGAAAATTTATAATTTTGATTTTTGCTACAGATATTTTTCTGTAGCGGTTTTATTGTGTGAAGGAGGCCTTTGAAAATGGCAGAGTTAAAAGTTGGCAAAAGTAGAGTTTTAATTGAAAAAGGCCTTTTCGAAAACTTTGGGCATCATGTTTTAAATATAACCGAACCTTGCAAAGTTTTGATTTTAAGCGATGAAACAGTGGCAAAATTTTATATTGAAAAGTTAAGAAAAAATCTTGAAAAATCAGGTTTTAAAGTTTCGGAATTTATTATTAAACCGGGTGAAAAATCGAAAACTTTGAGTACCGCCACGAAAATATATGAAAAAATGGCTGCTGATTTCTTTTCTCGCAGCGACATGGTGGTTTCTCTTGGCGGGGGCGTTGTTAGTGACATTGCGGGTTTTGCTGCGGCAACTTACTTAAGAGGAATTAAATTCGTTAGCATTCCAACTTCGCTTCTAGCGCAAATTGATGCTTCAATTGGAGGAAAAAACGGCGTTAACCTGAGCTTTGGGAAGAATTTAGTGGGCACTTTTTATAGTCCTGAGCTTGTTTTAGTGGATTCAAATTTTCTTTTAACTCTTCCGCAAAAAGAGCTAAGATGCGGCATTGCTGAAGCGATAAAGTGCGGCTGCATTAAAGATGAAAAACTTTTTGAAATTTTTGAAAATGAAAATTTTGAAAATAATCTTGATGAAATCATAAAAAGGAGCATTGCCGTTAAAAAGCAGCTGGCCGAAAAGGATGAATTTGACCTAGGCGAAAGGAAGCTTTTGAATTTTGGCCACACTTTGGGGCATGCATACGAGAAACTTGGAAACTTCGAAACATTTTCTCACGGTGAAGCAGTGGCAATCGGGATGAATGAAATAACGAAAATTTCTGAAAAACTTGGCCTTACAAAAGCAGGAACAGCCGAAAGATTAGCCGAAGTTTTGAAGAAAAATTCGCTGCCTGTGAGCTCTAGTTTTGCGAAAAAAGATGTTTTAAAAGCGGTTTTGCATGATAAAAAAATTTCAGGTTCGTTTATTGATTTAGCTGTCTTGAAAAGCATTGGGAGCAGCTTTATTCACAGGGTTCCTTGCAGTAAAATTGCGGATTTTTTGAGCTGAGAATTAAAAAAAGGAGGGTTTATTTTGCACCAGGCCATTATTCAAAAAAGTTTTTTAAGGGGCACGATTTCTGCCCCTTCTTCGAAGAGTTTTTCGCACAGAGCAATTATTTGTGCGGCTTTGGCGGGCGGAGAATGCTTTATCTCTCCGCTGGTTTTTTCGCAGGATATTCTAGCCACGATTAATGGAATGAAAAGCCTTGGCGCGGGAATTGAAATTTTTGAAAATGGGATTAAAATTAAAAATTTTAAAAAGCCTGCTAAAGAAGTTTCGATTGATTGTTTTGACTCTGGCTCAACCCTCAGGTTTTTGGTTCCGGTTGCGGCTGCGCTTGGTATAGAAGCGGTTTTTAAACGCAGCGAGAGCCTTGCAAAAAGGCCTCTTAAAGATCTTCTGGATGCGCTTGAAAAAGCAGGAATTAAATGGGAAGAAAATGAGGACTTTTCTTTAAAAATAAGCGGAAAGCTTAATCCAGGCGAATTTTTATTGCCAGGGAATGTTAGTTCGCAGTTCGTTTCGGGGCTTTTGCTGGCGCTTCCGATGCTTGACGGAAATAGCACGATTAAATTAACTTCTAAGCTTGAATCTTCTGGATATGTCAAAATTACTACTGAAGTTATGAAAAAATTTGGCGTTTTAGCCGAAAAAACTCCTGATGGATTTTTTATTAAAGGTAATCAGAAATATAAATCTTTTAATTATAATATTGAGGGTGATTGGTCGCAAGCAGCTTTTTTCATGGCTATGGGTGCACTAAGCGGAAACCTTAGCGTAAAAGGCCTTAATAAAAATTCATGCCAAGCCGACAATATGATTTTTGATTTGCTTGAGAATTTCGGTGCGGATATTTCTTGGAATAAAGATGAAATTAAAGTTAATAAATCAAGATTAAGAGCAGTAAATATAGACGCTGCTGAAGTGCCAGACTTAGTGCCGGCTTTAGCGGTTTTAGCAGCAAATGCTGAAGGCAAAACGATTATAAAAAATGTAAGAAGATTGAAGTTCAAAGAGTGCGATAGATTAAGCGTGGTAAGCGAAGAGCTTGCAAAAATTGGGGTTAAAATTGAGTTTTCTGAAAATGAGCTTAAAATCATGGGCGGCAAGGATTATTTTGGCTGCGAAGTTTCTAGCCATAATGACCACAGAATCGCCATGGCGCTGGCTACGATGGCTTTGTGCGCTGAAGGGGACATGAAGATTTTGAATTCGGGTTGTGTTAAGAAGTCTTACCCTGATTTTTTCAAAGATTATTGCTTGCTAGGAGGTGCGGCGGATGTCTTCGATGTGGGGGAGTAATATAAGAATATCTATTTTTGGCGAGAGCCACGGCGAGGCGATTGGCGTGGTTTTGGATGGTTTGCCTGCCGGAGAAAAAATAAATTTTGGCGAAATAGATCTTCAAATGAAAAGGCGCAGGCCGGGCAACGGAAAATTAGCGACAAGCCGGAAAGAAAGTGACACGGCGCACGTTATTTCCGGGATTTTCGAAGGAAAAACTACCGGCACGCCGCTTTGCGCGGTTATAAATAATGAAAATGCTTCTTCGAAAGATTATGAAAAAAGCAGATTTTTGCCCAGGCCAGGGCATGCTGATTTCACGGCGCATATTAAATATAAAGGTTTTGAAGATTTCAGAGGTGGCGGGCATTTTTCGGGCAGGCTCACTGCTCCGGTGGTTTTTGCGGGTGCGATTTGCCGGCAAATTCTTGATAAAAAAGGCATATTTATAGGCTCGCATATTGCTTCGATTGGAAACATTTTTGACGAAAAATTTAATCCAGTTGATATTTCGCATGAGGTTTTGAATCGTTTATCTAGAAGTGATTTCCCGGTTTTAAATGAAGAGAATAAGAAAAAAATGGAAGAGAAAATCCTTGAAGTGAAAGCACAAAAAGACAGCATCGGCGGGGTTATTGAATGTGCTGTAGTTGGCGTTCCTTGCGGGATTGGTGACCCAATTTTCGGTAACATCGAAAGCAAAATATCTTCGATTATTTTTGGAATTCCGGGGGTTAAAGGCGTTGAATTCGGCGCGGGGTTTGAGCTTTCGAAGAAGTGCGGCAGCGTTTGCAATGATAATTTCACGGTTTCAAACGGCATAATTAAAACCACCACGAACAACAGCGGAGGAATTCTAGGCGGGATAAGCTCAGGAATGCCGATTATTTTCAGGGTGGCTTTTAAACCTACTCCTTCGATAGCCAAAGAGCAAACGACGGTTAATTTGAAAAGCGGCTTAACTGAAAAAATAAGTATTCAAGGAAGGCACGACCCTTGCATTGCCGTGAGGGCTGGCGCTGTGGTTGAGGCTGCTGCTGCAATTGCAATTTTGGATTTGATTAAAGGGTAAAGGAGTGATGAAATGAACGAAAATTTGGGAGTTATTGCTGGGCCGTGCTCTGTTGAAAGCGAAAAAATGCTTGAAGACACTGCCCGAAAACTGAAAAGCTTTGGAGTTAAAATTTTAAGAGGCGGCGCTTTTAAACCCAGGACTTCGCCTTATGATTTTCAAGGAATGAAAGAGGACGGGCTCAAGATTTTAAAGCGTGTTGGAGAAAAATTTGGCATGCGCACCGTTAGCGAAGTGGTTGACACAAGGCACGTTGAAATGATGACTAAATACGTTGACATTTTGCAGGTTGGCTCAAGAAATATGCAAAATTTCGAGCTTTTAAAAGAAGTTGGCAGGTCAAATCACCCTGTTTTGCTCAAAAGAGGAATGTGCGCGACGATAAACGAATTCAAAATGGCGGCTGAGTACATAAAAAATGAGGGAAATGAGAAAATCATAATGTGCGAAAGGGGAATAAGAACCTTCGAAACTGCGACGAGGAACACGCTTGATATTTCTTGCATTGCGATTTTGAAAAAGGAAACGAATTACCCGATTATCGCAGATTTGAGCCATTCTCTTGGCAGGAAAGACATTATCTCAAGCGTTGCAAAAGCCGTGATTGCTCTTGGGGCTGACGGAATTATGCTGGAAGTTCACCCGGAGCCGTGCAAAGCGCGTTCGGACGGTTACCAGCAGCTTGATTTTGCTGAATTTTCGAAGTTCATGGAGGAAATAAATAAGTGAAAAAACTAGATGACTTAAGAACGGAACTTGATGAAATCGACGCCGGAATTTTGGACCTTTTAGCGAAAAGATTTGAAAAAATAAAGTTAATCGGGGAATTAAAAAAAGAAAAAAGCATGCCTATTTTGCAGAAAAGCAGAGAAGAAGTCGTTATAAACCGGGCGAAAAAATCGGCTTTGAAAAATGGCATTGACCCTGCTTATTTTGAAAAAATTTATGAAGTGATCATCAGTAGTGCTAGAAATTTAGAAGAATGCATGATTGACGGGAAGTGATATTTTGCAGTGTGGACTGGTTGGAGAAAATTTAGCGCACAGCTATTCAAAGCTAATTCACAGCAAACTCGGAAATTACGAATATGAGCTTTGCAGCGTTTGCCCCGAAGAGCTTGAAAATCTTATCAGGTCTAAGAATTTTATCGGCCTTAATGTTACAATGCCGTACAAGAAATCCGTTATGAAGTACTGCGATGAGCTTGACAGCACCGCCAAAAAGACAGGCAGCGTTAATACGCTCGCTTTTGAAAATGGAGCTTTAAAGGGCTATAATACTGATTATTTTGGCCTAAGTTATGCTCTTAAACGTTCTGGGGTGAGCCTTAAAAACAAAAAAGTTATAGTCCTTGGCAATGGCGGAGTTTCGGCAACGGTGCAGGTTTTGGCGCGTGATTTGGGCGCGAAAGAGATTTTAGTTTGCTCTTCGAGAAGCAGTTTTAATTACAAAAATGTTTATAGTAGACCTGATGCTGAAGTCATAATAAATGCCACGCCCGTTGGAATGTATCCGCGTAGCGAAGAGAAGCTGATTGACCTTACTAAATTTAAAAATCTTAGCGGTTTTGCAGACCTTATTTATAACCCGTTTTACACGAGGCTCATGCTTGACGCTAAGAAGATGAAAGTTCTGGTTTGCGGCGGCCTTGCTATGCTTGTGGCGCAGGCTAAGGCTTCTTCTGAGATTTTCATGAAGGCTAAGCTTGATGATAGTTTGATAGAAAAAATAATCAAAGAAATTTATTTTAAAATGGCAAATATTGTTTTAATCGGCATGCCTGGAAGTGGCAAAACCACGATTGCTAAAATTCTTTCTGAGAAAACCGGCAAGAAATTTATTGATTCTGACTTTGAAATTGAAAAGTTTTGCGGCTTTAGCATTCCTGAAATTTTTAAAACTAAGGGCGAAAATGAATTCAGGAAAATCGAAAACGAAATTTTAAAGAAAATTAGCAAGGAAACAGGCATTGTTTTGTCAGCCGGTGGTGGGGCGGTTTTAGCCGAAAATGCTTATGAAATTTTAAAGCAAAATGCCAAAATTTACTGGATTAAAAGAGATTTAAGTTTGCTTGAAATGGCAGGCAGACCGCTGAGCAAAAGCAGAGCGGAAATTGAAAAAATCCATGAAAAAAGAAGGCCTATTTATGAAAAGTTCTGCGATAAAATAATTGAAAATAGCGGTTTAGCTGAGAATTCAGCTCAAAAAATTTTGGAGGATTTCTATGAAAATTCTTGTTATTAACGGCCCGAATATTAATATGCTGGGAATAAGAGAAAAAGAAATTTACGGGAGCAAAAGCTACGATGATCTTATTGATTTCATAAAAAATGCAGCTCGTGAAAAGGGCATAGAAACTGAGTTTTATCAATCGAACCATGAGGGAAACATAGTTGACAGGATTCAAAAGGCTTATTTTGAAAATTTCGATGGAATTATTATTAATCCTGCGGCTTACACCCACACAAGCATTGCGATTCTCGACGCTTTGAAGGCCGTTTGCATAAAAACCGTTGAGGTTCATCTTTCTGACATTACTTCGCGCGAGGATTTTAGGAAAAGTTCTTTGATAAGCAAAGTGTGCGAAAAAGCCATAGTAGGCAAGGGCTTTGAGGGCTACAGAGAAGCCTTGGATTATTTTTGCAAATAAAATTTTATTTTAAAGGAGATTTTTTAAATGAACAAAAAAATGAAAAAATTAGTTGCAGTTACTGTTTCGTCGCTGGGAGTGCTTTCTCAGTTTCCTGCGGCATTTTGCTCAGGTGACACTGAAGAAACGGTATTAGTTAACGGAATTTGCGAACCTAAAGAAGAATTAATTGAAGAACAAAAAGTGGAAAAAAAGCCTTTTATTACTTTGGTTGATGAAAAAGAAAGTTTAATGCAAAAAACTAATGGAAATATTAACACTTACCTAAAAGATTTTATTGACCAACATCATTATAATCCTGTTTCTGTTGATAGATCGTATTTTAATAGAACTTCTATAAATTATTATTTTAAAAATTTGGAAACTTACGTTATTTACCCTGACAAAAGTGACGAAATGAAATCTTACAGGCCTTTATTTTTCCCTCCACGTGGAAATTTGGAGGTTTTGAAAAAAATACACTATAAAGCAAACTCTTTTTATTTTGGGTCTTTTAAAAATATTGTTGAATCAAAATTCGGTAAGGCTTACATATTACCTTTGAATGTTAACGAGGATCTCCCAGAAGTACGTTGTAATGTTACAGGTGAAAAATGCTCTTTAGAAAATGGGTTCAAGATTGTTGTTTTGGGGGAAGGCTTTAATGAAGGAAAGAAAATCAGGTTTGATTTTGAGGGCGTTAGCTCTGAAGACATTCAAGACGTTTTGAAAAATAAAATTTATTCAATTAGAATAAAAAAACATAATAAAGTGATAAGAGAAATTAAAAATATGAATTTGGAAAACCCCTATAACATGCCTGTCCAAGAAATTACTAAAAATAGTGCTAAAAAATTTTTCTCGAAAAATGAAATAGAAAATTCAAGTAGCCAAGTTTTAAACATAGATAAGAATCTAGGGAAAATTGTGATACCTCAAGCAGCTGAAAGTATGTGCGCTAATTTTCTTTGGGGCTGCAAAGATGTAATAAACGTTATAATTTCGAGTTCTAAAATAAAAACTATTCCTCAGGGGGCTTTTGGTGAGTGCACTTCTTTGGAAAAAGTTGATATTTCTGGCGCGGTTAAAAACATAGAAAGTTATGCATTCAAAGGTTGCATAAATCTTAGGGATGTTGTTCTTCCTAATGGGCTTGAAAGGATAGAAGAATTTGCCTTTGAAGGCTGCAAAAATTTGGAATTTATAACCATTCCTGAAAGTGTTAAATTTTTAGGTTCGGCCGTTTTTAAAGGATGCGATAAGCTAAAATGCATTAAATACGGAAATAAAGATTACGATAGTTTTAAAAAATTTAGCGAAGACTTTTTCAAGAAAAACAGTTAATTTTTAATAAAAATGCCACCCGAAATGGGTGGCTCCGTTTTTTATTTTACTTTTCTTAAGTAAGCGCCTTTTTCAATTTCATTTTCAAATGGAATAAACAATTTTTGCATCGCGTGTGGAGCGGATTCCATTTCGTTTCCTTTTTCATCGATTATTTTTTCAGCCGTGAATTTAAAAGGCTTTTTGCCGGGCATTAAAACTTCTAATTCGTCGCCTTTTAAAAATTTGTTTCTTTGGGAAATTTCAATCATTCCATCTTGGTAATTTTCGCAAACTGCAACTACTTCATAGTCTTTAACATACCCGCCGTTGTCATAAATTTGGCCAGGTTCGCCTCCAAAATAAAAGCCAGTTGAGTATTTTCTGTGGCTTATTTTGTAAACTTCTTCTCTAATCCAAGGCTCAAGCTTGAAATTTTCGCCCATTTTGTAGTAATTCAAAAGTGCTTGCTTGTAAGCATTCGTTACCACTGCAACGTAGTAAGCCGATTTAGCCCTGCCTTCGATTTTCAGGCTTGTTACCCCTGCTTTTAAAAGTTCCGGAATGTGCTCAATCATGCAAAGGTCTTTCGAATTGAAAAAGTAAGTGCCGTTTTCTTGTTCAACCACCGGGAAATATTCGCCTTTTCTTTTTTCTTCCATTAGGCTGTATTTCCACCTGCAGGGCTGAGCGCAATCGCCGCGGTTTGCGTCCCTTCCGGTCATGTATTGAGAAATAAGGCACCTTCCGGAATAAGACATGCACATTGCGCCGTGAACAAATGTTTCGATTTCCAAATTAGGGTTGGTTTTTGCCCTTATTGTCGCAATTTCTTCCAAAGAAAGTTCCCTCGCCAGCACGACCCTTGAAGCGCCCATGTTGTAAAGGCTTCTGGCGGTTTCATAGTTAACCACGCCTGTTTGCGTTGAAATGTGAACATCTACGTTCGGCGCGACTCTTTTTGCAGTGTCAAGAACGCCTAAGTCAGCGATTATAAACGCGTCAACTCCTGCTTCGGCTGCTTGCTTCAAAAATTCCGGAATTCTTTCGATTTCATTATTTCTTGGCAAAGTGTTGCAAGTTAAATAAATTTTTTTGTTTTTTTCGTGGCAAATTTCTGCTGCTTTTTTTAGATTTTCCATGTCGAAATTAGCCGGCGATGCTCTCATGCCGAATTCTTTTCCTGCCAAATAAACTGCGTCAGCGCCGTAATTAACCGCTGCAAAAAGCCTTTCCATGTCTCCCGCAGGGGAGAGAATCTCGGCTGGTTTAATATCTTTGTTTTCGTTCAAAATTTTCACTCCTGAATTTTATAATTATAACTTAATTTTACAATATTTTTAAGCTTTAGTATAGTCCCAAAGCAAAATTTTTGCACACAGCCCGGCAAGACTGCGTGCAGTTTTTTATTTTTCGAAGTTTCCTGTGTAAAGCCCATAATATTCGCCTTTTTGAGCAATTAAATCTTCGTGGGTGCCTTCTTCGATTATTCTTCCTTTTTTAAGAACGATTATTTTGTCTGAATTTTGTATGGTCGAAAGTCTGTGAGCAATCACGAAAACCGTTCTTCCTTTCATGAGCGCGTCCATGCCTTTTTGAATCAATTTTTCGGTTCTTGTGTCAACTGAAGAAGTTGCTTCGTCAAGAATCATCACGGGCGGGTCGGCAACTGCTGCTCTTGCAATCGAAATAAGCTGCCTTTGCCCTTGCGAAAGATTGCTTTCGGAACCGCTTATGATTGTGTTATATTTTTCAGGCAAAAGATTTATAAATCCGTCAGCATTTGCGAGCTTTGCCGCGTTTATGCATTCTTCATCAGTGGCGTCAAGCCTGCCGTAGCGAATGTTTTCCATAACGGTTCCGGTAAAAAGCTTAACATCTTGCAGAACAACGCCTATGGAGTGCCTCAAGCTTGACTTTTTAATGTCTTTAATGTCAATTCCGTCGTAGGTTATTTTCCCTGCAGTGATGTCGTAAAATCTATTTAAAAGGTTGGTTATCGTGGTTTTTCCTGCTCCTGTTCCGCCCACGAAAGCAATTTTCTCGCCGGGGTTTGCAGTGAGGTTTATATTGTGAAGAACAGTTTTTTCTGGCTCATAGCCAAAATCAACGTTTGAAAGAGCAACTTTACCTTCGAATTTTTTGTAACCAAAGTTTCCGTCAGGATTTTTAATCTTCCATGCCCAAGATTCAGTGTGCTTCGTAGTTTCTTTCATGTTTTCATCCATGCACACGATTTCAACTTTGCCGGTGTCTTCTTCGCTTTTTTCATCTATGATTTCGAAAATTCTTTTCGCGCCTGCAAGCGCCATGACCACTGAATTAAATTGCTGCGAAATTTGGCTAACTGGGTTTATGAAATTCATTGAAAGCTGCATGAATGAAGCAATCATTCCAAGCGTCAAAATGCTTTTGCCCGCAAGGCTAATGTTCGCAACGCCGCTTAGTGCAAGGCATCCGCCAATTACGGCAATGAGCAAATAAACCAAATAGCCGCTGTTTATCATTACCGGCATTAAAATATTCGCATAAATATTCGCAAGAGTTCCGCTTTGGCAAAGTTCATCATTTTTCTCGCCAAATTTATTTATCGCCCTGTTTTCATAGCAAAAAACTTTAACAACTTTCTGGCCGTTTATCATTTCTTCGATGTAACCATTTGTGTTGCCTAAATCTTTTTGCTGCTTCACGAAATATTTCCCGCTTTTTTTCACTATTTTCGAAGTAAAAAACATTAAAATAACAACGAAAAACAGGACGATCAATGTCAGCCAAATGCTAAGGTAAAGCATCGAAATGAAAATCGTCGAGATAGTAATAGCCGCAGAAAATGTGTGGGGAATAGCATGGCAAATCATTTGCCTTAGGGTGTCGGTGTCGTTTGTATAAGAGCTCATTATGTCGCCGTGAGAGTGGGTGTCGAAATATTTAATCGGCAAAGTTTGCATGTGCCCGAACATATCATTTCGAATGTCTTTCAAAACCCCTTGCGAAACCTTGGCCATGAGCATATTGTAAGCCAAAGTTGAAGCGGCCCCTGCGAGGTAAATGCAAGCCATGGTCAAAATTAGGTTTAAAAGACCCGAAAAATCAGGGTTAGAACTCAGAAGAAGAGGAGTGATGTATTTATCGATTAAAACTTGCAGGAAAAGCGACGAAACGGCAGTGACGCCGGAACTTATGAGAATAAAAATTGAAACAAAAAAGATGTGGATTTTATATTTCGCCATGTAATCGAAAATCCGGCCTAAAATGGCAAAATCGAGTTTTTTCTTTATTTTTCCCATTCTAATTTCCCTCCTTTTTTGCTTTGCAAGTTCCAAATTTCTTTGTAAATACCGCAGGTTTCAAGCAACTTTTCATGGCTGTCAAACCCTGCAATTTCGCCGTTTTTCATAACGATTATTTTATCCGCAGCTTTTACTGATGAAATTCTTTGCGAAATTATTATTTTTGTGATATGTGGAATTTCTTCTTTGAAAGCCTTTATGATAGACGCCTCGGTTTTGGTGTCGAGCGCGCTTGTTGAGTCATCAAGAATCAAAATTTTCGGTTTTTTAAGAAGTGCTCTGGCGATGCAAAGCCTTTGTTTCTGCCCGCCGGAAACGTTTGTTCCGCCTCTTTCTATGAACGTTTCGTATTTTTGAGGCATGTTTTCTATGAACTCATCTGCGCAGGCTATTTTGCAAACTTTTTTCAGTTCTTCGTCGGTTGCGTTTTCGTTTCCCCAGCGCAAATTTTCGGCTACAGTCCCTGAAAACAGCGTATTTTTCTGAAGAACCATCGAAACGGAATCTCTTAAAATTTTAAGGTCGTAATCTTTAACGTTTTTGTCTCCTACCAAAACGTTGCCGTTTGTGGTATCATAAAGCCTTGGAATAAGGTGCACAAGCGTGCTTTTTCCGGTTCCTGTTTCGCCAGTAATTCCGATGATTTCGCCTGATTTTATGCTTAAATTTATGTTTTTAAGGCAAAGGTTATTTTTGTCTTTAACATAGCTGAAATCAACATTTTCGAAAGTTATATCTCCATTTTTAACAGTTTTTTCAGGATTTTCAGGGCTTTTGATGTCGCTTTCTTCGTTTAATATTTCAGAAATTCTTTTGGCTGATGAAATCGAAATGGTTATCATCGTTAAAACCATGGAAAGAATCATAAGGCTCGTAAGAATCTGAGTCGCATAAGAAATGAGGCTTAAAAGCTGACCAGTGCTCAGGCCATTTTCAGGGTTGTTGCGGCATGCGACTATTATTCTTGCGCCAAACCACGCAGCCAAAACAGTTGAACCATACATGCAAAGCTGCATGAGAGGCATATTAAAAGCTATTATTTTTTCACCTTTTAAGAAATATTTGTAAATTTTGTTTGAAACTTTATAAAATTTGCTTTTTTCAAATTCTTCTCTTGCGAAAGACTTAACTACTCGGATGGCATTTAAATTTTCGCCAACTATTTCATTTAAATTATCATAAGATTTGAATGTTTTTGTGAACATTTTGTGCGCATTAGTCATTATGAAGAAAAGTCCACACGCTAAAAACGGAATGCACGCCAGGAAAATGAAAGAAAGTTCTTTGTTAATTTTGAATGATGCAATAAGCGAAAAAGCCAGCATTGCCGGGGCTCTTGCCGCTGAAAAAACTATCATTTCATAAGCATTTTGAAGGTTGGAAACATCGGTTGTAAGTCTTGTGATGATGCTGGCGGTTGAAAATTTATCTATATTATAAAATGAAAAATTTTGAACTTTTGTGTACATTGCTTGCCTGAGATTTTTCGCAAACCCGCACGAAGCAATCGCTGCACTTCTGCCGGCAATGAAACTGCAAATTAGCGTGAGCGTTGTGCACAAAATAAGGATGCTGCCGATTTTAAAAATGTAATCTATGTCACCTTTGTCAATTCCGTAGTCAATTAAGTTCGAAACCAAAAATGGAATTAAAATTTCGCCCAAAACTTCCAAAATTACAAATAAAGGCGAAAAAATAGAATCTTTTTTATATTTGCCTATGCATTTGGTTAAAGTTTTAATCATTAAAATTCTCCTTTCTAATCTAAAAATTTGCAATTAAATGCATTATATTACTTTAGAAACAAAAAATCAATATAACAAGCGAAATGTTATGTAAAATATAAATAAAAAATAGTCGATTTAAATTTTATTTCATCTTAAGTACAATTATTGATTAATGTGATTAAACTATTTATTTATGTTGTTATATTATTTCTATATTAAAATTTTGAAGATAATATTTTTTGAAAAATAATGGTAAAATTACATAATTTAAATTTAAAAATTTGCCTTTATTTCTTCCATAAAATTCCTAAAATGTGTTTGAAAAACTCATAACATGTGGTATAATCACATTGTAGGGTTTTAAAACTATAGATTTAACTTAAAAAATGGTTGGCCATCTTTCTATTTATTTTTCATTTTATAATAATTGTTAGAATAAGCTGGTTTTATTAAAATTTCAAGCTTGTGCCTTAAACCTTTTAAATTTATTCTTTAATCATTATTTAAGTTTCTTGGTTTTGAAATCCTATTTTATTATGTTAAGGAGAGATTTTTGTGAAAAAGTTATTTAGCAAAATAGCTGCTGTAATGCTGGGTCTATTCACAGTTTGTTCACCGATTTATGCAACCGCTGGCGAATTATATATTGGTAACGAAAAAGCTTTTGAACTTTTCAGCACTGAAAAGGACACATGCTTTATATTACAAGGTATGAATGATGGTGAGGAAGATCCGGATAAGAAGTATGTGTTAGAAATAAAAGATGCTAATATAAGAGTTGAAAAACAGACACATTGGCTTTTTAAATCTGGCGCTCTTATGAGAATGAGAAAAGGTGTAGAAGAAAAATATTACCACTTTCAATGTCCAGATAATACTATGTACGATGCGGTTATGAGTTCAGAAATGAATAAATCAACCCATAAACGTAGGACAGTTCGTAAGCAACTCGACCCCGTTGCAAAGATTTTTATGAGTAAAGACGGCAAAAATATAAGAGAAGTGTATGAATATAATCCATTTAAGGATTTGTATGATAAAGTACTTTTTAAAATAGAGTATTTTTCGAAAAGTGAAAGAAAGTTGAATTACTTTTTAGATGATAATGAAAATACTGGTTTTGCGGGTTACTACATAAAAAGGCAGGACGATTCTATTGTAGGTAAAGTTACGGGAAGATATTTTCCGCTTGAGGTTGTTTTGTATCTTGTTTTAATCGGTGAAATAAAAATATAAATAAATGTTTTTAAATTTCCAATGGGCTTTTTCATTGGAGATTTTTTTATTTCTAAAATAAAATCAACCACCCGGTTTTTCAGGTGGTTACCATAATTTAATTAACCCCCATCAAAACGATGGGGGAGATTTTTATTTGCATTTTGCTATTATAGCTGATTTCTTTCTTGCAGCTGCATTTTTGTGAATAATTCCTTTAGAAGCTGCTTGGTCGAGCTTTTGAATTGCGATTTTAACTGCGTTTTCTTCTTTTGAAACGAGAGCATTTTTAACAAAAGTTCTAAGTGCAGATTTGTAAGCTTTGTTTCTTGCAGTTTTGATTTTTGTTACTTTTACTCTTTTTTTAGCAGATTTAATATTTGGCATTTGTGTTCCTCCTTTGTTTTTTATCTTGAATTGCCAACGAATGCAAGTGCAACTGTTCCCGGGCCTGTGTGAGTTCCGATTATCGGACCAAGATGCGTTATTGTAACATCTAAGGAATGGTTTTCGGAAGATATTCTTTCCGCAACATACCTTGCATCGTCAAGGCAGTCTGCATGCCCTACAAAAACTTTTTTGTAATTAGAGTTTAAGTTTTCTATTTTCGAAGACATCAAATCTAAAACTTTCTTTTTACCCCTTATTTTATCAAAAACGTAGAGTTTACCTTCATCGTTCATGCTAAGCAGAGGTTTAACATTTAAAATACTGCCAACCACAGCTGTAGCTTGCGATATGCGGCCTCCTCTTTTGAGGAAATAAAGGTCATCCACCGTGAACCAGTGGCAAAATTTTAGCTTATTATTGTTCACAAAGTCAGCAACTTCGTCAATCGTAGCGCCGCTTTTCTTTTTAAGAGCAGCGTAATAAACGAGAAGCCCTTGACCTATTGAAGCAGACACGGAATCTATGACTATAATCTTTCTTTCAGGGTATTTTTCAGAAAGTTCTCTTGCGGCGATTCTTGCGCTGTTGTTCATGCCGCTCAAACTCAGCGGGAAACCCACATAAAGGATATCCTTGCCGTTTTCTAAATACCCGGAAAAGTAATTCGAAAATTCTTCTACGTTTGTCTGCGATGTGAGTGACAAAGCTTTTCCACGAAGCAGATTATAGAAATTTTCCATATCGAAATCCTTGTCTACGCAAGGAGTATCGTTAACCATGTATTTCATGGGCAAAATTTCAACTTCTAAACTTTCTGCAATTTCGGAGGGCAAATCCGAAGCAGAATCCGTTATTAAAACATAATTACTCATAAGCATTTAAAACAAGCCTACAGTCTTATTTATCCACCTTTCAGGAAAAACTCGTAATGTAAATATGAAATTCAAAAAATTATCTCTTAGAGAATTGCGGAGCTTTTCTAGCTTTCTTAAGACCGTATTTCTTACGTTCTTTCATTCTTGAATCACGTGTTAAGAAGCCTGCTTTTTTGAGGCTGAGTCTGTATTTTTCTGAGTCGCATTCTAATAAAGCTCTTGCAATACCGTGGCGGATTGCTCCTGCTTGACCTGCAACTCCGCCGCCTGTAACGTTACAAATTATGTCAAATTTGTTGTCTGTTTCAGTAAGAGCGAGAGGTTGACGAACGATAACTTTCAAAGTTTCAAGGCCGAAGTATTCGTCTATGTCACGTCCGTTAACTTGGATTTTTCCGCTTCCGCTGTAAAGTCTAACTCTTGCTACGGAGTGTTTTCTTCTTCCTGTGCCATAAAAAAACGGAGTTTTGTTATACATTATTTATTTCCCTCCACATCTGTCCAAACTTCAGGTTTTTGTGCTTCGTGGTTGTGGTTGTTGCCAACAACTGTGCGAAGTCTTACGATTTGTTTGCGTCCGAGACTGTTGTTTTGGAGCATTCCTTTAACTGCGAGTCTCATTGCTCTTGCAGGATCTTTTTCCATGAGTGCATCGTATCTAATGCTCTTCAAATGGCCGATGTATCCTGTGTGATGATAGTGGTATTTTTGGGTAAGTTTCTTACCTGTGAGAACTGCTTTGTCGCAGTTAATGATGATAACGTGATCGCCGCAGTCAACGTGAGGAGCAAATAATGCTTTGTGTTTACCGCGAAGTAAATTTGCAGCTTTAACTGCTACTCTTCCGAGTGGTTTTCCGGCTGCGTCTAAAATATACCATTTACGCTCGATTGTTTGAGCAGTAGGCATGTATGTAGACATTTACATTCCTCCTATTTATTAAAAAAATTTCTAACTCTTAGATTTTATCACGTTTAGTGTCAGGTTGTCAATAAAAATTTAATTTAAGTTTGCAAAAGCTCCGTTTTTCTTTAGTTTTCTTTTTTATTCATATATTTATCTCGTTTTTGAATTTTATTTTTTAAAAAAAGAATACGACTTTTAAGCTATCAACTTTTTAACTTTCTCGTCAGTCACGATTCCCCATGAAGGATAGGCATGGTGCTTAGTGCCTACGAAGCTTCTTTCAATGGTTTTGCGGTAATTATCGGGGTGATTGTTCCAAAAAGGAATGTGGTCTTTAAGCTTATATTTAATCTGAGATTTAAAAGATTTGCCGTTATTTAAAACGCCTTTTTCAAGCGCTTTTCTGGAAATAATGGCGCAGTTATTAAAGAAAAGAGAATATTTCGATTTTTTATAACCTTTCACTTTTTCTCTGTAAAATTCGGTGGTTTTAATGAAGTTACCTTTAATATATGTGCCGAAATTGAAAAAGCCGTCGCTGAAAGGCATTTGATTTTCGATTTTTCTAACTTTGTAAAGCCACGCATTAAATTTATCAATGTTTTCCATGCAGCTTGCAGGAACTTCTTTTTCATAGGCTGCTTTATTTCCCCAGTAAAAATAAAACCATCTTCCGTTTTTATCTTGAGAAATAACCGACATATGCCCAGGGCTTGAAGACTTTTTAGAATTTATTACAACGGCGTCAGCATATGCTTTTTGGCTGAAAATAAAAGGCATGAATAAGCATAAAATCATTAATAGATTAAATTTAAATCTTTTCATTTTCTTCCTCCTTTTATAATACTATTTTAACATAAATTTTAATATAATGCAAGCTATTTAATTTAATTTCGTTATGTTGTATAATAATATTTCAGGAAAAAAATAAAGAGAGCGTGATTTAAATGAGTAAAGAGAAAAAAATGGTGGAAGAAATAACTTCCATGGAAGAAGATTTTGCAAAATGGTACACCGACGTTGTGAAAAAAGCCGAGCTTATGGATTATTCCTCGGTGCGCGGCTGCATGGTCATTGAGCCTTACGGCTATGCTATTTGGGAAAACATGATGCATTTGCTTGACAAGAGGTTCAAAGAGCTTGGCCACAAAAATGTTTCAATGCCGATGCTTATTCCTGAAAGCTTGCTTCAAAAAGAAAAGGATCACATTGAAGGCTTTGCGCCTGAGGTGGCTTGGGTAACAAAAGGCGGAAACCAGGAACTTCAAGAGCCGCTTTGTATTCGCCCGACTTCAGAAACGCTTTTTTGCGATTACTATTCAAAGAAAGTTCATTCCTGGAGGGATCTGCCGCAGCTTCTTAACCAGTGGTGCTCGGTTGTTCGCTGGGAAAAAACTTCAAGGCCGTTTTTAAGGTCGGTTGAGTTTCATTGGCAAGAAGGCCACACGATTCACGAAACAGCCGAAGAAGCAAAGAAAGAAACAGACCAAATGCTCGAAGTTTATGCCGAATTTTTTGAAAAGCACCTTGCAATTCCTGTTATAAAAGGAAGAAAAACCGAAAGTGAGAAATTCGCAGGAGCAGAAACAACTTATACAATAGAAGCCATGATGCACGACGGAAAAGCGCTGCAGTCCGCAACGAGCCACTATTTCGGCGATGGTTTCGCAAGAGCTTTTGACATCACTTTCCAAGATAGAAACAACGAAAGCCAGCATGTTTACCAAACTTCGTGGGGCAGCTCGACGAGGATGATTGGCGGGGTAATAATGACTCACGGTGACAACAGAGGCCTCGTTTTACCGCCGGCAATTGCTCCTGTTCAGGTTATTATAATTCCTGTGGCTATGCACAAAGAAGGCGTTTTGGAAAAAGCAAACGAGTTGCTCGCAAGCCTTAAAGATGTTTGCAGAGTTGAAATTGATGCATCGGAAAAGAGCCCAGGATGGAAGTTTGCTGAGCACGAAATGAGGGGCGTTCCGCTTAGGCTTGAAATCGGCCCGAAAGATATCGAGAAAAATCAGTGCGTTATCGTGAGAAGAGATAACTTTGAAAAAATTGCCGTTTCGCTCGATTCTATAAAAGAAAGGATTCCTGAGCTTCTCGAGGCTGTTAGAGACGGAATGTATCAAAAAGCTTTGGAAAGAAGAAACAACCTCACTTACAAAGCTGAAACTCACGAAGAATTCATGGAAAAATCGAAGCTTCCAGGATTCATAAAAGCTCCTTGGTGCGGCGAAAACGACTGCGAAAAGAAAATAAAAGAAGAAACAGCCTTCACTTCAAGGTGCATAACTGACGACGAAGTTTCGGAAGATCATAAATGCGTTTGCTGCGGCAAAAAAGCAAGACACATTGTTTACTGGGCGAAAGCTTATTAAAAAGGAGGAGAAAAATTGGAAAATAAAAAAGTAACAATAGACGGTAACACCGCGGCGGCGAGCGTGGCCTATGCTTTCACTGAAGTTGCGGCAATTTACCCGATAACTCCGTCATCAGTGATGGCTGACCAGACTGATAAATTTTCCTGCGCAGGAAAAGAAAATATTTTCGGCTCGAAAGTAGACGTCGTTGAGATGCAATCTGAAGCAGGGGCAGCCGGAGCCATCCACGGAGCGGTTTCAGCAGGGGCTTTGGCAACGACTTTCACTTCATCGCAAGGGCTTTTGCTGATGATTCCTAACATGTATAAAATAGCGGGGGAATTAATGCCGAATGTGATTCACGTTGCGGCCAGAACGGTTGCAGCTCATGCGCTCTCGATTTTCGGCGATCATTCCGACGTTTACGCCTGCAGGCAAACGGGCTACGCCATGCTTTCTTCGAACAGCCCTCAAGAAGCTGCGCACATGGCTGCGATTGCTCATCTTAGCACGATTAAAAGTAGTATTCCGTTTATTCATTTTTTCGACGGCTTCAGAACATCGCATGAAATTCAAAAAGTTTCTCTTCCTGGTTATGAAGATTTGAAAAAAATGATTGATTTTGAAGCTCTTGAAAAGTTCAGAAATAGAGCTCTTAACCCGAATTCTCCGGTTACACGTGGCACTGCGCAAAATGATGACGTTTACTTTCAAAATAGGGAAGCCTGCAATATCTACTATGAAAAAGTTCCAGGAATAGTAAACGATTATATGCAGCAAATTAATGAAAAATATGGCACTTCTTACAAACCTTTTGAATATTATGGTTGCAAAGATGCCGAAAACATTATTATTGCAATGGGTTCAGTTTGCGAAACCGCCGAGGAAGTTATTGATTATCTGACATCGAAAGGTGAAAAGGTTGGCCTTATTAAAGTCCGGCTTTACAGGCCTTTTTCAAAAAGTTATCTTCTCAGCGTTATTCCAAAAAGCGCCCAAGTTATTTCGGTTCTTGACCGCACAAAAGAGCCCGGAAGCGCTGGCGAGCCGCTTTATCTTGACGTTATTTCAGCTGTTAAAAACACTGAATTTGAAAGCGTTAAAATTCTTTCGGGAAGATACGGCCTTAGCTCGAAAAACACTGACCCGAGCCATATTAACGCCGTTTTTGAAAATATGAAATCTGAAAACCCGAAAACCGTTTTCACCGTTGGAATAAACGACGACGTTACGAATCTTTCTTTGAATATTAAAGAGAAAGTTCACACTGCGCCGCCTGAAACTTACGCTTGCAAGTTCTGGGGGATTGGCTCTGATGGCACGGTTGGCGCTTCGAAAAACACTATTAAAATAATCGGCGATAAATCTGATTTAAATGTTCAAGGATTTTTCTCTTACGACTCGAAAAAATCAGGAGGGCTCACCGTTTCGCATTTGAGATTCGGCGAAAAGCCCATTAAATCAACATATTATATAGAAAACGCAGATTTCGTTGCTTGCCATGCGCCGAGTTACGTTTTTAAATATGATTTGCTTAAAGATTTGAAGCCCGGCGGGAAGTTTCTTCTTAACTGCGAATGGGAAGAAAGCGAGCTTGAAAAGATTCTGCCCGGCAGAGTTAAAAAGGCTCTTTTTGAGAAGAAAATTGATTTTTACATTTTAAATGCAACGAAAATAAGCCGTGACCTTGGCCTTGGCGGAAGAGTAAACACGGCTCTGCAAGCGGCATTTTTCAAAATAGTTAATATTTTTGCGCCTGAAACTGCGCTTAAATTCATGAAGGAATATATTGCGAAAACTTACGGCAAAAAAGGCGAAAAAGTCGTTGAAATTAACTGCCGTTGCGCTGACGCAGGAATGATGAACCTTAAAAAATTCGAAATTCCTCAGTCTTGGGGCGAGTGTGAGATCGAGCCTGTGTTTGGCAAACAAGTTTTTAGAGATGGCAAAATAGAGAATTTTGTTAAAAATATTTTGGATCCTATCAGCAAAACTGAGGGAAATAACCTGCCTGTTTCGGCTTTCTCGCCTTATGCAGACGGCAGTGTTCCGCTTGGTTCCGCGGCTTATGAAAAAAGAAACACTGCGAGTTTCGTCCCTTGCTGGAACCCTGAAAATTGCATCGAGTGCAATCTTTGCTCGCTTGTTTGCCCGCACGCGGTGATAAGGCCTGTGGCTTTGAATGAAAGCGAAATTGAAAATGCTCCTGCGCAAATGAAACACAAAAAAATGCTTGGCATTCCGGGGCTAGAATTTTCCATAACCGTTTCTGCGAAAGATTGCACGGGTTGCGGCAACTGCGCCGAAATTTGCCCAGGAATGAGAGGCAAAAAAGCCCTTGAAATGAAAGAAATTTCTTCGCAAGAAAATGCTCAGGAAGTTTTTGACTATTCGCAGAAATTAAGCGCGAAACCCGAAGTTTTGGAGAAATTCAAAGAAACAACAATAAAAGGCAGCCAATTTAAAAAGCCGCTGCTTGAATTTTCCGGAGCTTGCGCCGGTTGTGGCGAAACGCCTTATGCCAAGCTTGTTACGCAGCTTTTTGGCGACAGAATGATAGTCGCAAACGCGACGGGCTGCTCTTCGATTTGGGGCGCTTCGTTTCCTTCGACTCCTTACACAGTGAATGAAAAAGGGAAGGGCCCTGCATGGCAGAACTCTCTTTTTGAAGATAACGCAGAATTTGGCTATGGAATCTCGGTTGCGAAGAAGCACAAAAGAAGATATTTATCTTTGAAAATTAAAGAAATTCAAAGCCTCACGAAAGACGAAACTTTGAAAGAACTTTGCAAAAATTATATTTCGAGCTTTGAAAATTCGAAGGAAAATCAAACCTATTCCGAGAAGCTTGTGAGCTTCCTTGAAAGTGCTAAAAACCTTGATATTCCTGAAGATTTAGTCAGGAAAATAATTGAAAATAAAGATGAAATTTCAAAGAAATCCGTTTGGATTTTCGGCGGTGATGGCTGGGCTTACGACATTGGTTTCGGCGGGCTTGACCACGTTTTGGCTTCGGGCGAAAATGTTAATGTGCTTGTTTTCGACACGGAAGTTTATTCAAACACAGGCGGCCAGGCGTCAAAGGCAACTCCGGCGGGGGCTGTGGCTCAATTTGCGGCGCTTGGAAAGTCGACTCCTAAAAAAGATTTAGCCGCAATGGCCATGAGTTACGGCTACGTTTACGTTGCTAAAATTGCGTTGGGGGCGAACTTCAACCAGGCGATTAAAGCCATTAAAGAAGCTGAAAGCTACGAAGGCCCTTCGCTGATAATCGCTTACTGTCCGTGCATTAACCACGGAATTAAAGGCGGGATGAAGAATTCTCTTCTTTCTGCAAAGCAGGCTGTGGAATCAGGCTACTGGAATCTTTTTGATTTCGACCCAAGAAGAAGCCTTTCGGGAATTCCTGCGCTTCATGTTGAAAGCAAGAAGCAGTCTCTTTCTTATAAAGACTTTTTAATGACGGAATCGAGATATTCTGTTTTGAAAAATATCTTGCCTGAAAAATTTGATCTTTTAGCTGAAAAGTCTGAAAAAATTTCTTTGCAAAGAGAAGAAAACCTTAAAAATTTAGCGGAAAAATAAAATAAAAAAACATCCACCGTTTTCGGTGGATGGAAGGGTTTTGATTAACCGTTGCAACCGCAACCGCAGCCACAGCCGCTGTTATCTCCGCCGCAGCAGCACAAAATGATGATAACGAGAACGATGAGTAAGCAGCAGTTGTTTCCGCCAAAGAAATTATTACACATATTGGGATTCCTCCTTTTAGTATTTACATTAACATACTATTTATTTTTCTTGGTTTTGGTTACACTTTTGAATTATTTTTTTACAAACTTTTGAATTAGAGTATAATGAGGTAAGCTTGAATTTTTAAGAAAGAAGGTAAAGTGCATATGTTAGATAATTCTTTTAGCAAATTGAAAAACGGCTCTGACATAAGGGGTTTGGCCAGCGGAAGCAGGATTGAGCTCACGAATGAAGTGGTTGAAAAGATTTGCCATGCTTTTGTAAGGTGGCTTTCAGATAGATATAAAATATCTCCTGAAGAAATCACAGTTGCAGTTGGCCATGATTCAAGGGTTTCGGCTTCAAGGCTTAAAAACGTGGTTATTAATACTATAAGATCATTTGGCTGCAATATTTATGATTGTTCGCTTTGCTCGACTCCGGCTATGTTCATGGCGATTTCAGCCATAAAGTGCACGGCTTCGATTGAAATAACTGCAAGCCATCTTCCTCCTGAAAAAAACGGCCTTAAATTTTTCACTTCTGACGGTGGGCTTGCTCCTGAAGACATTGAAAATATTTTAAGTCTTGCTCAAAGAGTGCCCGAAACTTTGCCGCAAAAAAGCGGCAGCGTGCGCAAAATGAACCTTATGGGATATTATTCTGAAAAGCTGAGAAATGTTATAAAAGAAGCTTTGGGCGGAAATTCGGATAAGCCTTTAAAAGGCATGAAAATCGTTATTGATGCAGGAAACGGTGCGGGAGGATTTTTCGAAAAAGAAGTTTTAAAACCTCTTGGAGCGGACACTGCAGGTAGCGTTGGAATAGAGCCTGATGGAAATTTCCCGCTTCATGTGCCGAACCCTGAAAATGCTGAAGCGCTCAAATCTATTTCTGAAATCACGGTGTCTTCAAGCGCTGATTTAGGAATAATTTTTGACACGGATGTGGACAGAGCAGCGATCGTTGACAGCGACGGAAAAGTCATTTCTGGCACGAAATTGATTGCGCTTGTTGCCGACGATATTCTTAAAAATAATTCCAAAGCAGTTATTGTTACCGATTCGATGACTTATGAATCTTTAAAAGATTTCATTTCTAAAAGGGGTGGCTACCAGTTTAGATATAAGCGCGGCTACAATAATGTTATTTCGATGGCTAAAAAGATTAACGAAAAAGGCGGGAATTGCCTCCTTGCGATTGAAACTTCAGGCCATGCTGCATTTATGGAAAATGATTTCATTGATGACGGTGCATACCTTGCGTGCAAAATGATTATTCAGTCGGTTCGCGCTAAAAACGAAATGAAAAAATTAAGCTCGAAGCTTGATGATTTTGTAGTTCCTGTTGGGGTGAGTGACACAAGGCTTGAAATTAAAGATGAAAATGCCGATGTAAACAAGCTTTTGAAAGATTTGAAAAACCTTGCAAAGTCAAATAAAAATCTTGAGCTTGACGAGGATAATGTTGAAGGGGTTAGAATTCATTTTCCTTCTAAGCAGCACAGCGGCTGGCTTTTGGTGAGGGAAAGTTTGCACGACCCTGTGGTTATAATTCATGCTGAAAGTTACGTTGACGGCGGGCTTAGAGCAATGATGAGTTTTATTAAACCATTTCTTAGAAAATACAGTTTTTTAGATGTAAAAGATCTATAAAATAGTGAAAGGCTATACTCTAAGTATAGCCTTTTTTATATATTCTTGACATAAACAAACATTTAATATATAAATATATATAAAATATACAAAATAGAAAGGTGATTTATCATGATGAATTTTGAAAAAGCTCATAAAATGAAAATCATAGAAGAAGGTCAAGAAAAATATTACGGAACGAAAAATGCTAATGAAGATCAACAAAAATATGAATCAAAAGTAAAAAAATTTCTAGAATATTGCAATATTTTTAAAAAGTCGTTGATCTCACAGAAAAATGAAATAAAAAACGCAAAACATGTAAGAGCATATTTCAATGGCAGTTTTAGAGATTATTATAGAAAATCAAACAAATCAAGTATGTTTTCCCGAACAGCTAAAATGCTTAAAAAAATGGATAAAAAGTTAGAGAAATTAGGAGAAATGGAGCTCAGTGAAAAAGGTGCGGTTGCGAAAATCAGAGATGCTTTTGAATATAGGCGCGAGATGCCTAAAGACGGTCTTATTAAACGTTCTGTCATAGATGATAAAGCTGTGTATGGTTTTTTCAATGGTACTCTACCTGGAATTATAGAAAATTTATCAAAAGATATACAGCAAAATGCTACAGAAGATAGTATAGAGTTTATAGAAGAATCATTAAAAAATGCTAAATTCGAAAATAAATTCGCAGTGATTCAAAATAAAGTTCAGGAAATCACAAATGATTTAGGGGAAATTAAATCAAAACAATCTAAATATGAAGACGACGAAAAATCTAAAAAAGCATTTAAGAAAAATAACGAACTTACAGAAAAAATAAGAAAAAGTGCTGCAGAAATTAGTGAAAAAGTAAAATTACTAGAACGAAATTTAAGTTTAGAAAAAGAAGGCTTGAAAGAATATAGAAATAGAACAAAGAATAAAAGCGTTGTAGAGAAAGAATCTAAAGCTTATGAATTAAAATGCAAAGAAATCATCCATAAAACTAAAAATGATGTAGACAAATGCAATGAAAGATTGAAAAAACTTAAGTTGGAAACTGAAAAAGCAGCGGAAAAATCTAATGAAATAATAAAAAAATTAAAAGCTCAAAAAGGTGCTTTTAGTTTAAAAAATGGAACGTTGACAATAAACGGCGATGAAGGTTTAAAGGTTTATTGGGAAACTTATTTTGCAGGTTATTATGATGAGAATTTTCCTTATGCCGGGGAATATTATCAAGAATTTATTGCGAAAGTAAAAACTCTTGTTCTGAAAAACGTTAGTAATATTTATAAAAGCGAGGAAGAAATTTTCATTGATTTTCTGGAATTGACCTCTGTAAAAGCTGAAAATTTGATTGGTGAAATAGGTGAAAAGGCATTTAATGGTTGTGAAAATTTAGCCTATTTTAATAAGGCAAACGGTTATGATTACAATATTTCTAAAAGTGTTCGCAGAGTAGGCGAATGTGCTTTTGCATCAGCTGGAAAGAACGTTTCAAATGGTTTTTCGGCAAATGTAAAATCTAGGGTTATTGGTCAGTTTGCTTTTGCTGAAAGCGGCTTAAGAGAAATAAATTTGCCAAATGCTACTCTAATTGAAATGGGTGCATTTAAAGAGTGCGGAAAGTTGAAAAAAGTTATTTTAGGGAGGGAAAGGGTGACATTTTGCGAATATGCATTTGATAATACACCAGACCTAACAGTAGTCGTAAAAAACGAAGCCTTAAAAGATAAACTGAAAGAAAACTTTTATAATGTTAAAGTGATAATTGATGAAGAATAAAATAAAGACAGGCTCATGCTACTAAAGGCGTGGGTTTTAATTTTTATAATATTTGTTTAAAACAGAAAAATTAAAAATAATTTATTATAAACACTTGATAAAAAGTCAAAATTATTATATATATGTATGTAAGCGGAATGTATAAAATCAAAGAAGCAGGAGTGATTTATTATGTTGAGATTTGGAAAAGTTAACAAAATTAAAGGTGAGAGAGATGAAAAGGGCAACTTAAAATCTTATGAAACGAAAGACGCAAAGCAAGTACAGAAAGAATATGAAGTAAAAGTGAACAGCCTTTTGGAATATTGCATGAAATTTAAAACGGCGTTGAACGTTCTGTCATCAAAAGATAGGATACTTCCATTAACTGTAAAAGATATAAAAAATTGTTTTGACGATAGTTTTAAAGACTATTTTAAAAAATTCTCAAAGAAATTTGGTTTGTTTTCCCGCACGACTAAAGTGCTCAAAGGAATGGATAAAGAATTAGAGAAATTAGGAAATCTAAAACTAATTTCTAAAGGTGCGATTGCGAAAATCAGAGATGCTTTTGAGTATAAACGTGAAATGCCTAAAGATGGATTGATTAAACGTTCTGCCATAGATGATAAAGCTGTGTATGGTTTTTTCAATAGTACTCTACCGGGAATTATAGAAAATTTAGTAAGTAATGGGCAAAAAGCTGAAGAAAAAGAAGAGGATAAAATAAAATTTATAGAAGAATCATTGAAAAATGCTAAATTCGAAAATAGATTAGTAGTGCTTCAAAATAAAGTTCAGGAAATTAAAGATGATTTAGATGAAATTAAAGAAAAACAAGCTGAATATGAAGTCGGTGAAAAATCTAAAAAAGCATTTAAGAAAAGTAATGAACTCACAGAGAAAATAGAAAAAAGTGTTACAGAAATTAGTGATCGGGTTGATATGTTATCAAATTCTTTAAATTCTTTAAAGATAGAAAAAGAAAAATTTAAAAATCATGAGAAAAAAAATGTTAGTGGTAAGAAATCTGAATTTAGTGTAGCAGCTTATAAGAAAGACATCCGTGAGACAAAAAATAGCATAGATAAATATAGTAAAGAATTGAAAAAACTTAAGTCAGATACTAAAAAAGCAGCGGAAAAATCTAATGAAATAGTAAGAAAATTAGAAGCTCAAAAAGGTGCTTTTAGTTTAAAAAATGGAACATTAACAATAAACGGGGATGAAGGTTTAGAAGTTTGGAAAATTTATAAGGAAAATTATTCGGAAGAGAGTGACAAATTTACTGGGATAAAAACTATTGTTTTAAAGGATGTTAGTGCTATTAATGTTACTAGTATTTTTAGTTTCTTTGAGGGATTAACCTCTGTAGATGCTAAAAGTTTAAATGGCAAAAGCGAAATAAGTGAATATGCATTTAATCGTTGCGCAAATTTAGCTTTCTTTAATAATAATGGAAACGGTTATAATTATAATATTCCTGTTAAAAAAATTGGTAATTATGCTTTTTATGGTGCCGGAACAAATACTCCATCTGGTTTTTCGGCAAATGTAGGGGCCACAACTATTAATTCCTTTGCTTTTGCTGCGAGCGGCTTAAAAGAAATAGATTTACCTAATGTTACTGAAATTGGAGGGTACGCATTTTCCGGTTGCACAAAATTGAAAACAGTTATTTTAGGTCAAAATATTACGGCAAATAAGGTGGATAAGAATGCATTTGCTAATACAAAAGACTTAACAATATATGTGCGCACTGAAGAATTACAAAAAAAATTGAAAAAGAAATTTTCTAATGTTAATGTAGAAGTAGAAAAACAACTATAAAGGCAGACCCACGCTAAAAAAGCGTGGGCCATTTTTTAAAGAATATTTCTATATTTTAAATAAAATTCTTCGAATCTATCGTTATCGAGTGATTCCCTGATTTTTTCGAGCAAAGTGTTGTAAAAATAAAGATTGTGCATCACGCAAAGCCTCATTCCTAGCATTTCTTTGCTTTTGAGCAGGTGCCTTATGTAGGCTTTTGAGTGATTTTGGCATGTGGGGCAGTCGCATTTGCTGTCCAGCGGGGAAGAGTCTCTTTCGAATTTTGCATTTAAGATATTTATAGCGCCATCCCAGGTGAAAATCTTCCCGTGCCTTGCATTTCTGCTAGGCATAACGCAGTCAAAAAGGTCAACGCCTCTTGCCACGGCTTCCAAAATGTTCACAGGCGTACCAACGCCCATCAAATATCTCGGTTTATCTTCCGGCATGAAAGGCTCAACGTTTTCAATGACGTTATACATCTCTTCGGCGCTTTCTCCAACGGCGAGGCCGCCAATTGCATATCCGTTTAAATCCAGTTCACGGATTTGCTTCATGTGCTCGATTCTAATGTCGTTGTAGGTGCTGCCTTGGTTAATTCCGAAGAGCATTTGCTGGTTATTAACCGTGGTTTCAAGGGAATTAAGGTAATCCATTTTCTTTTTGCAGCGTTTGAGCCACCTTACGGTTCTGTCGCAGGAATTTTTCGTGTAGGAATACTCTGCAGGGTTTGCGATGCATTCATCAAAGGCCATGGCAATGGTTGAGCCGAGGTTTGATTGAATTTGCATGCTTTCTTCCGGGCCCATGAAAATCTTGTGGCCGTCTATGTGCGAAGCAAAAGTAACGCCTTCTTCGGTTATATTCCTGAGTTTTGCAAGCGAGAAAACCTGGAACCCGCCGCTGTCAGTCAGCACGGGGCCTGTCCATGAAGTGAATTTTCTTATTCCGCCTTGGCTTTTAACGACTTCGTCGCCCGGCCTTAAATGCAAATGGTATGTATTGCAAAGCTGAACCTGGCACTTTATGTTTTTAAGGTCGATTGCCGAAACAGCCCCTTTGATAGCGCCGCAAGTTGCAACGTTCATGAAACCTGGGAGCTGAATTGTCCCATGCGGGGTTTTGAATTCGCCGCGCCTGGCCCTCTTTTCTTTTTTTATGAGTTTATACACTTTTAAAACATCTCCTAATGTATTAAACTTTATAAATAAAAATCTTTGGAGGTTTAAAATGAAAGTATTTTTATCTATAAAATATTATGATGATATGAGAAATAAAAATTTGATTGAAAAAATCTGCTCAGCGATTGAAAATTGCGGTGATATTCCGTTTGTTTTTGCCAAAAACGTGCAAAATTACGGCAAATGCGAATTTTCCGCCGAAGAGATAATGAAAATTGCTTTTAACGAAATAAACAGCTCGGACGTTCTTTTAATAGACGCTACCGAGCTTAGCATCGGAATAGGAATTGAAGCGGGCTACGCTTTTAGCAAGAAAATTCCTATATATTTGATTGCAAACAAAAATGCATACGTTTCAAATTCTATAAAGGGGATTGCTTCGAAGGCTCTTTTTTATGATGAGCCCGAAGAAATAGAAAAATTATTTCGCAAGTAACATATCTTCCATGCTGTAAAGGCCTGCAGATTTTCCAACCATGAACTCTGCCGCTTTTATTGCGCCCGAAGCAAAAACTTCCCGTGATTGCGCATGGTGAGAAATAGTTATAATTTCGTTTTCGCCTGCAAACATTACTTCGTGGTCGCCGCAAATGCTTCCACCTCTAACGCAGTGCATTCCAATTTCACTTGGCTTTCTTTTTTCTCTTCTTTTGGTTCTGTCGAAAATGAGTTCGCCGTCGGTTTTAACTCTTTTGATTTCTTCGGCAATCATCAGCGCAGTTCCGCTCGGAGCGTCGATCTTTTGGTTGTGGTGTTTTTCGGTTATTTCAATGTCAAAGCCATTTCCAAGGAAGCTCGCAGCTTTTTTAGCAAGAGTTAGAATCAAATTTATGCCGAGCGACATATTTCTTGAGTAAAAAATAGCTGCTTTTTCAGAAGCTTTTTTGATTTCTTTAACTTGTTCTTGCGAGAACCCCGTGGTGCAAATTACTGCGGGAGTTTTTGTTTTTTCGCAGTAACTAAGTATCTGCGAAAGCGCCGAAGGATGCGAAAAATCGATTATTACATCGGCTTTAACGTTTGCTTCTTCCAAAGAAGTGAAAACAGGGAAATCAAATTCACTGCAGGGAAATTTGTCAATTCCCGCAACGACTTTGCCATTTTCTGAGCTGCTGATAAGTTTAACGAGGCATCTGCCCATTTTGCCGCAAAGGCCGCAAATTATTACATTCATTTTTCAGGGGCGATAGTTTTTATCGCCCTTTTTCACCGTCCGTTTTATTATATTAAATTGTGTTTTTTCATTGCATTTTTGAGGCTTGCCATTTGAGCTTCGCCGAGGGTTTCAAGAGGCAGCCTGCACTCGCCGCATGAATAGCCCATCATGTTCATTGCCGCTTTAACAGGAATCGGGTTAACATCGCAGAAAAGCATTTCAATAAGCTCAAGATATTCAAGCTGCATTTTTGCGCTTTCTTTAACTTCGCCGTTTAAATATTTGCTAACGATTTCATGGCATTCTTTCGGGCAAACGTTTGAAAGAACCGAAATCACGCCGATTGCTCCGAGCGAAAGCATAGGAACGATTTGATCGTCGTTTCCGGAGTAAATATTTAAATCTTCGCCACAAAGAGAAATAGTTTTCGCAACGCTCGAAATGTCTCCGTTTGCTTCTTTTGCCGCAACGATGTTTGGGTGCTTCGAAAGAATTTTGTAAGTTTCGGGCTTGATGTTAACGCCTGTTCTCGAAGGAACATTGTAAAGAATTATCGGCGTGCTTACGCTGTCCGCAATGAGGTTATAGTGGCTTATAAGGCCCTTTTGAGAAGTTTTATTGTAGTAAGGCGTAACGATTAAAAGGCCGTCTGCGCCGAGCTTTTCAGCTTCTTTTGATGCTTCCAGAGCTTTAGCGGTGCAGTTGCTTCCGGTGCCGGCAATTACCGGAATTTTTCCGTTTACTTTATTAATTGTGAACTCAATTACTTTGCTGTGTTCGGCAGGGGTGAGAGTTGCAGATTCGCCAGTTGTTCCGCATGAAATAATGGCATCTGTTTCGTTTTCAAGCTGGAAATCAATTAATTTCCCTAGAGTTTCATAGTCAACGTTGCCGTCGTTTTTCATTGGAGTTACAAGAGCAACTCCTGCACCTTTAAAAATTGTTTTTTTCATTTTAATTTCCTCCTAAATGTAGTTTTCCCTGCAAAGCATTTCAGCAAGCAAGATAGATCCTCCGGCTGCTCCTCTTATGGTGTTGTGGCTCATGCAAATGAATTTAATGTCATATTGCGAGTCTTCTCTGAGCCTTCCCACTGAGATTCCCATGCCGTGCTCGAGGTTCCTTTCAGAAGCTATTTGCGGTCTGTCGTCTTCTTTAAAATAGGTTATAAATTTGCTCGGTGAGCTCGGGAGGCCTTGGCTTCTTGGATCGCCTTTGAAGTCTTCCCAAATCTTTATAATTTCTTCAATCTGAGCTTTTTTCTCAAACGATGCAAAAACCGCAGCTGTGTGGCCGTCAGTTACGGGAACTCTCAGGCACTGCGAAGTTATGTTTGGGGTTTTCGAAGGAACTATTTTGCCATCTGTGATTTTGCCCCAAATTTTGAGCGGTTCTATTTCGGATTTTTCTTCTTCACCTTTTATGAAAGGAATAATATTATCTTTCATTTCCGGCCAAGAATCGAAATTTTTGCCTGCGCCCGAAATTGCTTGGTATGTGCATACTAAAACCGATTTAAGTCCAAATTTTTCGAGCGGGTAAAGCGCAGGAACAAAGCACTGAATCGAGCAGTTTGATTTAGTCGCTATGAAGCCGCGTTTCGTGCCGAGCCTTTCCTTTTGCTTTTCAATAATATTCATGTGGTCTGCGTTTAATTCAGGAATAATCATCGGAACATCTTCCGTGAGCCTGTTGGCGCTGTTGTTCGAAATAACAGGGCATTCGAGTTTTGCGTATTTTTCTTCGAGCTTTTTCGTTTCTTCTTTGCTAAGGCTGACCGCGCAGAAAACAAAATCAACTTCACCGGCGATTTTTTCAGCGTCTTTAACTGCATCCAAAACCACGATATTTCTAACGTTTTCAGGGATTGCTTTTTCCATTATCCATTTGTTTTTAACGGCGTTTTCATAGGTTTTTCCGGCAGAATTTTCGCTTGCTGCCAAAACTTTGATTTCAAACCAAGGGTGATTTTCAAGAAGTGAAATATATTTTTGGCCCACCGTTCCGGTAGCGCCGATGATTCCAACACTGTATTTTTTCATAAAATTTTGAGCTTATGATTTTCCGGCCTTTTCTTTTAGCGATATAAATAAAATCATTCGCTCTTCTCACCGCCTTTTGTTTACAATGATATTTTTATTTAAATTAAGCAGTTTCAAATTTATTTTGCTGCTCTAAAGCTTTATAATAACATTGTATTTAGAAATATGTCAATTTGATTATTTAACAAAAATTAGACTAGCAAGGAGAAGAAAAGTGAACGAAATTAAGCATGATTTTACTAAAAAAAGCGAATTTTATTATGATTTGCCTGAAGATTTGATAGCACAAACTCCTCTTAAAAAAAGAGATGATTCCAGGCTTATGGTCATGGAAAAATTAAGCGGTAAGCTAGCTCATGATCATTTTTATAATATTGCAGATTATTTGCAAGAAGGCGATTGCCTTATTCTTAACGACTCGAAAGTTTTGCCAGCAAGAATCTTCGGGAAAAATGTTGACACAGGAAGAATAGCGGAGTTTTTGCTTTTGAAGCAGCACGGAACGGGAATTTGGGAGTGCCTCGTTAAGCCCGGCAAGAAAGTTAAAAAAGATTTCAGTTTTATTTTCGAGGGCACTGAAGGCGTTGTGCTCAAAGCCACGGTGAAGGACATTCTGGAAGACGGCAACAGAATAATTGAGTTTGAAGACAAAACTGATTTTTTTGCCAAGCTTGAAAAGGTAGGCCAGATGCCTCTTCCGCCTTACATAAAAGAAAAACTTAAAGACCAATCGCGCTACCAAACGATTTATGCAAAAGATTTGGGTTCGGCTGCAGCACCAACCGCAGGGCTTCATTTCACGCCTGAAGTTTTTGAAAAATTAAAGCAAAAAGGCGTAAATATTGGTTATGTTACTCTTCACGTTGGCCTTGGAACATTCAGGCCAGTTAAAGAAGAAAACATTGCAAACCACAAGATGCATTCTGAGTTTTTCCAGATGCCGAAAGAAACCGAAGAGCTCATTAAAAAGACTAAAGCTGCGGGCAAAAGAGTCATTTGCGTGGGAACCACAAGTTGCAGGGTTTTGGAGTCTGTTTACAGCAAATTTGGCGAGGCTAAAGCTTGCGAAATGTCTACCGATATATTCATAAAACCGGGCTATAAATTCGGAATTATGGATGGCCTTATCACGAATTTTCACCTTCCTGAAAGCACGCTTATCATTCTGGTTTGTGCTTTTGCAGGCTACGAAAATACGCTAAATGCCTATAAGGAAGCGGTTAAAGAGAAATACAGATTTTTCAGTTTCGGCGATGCAATGATGATTTTGTAAAAAAAATTTTAAAACATTATTGAAATGTAATAGAGAGTGTGATATAATGGCTCTTGCGCGCTTATGCGCAAAATTACACACGCCGATTTAAAGTACTTGGTGATTGAGCCACAGGGCTTTTGGTGTCGGCGGAGGAAAAACCAAGGAGGACTTATATGTCAGTAGTATCAATGAAACAACTTTTAGAGGCCGGTGTTCATTTCGGACATCAAACTCGCAGATGGAATCCGAAAATGTCAAAGTACATTTTTACTCAACGTAACGGAATCCACATCATCGACCTTCAAAAAACAGTAAGAAAGCTCGATGAAGCTTACAATTTCATCAAAGAAATCACAGAAGAAGGCAAGTCTGTTCTTTTCGTTGGAACCAAAAAGCAAGCTCAAGAATCAGTTAAAGATGAAGCTATCAGATCAGGTTCTTACTATGTTAATGCTCGTTGGCTCGGCGGTATGCTTACAAACTTCTCAACTATTCGCAAAAGAGTAAGCAGACTTAACCAACTTAAAGTTATGGAACAAGACGGAACTTTTGAGCTTCTTCCTAAAAAAGAAGTTATTAATCTTCGCCATGAAATTGAAAAACTCGAAAAATTCCTTGGCGGCGTTAAAGATATGAAAGAACTCCCGGGCGCACTTTTCGTTGTTGACCCGAAAAAAGAAAGAATTGCAGTTGCAGAAGCTAAAAAGCTTGATATTCCTGTTGTTGCAATCGTAGACACAAACTGCGACCCAGATGCAGTTGACCATGTAATTCCTGGTAACGACGATGCTATCAGAGCTGTTAAATTAATCTGCTCAGCAATGGCAAGCGCTATCATCGAAGGAAAAGAAGGCGAAATCGTTTCTTCTGAAATCAGCGAAGAAGCTGCAGTTGAAATCGAAAAAGAAATGTTAGAAACAGCTGAAAAATCTGAATCTGAAGAAGCTTAAGCATATAATTTTTTTGGAGGAATATTTATGAGTTTTACTGCTAAAGATGTAAAAGAACTTAGAGAAAAAACCGGTTGCGGAATGATGGATTGCAAAAAAGCGCTTACTTCATCAAACGGCGACATGGAAAAAGCTATAGACTTTTTAAGAGAAAAGGGTCTCGCAGCTGCAGCAAAAAAATCTTCAAGAATTGCTGCTGAAGGTTTGGCAATGGCTTACACAAACGAAGATTCTTCAGTAGGGGTTGCTATAGAAGTAAACTCTGAAACAGACTTCGTTGCAAAAAATGCTGATTTCCAAGCATTTGTTAAACTTTGCGCAGAAACCGTTATGAAGCAAAAACCGGCTTCTGTTGAAGAGCTCTTAGCTGCAAAAACAGAAAATGGCCAAACAATCGAAGCTGCACTTCAAGAAAAGATTTTAGTAATCGGCGAAAATATTAAAATCAGACGTTTCGAACTTTTAGAAGGCGTTGTTGCAAGCTATGTTCACGCAGGCGGAAAAATTGGCGTTTTGGTTAAATTTGACGTTGCTGATAAGATCGTTGTAAGCGGTGAAGCTTTCAAAACTTTCGCTAAAGACATCGCAATGCAAGTTGCAGCAGCAAGCCCAGCTTACCTCAGAAGAGAAGAAGTTCCGGCTGAAGTTTTAGAACATGAAAAGAAAATTTTGAAAGAACAAATCGTTCAAGGCGGAGCTCCTGAAAAAGTTGCAGATAAAATCCTCGAAGGAAAAATTGGCAAATACTATAAAGAAGTTTGCTTAATTGATCAACCTTTCGTAAAAGATGGCCATATGTCAGTCGCTGATTACGCTAAAAATGTTTCTAAAGAACTTGGAACAGAAATTAAAATTGAAGCTTTCGTAAGATTCGAAAAAGGCCAAGGCCTTGAGAAAAAAGAAGACAACTTTGCTGACGAAGTTGCTGGAATGATTAAATAATTAAAAGTTTGATTCTTTAATAAGGCGGCGTTTAATGGTTAAGCTAGATTTGAAATATTTGAAAAATTTTATAAACGATTCGGACGTTGAATTTTTTGAAGAAAAACTAAAAGATGCTCATGAAAAGCTTCACAATCTGGATGATTTATCAAATGGAAAAGGTTGGCTTGAGTTACCTGAAAAATTCTCCGAAGATGATATTTTGAAAATTGAAAATGCAGCTCGTGAAATAAAATCGAAGTGCGATGTTTTCATAGTCATTGGGATTGGCGGCTCTTATTTAGGCGCCAAAGCTGGAATAGAATTTTTAAAGCCTAAATATTTGGGTTTTGAATCTGCTCCTGAGGTGGTTTTCGCAGGAAACACAATGAGCTCGTTTGAAACAAGCAAAATCATTGAAATTTGCAAAAATAAAGACGTTTGCCTGAATGTTATTTCGAAATCCGGGTCTACGCTGGAATGTGCTTTAACTTTCAGAATTTTGAGGAATATTCTTGAAAATAAATATGGGAAAGATGAAGCCAGCAGAAGAATTTATTGCACGACTGACCCTGAAAAAGGTTTGTTGAAGGAAATGTCACTTAAAAATGGCTATAAAACTTTTGACATTCCTTCCAGCGTGGGCGGAAGATACTCGGTTCTCACTGCCGTGGGTCTTTTGCCTCTGGCGGTGGCCGGCGCAAACATCAGAGAAATTTTAAATGGCGCGAAAAGTGCTTGTGAGAAATACAAATATTTAAGCGCTGAAAACGAATGCTATAAATATGCTGTTTTAAGAAATGCACTTTATAATAAAGGAAAAGTCATTGAGTTGATGGCAGGTTATGAGCCCTGGATGAAATGTTTTTTTGAGTGGTGGAGGCAACTTTTTGGTGAAAGTGAAGGAAAATCCGGAAAAGGAATTTTTCCATCTTCCGTGGTGTTTTCTACGGATCTTCATTCGATGGGTCAGTTCATTCAAGAAGGCAGCAAGATTTTGTTCGAAACAGTCATAACAGTTAAAAATAACATGCAAAATGTGGTTATACCGCATGAAATTGATAACATAGATAATCTCAATTATCTTGCAGGAAAAAGCATGAAATTTATTAATGATAAGGCTTTTGAGGGGACAATTGCTGCTCATGTTGATGGTGGCGTGCCTAATATTCACATAGAAATTGACGGCTCTGATGAATATAATTTAGGTTATATTATATATTTTTTTGAAAAAGCTTGTGCTATTTCGGCATATATTTTGGGCGTTAATCCGTTTAATCAGCCTGGTGTGGAAGCCTATAAAAAGAATATGTTTTCTTTGCTTGGCCGACAATAATATTGACAAAATGCAGAATTTGTTTTATAATAAATTTACTTTAAGTTTATGTAGCCTTTTGCATTGGTGGTTTAGCAAAAATATATAAATTAAGTTGAAAGTAAAATTAAATAGTTTGCAGAAGGGTAGGTGTTCAGATTATGGCAATAGTACCTAAAAGAAAGACTTCTAAAGCAAGAAGAAATTCAAGACGTTCAAACGTTTGGAAACTTGAGGCTCCAGCACTCAGCCGTTGCGGAAAATGCGGAGGACTCAAATTAGTTCACAGAGTTTGCAGCAGCTGCGGCTACTACAAAGACAGAGAAGTTATTAAAAAAGAGGCATAAGCCTGATTATAGTGTAACTTTTAGAGGAGGAGCGATCCTTCTCTATTTTCTTAAAGCTGCTTTCAAAAGCAGTTTTGCGCATGAAAGGAAGGGTAAAAATGTCAAAACCAGTTGTAGCTTTTGTCGGCAGACCTAATGTTGGCAAATCTACACTTTTCAATAAATTAAGCGGCAAAAGGATTTCTATTGTGGATGATATGCCGGGAGTTACGCGCGACAGAGTTTACTCGGAATGCGAATGGAGAGGCAGAAAAATTTCTCTTATCGATACCGGGGGAATTGAAATAAGCGGCGCGGAAGATATTATTTCGAAGGCTATTAAATCTCAAGCGGAAATCGCGATAGACGTCGCAGACGTTATAGTTTTTGTTGTTGATGGAAAAGTTGGAATGGCTTTGGGCGATGAAGAAATTGCAAATGTTCTGAAAAGATCTGGCAAACCTGTTATCGTTTGTGTTAATAAGCTTGATAAAGTTGGAAATGAAAACTATAATTTGTATGAATTTTACAATTTAGGCCTTGGAGAACCTATAGCAGTTTCGTCCGTTCATGGCCACGGAACAGGCGATTTGCTTGATGAAGTTTTTAAATATTTACCTGAAAGTAACGCCGCTGATGACGAAAGTTATATTTCGGTTGCGGTTATCGGGAAACCTAATGTTGGAAAATCTTCGCTTATTAACCGCATTTCTGGAAGCGAAAGAAGCATTGTTTCTGATATTGCGGGCACTACGAGGGACACAATTGATAGTGCAGTGATTAATAATCACGGAAAATATAATTTTATCGACACGGCGGGAATCAGAAGACGCAGTAAAGTTAACGAAAAGGTGGAAAAATACAGCGTAATTCGCGCTGGAATGGCAATTGAACGTTCTGACGTTTGCGTTATTATGATTGACGCTAAAGAAGGCGCCACTGAGCAGGACACCAAAGTTGCGGGCCTTGCGCACGAAGCCGGGAAAGCTTGCATTATCGCGGTTAACAAGTGGGATGCGATTGCGAAAGAAACTAAAACTTTGGAAAATTACAAAAGAAAAATCAAAGAGAAATTCAATTTCATGTCTTACGCTCCTGTTTTGTTTATTTCTGCCAAAACAGGTCAACGCATCGAAGATTTATTTGAGCTTATAAACAAAGTAAGTGAGTATAATTCAATGAGAGTTTCAACGGGCGTTTTGAACGAGGTTCTTTCAAGGGCAGTCGTGAAAACTCCTCCACCGAGCCATAAAGGCAAAAAACTCAAGATTTACTACATGACTCAAGTAAGTGTTAAGCCGCCAACATTCGTGTTTTTTGTGAACAAGGCTGAATTATTCCACTTTTCTTATCAGCATTATATCGAAAATAACCTTAGAGAAACTTTTGGTTTTGTTGGAACGCCTATACATTTTGTTATAAGAGAAAAGGGCGAGAATAGTTTTGAACCTAAAATATAAAGTTGGGAGAGGCATTGATGTTTGAATTTTTGGAAAAATATTGGTTGCCGCTGCTGTTTAATATGATTGTGGCTTATCTTATCGGGGGGATAAACTCCTCGATCGTTGCCACGAAATTTTTGGGAATAAAAGAAGACATCAGGAACCTTGGAAGCGGCAATGCGGGTTTCACGAATGCGCTTAGAACGATGGGCAAAAAAGTTGCTATTTTAGCTTTTGTCGGAGACTTCACTAAAGGAGTTCTGGCGGTGTTTTTGGGAATAAGAATCGCTTCGATGGACTACATCACGGATTCTTCGCTTTTGACTATAAAAATTTTTGCTTACACGGCCGCTTTGATGTGCGTTTTGGGGCATGTTTACCCTTGCTTTTTTGGTTTCAGAGGCGGCAAAGGAATTTTAACGGCTTGGGCTTCTTCACTTTTGATTGATTGGCGCGTGTTTTTGATTCTTATCACCGTGTTTTTGATCGTTTTTGCATGCACTAAAGTCGTTTCGATTGCTTCGATTTGCGCGGCGATGAGCTTCCCGATAGCCAGCTTTATTGTTAGCTATTTGACTGCTCCAACTGCGGAAGTTATTGTTTCAGTGGCTTTTTCTTTCGTGATGGGCCTAATTGTGATTATCAAGCACAAGAGCAACATAATTCGAATTTTAAACGGCACGGAAAAGAAAATTTCGATTAATAAGGTGAATTAAAATGAAATCATACACCATAAATTTAATACGTCACGGCATGACGGAAGCTAACCTCAGCGGGGCTTATGCTGGAGCGACTGATATTCCCATTTGCGACGAAGGCAAGAAAAAACTTCTCGATCTCAGAGAAAAGCATGATTACCCAAAGGCGGAAATTTACCTTAGCAGCCCGCTTAAAAGGTGCATTCAAACGTGCGAGGTTTTGTACCCTGGCGTTAAACCGCAAATTATTGACGGCCTTAAAGAATGGAATTTCGGAAGATGGGAAGGGAAGACGCCTGCTGAGCTTCTTGAAGATAAAGAATATTCCGAGTGGATTAAAAGCGGCCGCCAAGGAATGATTCCAAGCGGCGAAAGCGCGCAAGATTTTGGAAATAGAATTTGCGAGTGTTTTGAATCGATTGTTTATTCGATGATTAGCCAAGGCGTGAGCAGCGCAAATATTTTCACTCATGGTGGCGTTATCATGAGCATTTTGGCGACTTATGGCATCCCGAGAGCTGACTTTTTTGATTGGATTGTAGATAATGGTTGCGGTTATTCGATTAGAATAATGCCGAGCCTTTGGATGAGGGACAGGGTTGCTGAGGTTTTCGGGAAGGTGCCTGAAGGCGCGGAAAACAAAATTAGCGGAAAATTTAAAGATTTGATAGAAAGCAAGTAAAATAAGGAGGAAAATTTTAAATGTCAGACAGTAAATTAAGAAACGTTGCGATTATAGCACACGTTGACCACGGCAAAACAACTTTGGTCGACCAGATGCTTAAGCAAAGCGGAACTTTTAGAACAAATGAAAGCGTTGCGGAAAGGGTTATGGATTCCGGCGACCTCGAAAGAGAAAGAGGAATCACTATTCTTTCGAAAAACACTTCGGTTTTTTACAATGATATTAAAATAAATATTGTTGACACCCCAGGCCATGCTGATTTCGGCGGGGAAGTTGAAAGAATTTTGATGATGGTTGACGGTGTTGTTTTGCTGGTTGATGCTTTTGAAGGATGCATGCCGCAAACACGATTCGTTTTGCAAAAAGCGCTTAAATTAAATAAGAAACCAATCGTTGTTATTAATAAAATTGACAGAGAAAACGCCCGCCCTGATGAAGTTATTGACGAAGTTATTGACCTTTTCATAGAGCTCGGCGCTGATGATGATCAGATTGATTTCCCGGTTGTTTATGCTTCCGGAAGACAAGGCTATGCGTTTTTAAATAAAGGCGATGAAGCAAAAGATTTGAGGCCTCTTTTCGAAACGATTATAAAAGAAGTTCCTGCTCCGAGCGGCGACGCTAACGGACCTTTGCAGATTCTTATTTCAAACATTGATTATGATGATTACGTTGGAAGAATTGGTGTTGGAAGGGTTGAAAGAGGAACCGTTTCAACGGGCGAAGCTGTTGTTGAGTGCATTTCTGAAAACGAGACTAAAAACGTTAAAATAGGCAAGATTTATAAATTTGAAGGCCTTAAAAGAGTTGAGGCAGACTCAGCTTCAGCAGGCGAAATAATTTCAGTTTCAGGTGTTCCGGAGCTTAACATTGGTGAAACTCTTTGCAGCCCGGAAAAAATTGAGCCGCTTCCGTTTGTTAAAATCGACGAGCCGACAGTAGCAATGAATTTCATGGTAAACAACAGCCCGTTTGCCGGAAGAGAAGGCAAGTTCGTTACTTCAAGGAATATTAGGGACAGGCTTTTCAAAGAAGTTGAAACAAACGTTTCGATGAGGGTTGAAGAAACTGATTCCGCTGACACTTTCAAAGTTTCGGGCCGTGGCGAGCTTCATCTTTCGATTTTGATTGAAACCATGAGAAGAGAAGGCTATGAGTTCCAAGTTTCGAAGCCGCAAGTTATTATGAAAGAAATTGACGGCGTTCTTTGCGAGCCGATGGAAATTTTGTCGGTTGAAGTTCCTGAAAGCTACGTTGGAACAGTTATTGAAAAAATTGGAGCAAGAAAAGCCGACATGACCAATATGTCTCCTAAAGATGGCGGAATGACTTTGCTTGAATTCAGAGTTCCTTCAAGAGGAATTATCGGTTATAGATCTGAATTTTTGACCGACACCAACGGAAAAGGCGTTATAAATCAGCTTTTCGACGGCTATGAACCTTACAAAGGAGAAATCGTTCAGCGCCACCATGGTTCGCTTGTTGCTCATGAAACAGGCGTCAGCACGGGTTATGGTCTTTTCGCAGCTCAAGACAGGGGTAAACTTTTCATTGGGCCTGGCGTTGAAGTTTATGAAGGAATGGTTGTTGGTTCGACGCCTAAAGCCGAGGACATCACGGTTAACGTTTGCAAAAAGAAACATGTAACTAACATGCGTGCTTCAGGTTCTGACGAAGCTTTGAAATTGACTCCTCACACGAACCTCAGCTTAGAGCAATCGATTGAATTCATTGATGATGACGAACTTTTGGAAGTAACTCCTAAGTCGCTTAGAATCAGGAAAAGAATTCTTGACAAAACCTTGAGGCTCAGAAGTAAAGTAAAATAGCAAATAAATATCCACCCGCTTTAAACGGGTGGTTTTCTTTTTTTACAAAAGTTTTTTCAAAAAAATGCCTGTGTAAGATTTTTTAATTTTCGAAATTTCTTCAGGCGTGCCGGCTGCTATGATTTCGCCGCCTTTTTCGCCGCCCTCGGGGCCGATATCAATAATATAATCGCAGCTTTTAATAACATCAAGATTGTGCTCAATCACGAGAGCTGTGTTACCCATGCTTACTAGCTTTTGAATGACTTCAATTAATTTGTGAACATCTGAAGTGTGAAGGCCTGTGGTTGGTTCATCTAAAATGTAAAAAGTTTTGCCCGTCGAACGTTTTGAAAGTTCGGTTGCAAGTTTGACCCTTTGTGCTTCACCGCCTGAAAGGGTGGTTGAAGGTTGGCCGAGTTTAATGTAGCCAAGGCCTACGTCGCAAAGGCACTGAACTTTTCTTTTTATTGAAGGAATATTCTCGAAAAACGAAAGCGCTTCTTCGGCGGTCATTTCCAAAATTTCATAAATATTTTTGCCTTTGTATTTGACTTCGAGTGTCTCGTGGTTATATCGTTTGCCTTTGCAAATTTCGCAAGGAACATATATATCCGAAAGGAAATGCATCTCAATTTTCATGATGCCTTCGCCCTGGCAAGCCTCGCATCTTCCGCCTTTAACATTAAACGAAAATCTGCCGCTTGAAAAGCCTTTTTCTTTTGCGTCGTTAGTGTTTGAAAAAAGTTTGCGAATCTCATCAAAAACGCCGGTGTAAGTTGCAGGGTTTGAGCGAGGAGTCCTGCCGATCGGCGATTGGCTTATATCAATAACTTTGTCGAGGTTTTCTATTCCTTTCATGCTTTCGAATTTGCCCGGAATTTCTTTCGAGCGATTGAGAACTTTCGAAAGATTTTTGAAAATAATTTCGTTTACCAAACTTGATTTGCCAGAGCCTGAAACGCCCGTCACGGCGGTTAGAGTTCCCAAAGGAATTTTAACGTCAATATTTTTTAAATTGTTTTGTTTAGCGCCGAAAACCTCCAGGAATTTTCCATTTCCTTTTCTTCTTTCTTTCGGAACGGGAATTTTCTTCCGGCCGCTTAGATAATCCCCGGTTATGGATTTCTTGCAAGCTTTTATTTCGTCAACTGTTCCCGCGCAAACTATTTCTCCGCCGTGAATTCCCGAACCTGGGCCAACATCAACTATATAGTCTGCCGCATACATTGTGTCTTCATCGTGCTCAACAACAATGACCGTATTGCCAAGATTTTTCAGGCTTTTAATCGCTTCGATGAGCTTTTCGTTGTCTCTTTGGTGAAGCCCGATGCTAGGTTCATCAAGAACGTATAAAATGCCCATGAGCGCTGAACCCATTTGAGTTGCAAGCCTTATTCTTTGGCTTTCGCCGCCTGAAAGAGTCCCTGAACTTCTAGAAAGAGTGAGGTATTCAAGCCCAACATTTTTAAGGAAGCTGAGCCTCTTTTTGATTTCTTTCAAAATCGGCATAGCGATTTTTTTGCCACTTCCTGTGAAATTGAGGTTTTCTATGAAATCAAGCGCATCGCTGATGTTTTTGTCGCAAAAATCAGAAATGTTAACGCCTGAAATAGTAACTCCCAAAGCTTCAGGCGAAAGCCTTTTCCCGTGGCAATCCGAGCAAGGAATTTCCCTCATGAAAGATCCAATTTCTTTTTTAATCCAGTCGCTGCTGCTTTCGCGGAACCTTCTTTCAAGGTTCGGGATGATTCCCTCAAATGAATTTTTGTAAGTCATTTCGCCTAGGTTTGTTTTCCTAACGAGTTTGAGCTCTTCGCCGTTAGTGCCGTAAAGCAAAATATTTTTGATTTTTTCAGGCAAGTCGCAAAAGGGAGTATCCAGCGAGAAACCATATTTTTCAGCTATGGCATCGAAATACATGTTAGCAATCGTGTTTCCTTCCATCGACCACCCTGCGGCTTTTATTGCACCTTGATGAACCGATTTAGTTTTGTCTGGAACAACAAGTTCTGGGTCAACTTTCATGAAAATTCCAAGACCGGTGCACTTTTTGCAAGCCCCGAAAGGGCTATTAAACGAGAACATCCTCGGCGCAAGTTCTTCAATGCTTATGTTGTGGTCGGGGCAGGCGTAATTTTCAGTGAAAATAGTTTCGGTTTTATCGTTTAGATTCGAAATTAAAATCCTGCCTTCTGAAAGTTTCGAAGCCGTTTCGATTGATTCTGCAAGCCTCGAACGAATCCCTTCTTTAATTACAATCCTGTCGACGACTATTTCAATGTTGTGCTTTTTGTTCTTTTCGAGTTTAATTTCTTCCGAAAGATCCTTAATCTCGCCGTCAATTCTTATTCTCGAAAATCCATTTTTCTTTGCACTTTCAATTTCTTTTGTGTGTTCGCCTTTTTTGCCGCTTGCCACGGGTGCCATAACGATTATTTTCGTTTCACTGCCGAAGCTTAGGACTTTATCGGTGATTTGGTCGATAGTTTGGTGAGTTATTTCTTTATTGCAAATCGGGCAATGCGGCGTGCCAACTCTTGCGTAAAGAAGCCTTAAGTAGTCGTAAATTTCAGTTATTGTTCCCACGGTTGAACGAGGGTTTTTAGAAGTTGATTTTTGGTCAATTGAAATTGCCGGCGAAAGCCCATCGATGCTTTCAACGTCGGGTTTGTCCATTTGGCCTAAAAACTGCCGTGCATATGAAGAAAGCGATTCCATGTATCTTCTTTGGCCTTCGGCATAAATGGTGTCAAAAGCAAGCGAAGACTTACCCGAGCCCGAAACACCCGTGAAAACTATGAATTTATCCCGGGGTATTGTCAAGCTCACGTTTTTTAAATTGTGAACTTTTGCTCCTTTGATTACTATATTTTCTTCCATTTTAAACCTCACTTTTCAAGCTTTTTTATTTCGTCTCTTAAAAACGCTGCGTGCTCAAATTGCTGGAGTTTTGCCGCTTGTTTCATTTCTTTTGTTAGCTTTAAAATTAGTGCTTCTTTTTCTTTTTTGCTAAGGTCAGGCGCGGCTATTTCCGAGACTTTGTCGGAGATTTCTATTATTTCCGAAACGCCTTTTTTGATGGTTTTTGGCGTTATATTATGCTTGATGTTATATTCATTTTGGATTTTTCTTCTTCTTTCGGTTTCTCTTATTGCAAATTCCATCGAAGGCGTCACTTCGTCGGCATACATCGTAACTTTGCCATTTGCGTTTCTTGCGGCTCTTCCAATCGTTTGAATCAGCGAGCGCTCAGAGCGCAGGAAGCCTTGTTTGTCGGCGTCTAAAATTGCAACGAATGAAACCTCAGGAATATCAAGCCCTTCACGCAGCAAATTTATCCCAACGATAACGTCAATAACGCCGGTTCTTAAGTCTTTTACTATTTTCATTCTTTCGATTGTGTCAACGTCGCTGTGAATATATGTTACTTTTATGCCCACTTCTTTTAGGTATTCAGTCAGGCTTTCAGCCATTTTTTTGGTAAGAGTTGTTACTAAAGTTTTTTCGCCTTTTTTCGCTCTTTCGTTTATTTCTCTTACTAAATCGTCAACTTGCCCTTCGGTGGGTTTCACCGTTATTTCAGGGTCTAAAAGACCTGTTGGGCGCAAAATTTGTTCGGCGATATTCTGGCTTTTTTCAAGCTCGAAATCTCCCGGAGTTGCACTAACGAATACAACTTGATTTATTTTCGAATAAAATTCATCAAAGTTCATTGGCCGGTTGTCGTAAGCCGAGGGAAGCCTAAAGCCATTTTCGATTAAATTTTCTTTTCGCGCTCTGTCTCCTGCGTACATCGCTCTCACTTGCGGCAGTGTAACGTGCGATTCATCAATGAACATCAAAAAATCTTTCGGGAAATAATCAAAAAGAGTAAACGGCGTGCTGCCGGGTTTCCTGCCGGAAATAACCGCGGAATAATTTTCGATTCCTTTGCAAAAACCTATTTCTTCAAGCATTTCGGTGTCGTAATTCACCCTCTGCTCGATTCTTTGAGCTTCGATGAATTTGCCTTTTTCTTTGAAGTATTTAATTCTTTCGGCGGCCTCAGCTTTGATTTTTTCGATGGCAATTTCGAGCTTTTCTTTTGGAATAACGTAGTGCGAAGCGGGGTAAATCGCGCAGTGCTTCAAAACCGCTGTGGTTTCGCCAGTGACGGGGTTTACTTCGGCGATTCTGTCAATTTCATCCCCAAAGAATTCAATTTTCACAAGAGAGCTTGAAGCGGAAGGGAAGACTTCGATGGTGTCGCCTCTAACACGGAATTTATTTCTTCCAACGGCAATGTCATTGCGCTCGTATTGAAGATTGATGAGCTTTTTGATTATCTCTTCTCGGCTTTTTTCCATGCCGGGCCTTAGCGAAATAACCATGTTTTTGTAGTCAATTGGGTCGCCTAAACTGTAAATGCACGAAACGCTCGCAACGATTATAACGTCATTTCTTTCAGAAAGAGCCGAAGTTGCCGAGTGCCTTAATTTATCGATTTCATCATTGATGGCGGAGTCTTTTTCTATGTAGGTGTCCGTCGCAGCAATGTATGATTCTGGCTGATAATAATCGTAGTAAGAAACGAAATATTCAACGGCATTTTTCGGGAAAAACGAGCGAAACTCCGTGCAAAGTTGCGCCGCTAAAGTTTTGTTGTGCGCTAAAATCAAAGTCGGTTTTTGCACTTTTTCTATTATATTTGCCATGGTGAAGGTTTTGCCCGAGCCTGTTACTCCTAAAAGTGTTTGCTCTTTAAGGCCTTTTAATATTCCGTTTGAGATTGAATCTATCGCTTGAGGCTGGTCGCCGCAAGGCTTAAATTTTGAATTTATTTCGAATTTCATTTTTTCCTCCTTTTTCGTTTTTTGTTTATAGTATACCACGATAGAAGGAGTTTGAACCAAAATGATTTAAAAATACCTTGCTGTTTTGTGTTATAATGATTTTAATCCGGAATTTGAAAGGCGGCTTTTGCATGATTAAAGTTTTTGATTTATCGAAAAATTTTGGACAGTTTAATGCTCTTAAAAATATAAATTTAGAAGTAAATAATGGCGAAATTCTTGGCCTTTTGGGCGAAAATGGTGCAGGTAAATCCACCTTTTTAAGAATTTTAAGCACTATGCTAAAGCCAAGCTCGGGCAGCGCTGAGGTGTGCGGGTTTGACGTTCTTTCAAAGCCGGAAAAAGTAAGGCAAAGCGTTGGGATCCTCTTCGGCAGTGAAACGGGCCTTTACGAGAGAATGACGCCGAAAGAAAATATTGAATTTTTTGGCAGGCTTAGCAGAATTGAAGAAAATAATTTAAAAGAAAGAGCGGAGTTTTTGGCTGAAAAATTTGGTTTTAAAGATTACCAAAATAAACTCGTGGGCAAGCTTTCAAAAGGCATGAAGCAGAAAGTAGCGGTAGCCAGGGCAGTTATTCACGACCCTTCTGTGATTCTTCTTGACGAGCCTGATGCCGGGCTTGATTTTAAAGCTTCAAGAATTATTTTTAATTTCATGCAGCAGTGCAAAAGCGAAGGCAAAAGCATAATTTATTCCAGCCACAGCCTTGAAAATATCAAAAATTATTCAGATAAAATAGCCGTTATTCGCCGCGGCGAGATCATTAAAACTTTTAGCGTGAGCGATTTTAGAGAAAAACACACTGAAAGAGAAATAAACGAAATTATTTTAAATTGGGTTTGCGAGGAGGACGAAAATGATTAAAAAATCCATCACAGTTTTTTCAAAAGAAATAAAATGTTTATTCCGCGACAGAAAAAGTTTTTTCGCAAGCTTGATTTTGCCAGCACTACTTATTTTTTTCGTGCTTTTGCTCGTAAATGCCTCCTTGGGGACAAAAATCGGGGGTAAACCGGCTGTTAGCGTAAGCTACAAAGAAAATGCGTTTTGTGAATTTTTAATTAAGAAAGATGTTTTTGAAATTAAAACCGTTGCCGAGCCTTACGAAGCGCTTAAAAGCGGCGAAATTTCGGGGTATATATTAATAGATAAAAACGCAGACGAGAAAATTTTAAATGGCGAGAATTTTAGCATTGATGTTGATTACATGGTTTCTTCAAGCGATTCAAAAGAGATTCTGAGCCTGGTTTCAAGCTGTGAAAGCGAGTTTAAAAGCCTTGTTTCTGCGCAAAAATTTGGCGATGCTAAAGAAATTTATGAATTCATAAATAAAAGCGCCCCTAAAGCTGAAAAAGCAGGCTTAAACAAAGCTTACACGAACTATTTATTGCCGGTTATTTCAGCGCTTTACGCTTGCGTGGCAATGACTTCTGCGGCGGCGGAACTGAGCGCGGGCGAAAAAGAAAGAGGAACCTGGGAGCCGCTTTTGGCAACGGGAGTGAGCAGAAAATGCCTTGTTTTGGGCAAGGTTTTGGCAGTTTCTTTGATGGCTTTTTTGAGCTCTTTATCAAGCATTTTTGGCTTTTTTGCTTATGTTTTTTTAGCGCTTGGCAGAGTGAATTTTTCGCCGGCAAGTATTTTTGAGTTCTTGCTAATTTTGGCTTTGTTTGAAGTTTTTGCATCTTCGGTTTACTTTGCTTTTGGCGTTATTTCGAAATCTTCAAAAGAAGCTCAGCTTTATGCGTTGCCTGTTTCTGCGGTTTTTACCGCTCATATGTTCTTTTTGAATTTCATAAACGTGCAAAACATCAGTTTTAAAGAGCTTTGCATTCCGGGGTTTAATGTTGTTTGCGTTGTTTGCGAGATTTTTAGTATGAATTTTAATTTAATTCATTTTTTAGCGGTTTGCGCATGGATGATTCTTTACTTTTTTGTTATTTTGAAAATTACCGAAAAACTTCTTTCGAAAGAAAGCGTTATTTTTAGAATTTAATTTTTTTGGAGGAACACAAATGAACGATATTTTTTTAAGGACGAGACTTTTAATAGGCCAAGAGGCAATAAACAAGCTTAAAAGCAGCAAGGTAGCGGTTTTTGGGGTTGGAGGGGTTGGTTCGTTTGTCACTGAAGCATTGGCGAGAGCTTCAGTTGGTAAGATTGACATTTTTGACGGCGATGTGGTTGATGCAACCAACATTAACAGGCAGCTGATAGCCCTTCACAGCACGATTGGAATGAGCAAAGTTGAGGTTATGAAAAAAAGGCTTCTTGACATAAACCCGGAAATCGTTGTTAATGCTCATCACGTTGTTTTTAACGCTTCAAATGCAAGTGAATTTAGCTTTGAAGATTACGATTACATAGTTGACGCTATTGATATGGTTTCTTCCAAGCTTTTAATTATTTCAAAAGCTAAGGCTCTTGGCAAAAATGTTATAAGCTCGATGGGAATGGGCAATAAAATTAACCCTTCAATGATTGAAATAACAGATATTTTTTCAACTCAAAATTGCCCGCTTGCCAGAGTGATGCGCCGGGAACTTAAAGCGAGAAAAATAAGTTCGCTTAAGGTGGCTTATTCAAAAGAAATGCCGCTTTACAAGCCGGAAAATAAAGTTAATTCGAGCATTTCGTTTGTTCCTTCGGTTGGTGGGCTGATGATTGCAAGCGAGGTTGTTAGAGACCTTATAAAAGATTATTTAAAAAATTAAAAGGCAGGAATTTTTATGAGTTTGCGTGATTGGAAAATTGGCAAAGTGGATATGCTCCAGGCGATGGAATGTTCGAAAAGGTGGAATGTGCCAGAAATTTGCGCGGCAATTTTGCTTGCAAGAGGCATAAACGATGAAGAAGTAAGCAATTTTTTAGATATGCCGGAGCATTTTGACCCGATGGAATTTACCGACATGGAAAAGGCTGTGGATATAATAGAGTTTGCGGTTAGCAGCTCGCAGAAAATTTGCGTTTACGGCGACTATGACGCTGACGGAATAACTTCAACCGCGCTTCTTTATAACTTTTTGAAAAGCAAAGGCGCCGAAGTTGTTTATTATATTCCGAACCGTGAAACCGAAGGCTACGGGCTTAATTTGGAGGCTGTTAAAAAACTTGCAAACGAAGGCGTGAAGCTTCTTATCACGGTGGATAACGGCGTTTCGGCTTATGATGAAGTTAAGCTTGCAAAAGAGCTTGGAATGAAAGTGGTTATAACCGACCACCATAAGCTCCCTGAAGTTTTGCCTGAAGCTGACGCGATCATTAACCCTTGCAGGGAAACTTGGCTGAGCAAAAGCACGGATTTTTCAGGCGTGGGAGTCGTTTACAAGCTTGCCGAGGCTATGGGAGCAGAAGAAAGCTACATTGATTTAGCAGTCTTGGGAACCATCGGGGACTCAATGCCGATGTTTGGCCAATCGAGAAGAATTGTTAAAAAAGGCATTGAATCAATTCAACATTCTAAAATCAAAGGCGTGAAGGCTCTGATGGATGCAGTGGGGCTAAAAAGCGGAAGTGTTTGCTCGACGGACCTTGCTTTCAAGGCTGTTCCGAGGATTAATGCCAGCGGAAGGATTGAATCAGCGCAAACGGCGATTAAACTTTTTATTGCCGAGGATGAAACTGAGTGCAGCGAGCTTTGCCTTAAACTTGAAAATCTTAATTCCGCCAGAAAAGAAATTGAAAAAGATATTTTAAAAGCTGTGGAAGAAGAAATAGGTAAGAATCCTGCGAAGAAATTTGAAAATATTATTATAGTTTCGGGCGAAGGCTGGCACCATGGCGTTGTTGGAATAGTTGCTTCGAAAATCACGGATAAATACGGCAAACCCAGCATTATCATTTCTTTTTCGGGCGATGAAGCAAGGGGCTCGTGCAGGAGCGTTGAAGGCTTTTCGATTTATGACACTATTCTGGCAGGAAAAGATTATCTAACAAAGTTCGGTGGGCACACTCTTGCCGCGGGGATTAACCTTAAAACTAAAGACATTGAAGATTTTTCAAAAATGGTTCTTAAGAGCACTGCGAGTAACCCTCCGAGCGTGCCGGATCTTTTCGTTGATTTGGAGCTTGATATATTTTCTTTTTCAGTTGCCACTGCCGAGGCGCTTGACTCCCTTGAACCTTTTGGAAATGACAACCCAGAACCCATTTTTTGCATGAATAATTTAAGAATCGAAAGTATAATAAGCATTGGCAAAGGCGGGCATATGAAGCTCGTTTTCAAAAGTGGCGGCAGGCGCGTCGAAATGCTTTATTTTAACAAACCGAGCGAAGAATTTTTATTTAAAAAAGGCGAAATCGTTGACGCTGCTTTCACTCTTCACAAGAATGTTTTTAGGTCGAAAGTTACGGTTTCAGCTTTCATAGTGGATGTAAAACCTTCGGGCACTGATGTTAAAACCGCGATTTTGCAAAAGAGCATTTACGAAAAATTCAAAAGAAATGAAAAACTAAGCGAAAACGAAATTTTTCTTTTAAGGCCGGTGAGAGATGAATTCGCTAAAGTTTATAGGTATATCCTCAAAGGCGGCAGGTTGAGGGCTGACATAATGAGCCAAAAGATTTTTGGGAACACTTTGCACTGCGGCAAGATTTATGTTATTTTAGACGTGCTTGAAGAAATGAACCTTGTTAAAACGACTTGGTTTGGCGATGAATTTAAAGTGGATGTGATTAAAAGCGAAAGCAAGGTTAATTTGGAAAATTCCGAGATTTTAAAGCAATTAAATGAAATGAAAGAAGTGAGTTAAATGAGTGAATATAGGGGTTATAACACTTACGAAGAGCTTTTAAGTTTAATTGACCGCAGCGGGAAGAAATATAATCTTAAATTAATCGACAAAGCTTACAACGTTGCAAAGGAAGCTCATAAAAATCAAAAAAGAGTTTCAGGAATTCCTTACATTTTGCACCCTGTTTCAGTTGCTTACATACTTGTTGAGCTCGGCATGGACATTGACTCCGTGGTTGCGGCGCTTCTTCATGATGTTGTTGAAGATACTTCTGTTAAAAAGAAAGATATCGAAGAACTTTTCGGCTCGGATATTTGCAATTTAGTCGACGGAGTTACAAAACTCAGGCAAATTCCTTCGAGGTCGCCCGAAGAGCAGCAGGCTGAAAATTTAAGGAAAATGCTCCTTGCAATGTCGAAAGACATAAGAGTAATAATGATAAAGCTTGCTGACAGGCTGCAAAACATGAGAACGATTCAGTGCATGCCCGTTCAAAAGCAGCGCATTAAATCTCTTCAAAACATGGAAGTTTATGCCCCGATAGCTCACAGGCTGGGAATAAGAACCATCAAAGATGAAATTGAGGATATTTCTTTAAGGTGCCTTGACCCGATTGCTTTTGCAGAAGTTGAAAGTTCGCTGGCTCTTTGCAAGGCGGACAGAGAAAACTTCATTGAGTCAATCAAGAAAAAAATAATGGATAAGGTTCAAAAAATCATTCCGGATGTTTACATTGAAGGAAGAGTTAAAAGCGCCAATGAAATTTACAAGAAAATGTTCATAAAAGGAAAAAACATTGATGAAATTTATGATATTTATGCTGTGAGGGTGATAGTTAACACCATAAGCGAGTGCTACAATGTTTTTGGGCTTATTCACGATATGTTTCAGCCGATTCCGAGGCGCTTTAAAGATTACATTTCGACGCCGAAAGCTAACATGTATCAGTCGCTTCACACTGTTGTCATAAGCAAAGACGGCACGCCTTTCGAGGTGCAAATAAGAACGTGGCAAATGCACAGAATGGCGGAATATGGTATTGCGGCGCACTGGAAATATAAACTTGACAGGCTTGGAAACAGCGGGGCCTTTGGTGATTCGCTTTCGTGGATTAGAAAACTCCTTGAAAATTACAAAAATATTGACGACGTAACAGACATAACCACGAGCATTAAATCTGATTTAGTGCCGAAAGAGATTTTCATTTTAACTCCAAAAGGCGGTGTCGTGACGCTTCCGGCAAATTCAACCGTTATAGACTTTGCTTATGCCATTCACACTGACCTTGGAAACAAACTCGTTGCGGCGAAAGTTGACCATAAGATGGTCCCACTGACTTACACTTTAAAAACTGGCGAGATAGCTGAAGTTATTACAACGAAAGACCCGAAAAAAGGCCCGAGCAGAGACTGGATCAGCATTGTTAAAACCAGCGAAGCTCGAAGCAAAATTAAGCATTGGTTTAAGGTTCAGTGCAGGGAAGAAAACGTCAGGCAAGGCAAGGAAAAATTCGAGCTTGAGCTTTCTAAAAACGGCATAACTCTGCCGAGCGAAAAAATTTGCGAATTTTTAAAGCCAACTTTGCGGAAGAATCAATTCAGCACGCTTGAAGATTTCTTTGCGGCGGTTGGTTACGGCGGAATTCAGCTTTGGAAGATTATGCCGAGGCTCAAAAAAGAATTCGACAGCGTAGCTGAAGCTGAAAAAGAAAGGAACACACTTTCAAAAACTGGCGAAGTTGAAGTTCGTGAAGAAAAACCGAGCAAGCCGAGCAAAAGCGGCGACGTTATGGTTGACGGAATGAAACACTGCTATGTTAGGTTTGCAAAGTGCTGCGGACCGCTCCCGGGCGATGACATCATCGGGTTTATAACTAAAGGTTTTGGCGTTTCGGTGCACAAAAAAAGTTGCAAAAACGTTAACATCCCTGATGAAGAATCCAAAAAGCGGCTCATTAAAACTTCGTGGTGCAAAACCGTTAACAGTCTGTTTGACGTTTGCATAAAAGTAACTGCAAATTATTATGAAGACTTTTTAGCGAATTTAACGAAGAAAATCTCCGGGATGAACGTGAAACTCATTTCTTTTAATTCAAAAATAACCGAAAATAACGAAATAGTTGCTTTTGTTACCGTTAGCGTTAAAAACCCAGAGCAGCTTAAGTTCGTGACTGACAACCTTGCGAAAATTGAGAAAGTAATTGAAGTTAAGAGGGTTTAAAATGGCAAAAATTAAAATTTTTAAAGTGGGCAGATTTAAAACTAACTGTTATCTTGTTTCGAACGATGAAGAAAATCACTTCTTTCTCGTGGACCCCGGCGGGAAAATTAAAAATTTTGATATTTCTTCTTATAAAATAGATTACATTTTGCTCACTCACGGGCATTTTGACCACATTTCAAATGCGGCGGAATATAAAGAACTAACCGGCGCGAAAATAGTTATTTCAAAAGCCGAGGAAGACTTCATTAATGACGGCGCGCTTAACCTTTCTTCGAGGTTTATGAAAGCTCACAAGTTAAAAAGCTTTGAGCCTGACATCCTTTGCAGCGAAGGCGATGAAATTCCTTTTGCAGGAGGGGCTATAAAAGTTTTGAGTACTCCAGGGCACACGAAAGGCGGCGTTTGCTATATTTTTGAGAATAATATTTTCTCGGGCGACACTCTTTTCAAAGGAACTTACGGTGCAACTAGCTTCCCGACGGGCAGCAAGACTGAACTTGAAAATTCTTTGCTAAAACTTGCAAATCTTGAAGGAAATTTTAACGTTTACCCTGGCCACAGCGAAATAACGAAGCTTGACGATGAAAAAGAAGAGATTATTAAAAATAATTTTTAGACGGATATTGCAAAAATAGATTTTTTTAGCTATAATATATGAAAAAGTTAAAAAGGAGATGCTGACAATGAAAACATTAGAAGATTTAATTTCAAAAGCAAAAGGAGCGGTCGACGTAATAGGTGAAAAAGCCGGCCAGTTTGCTTCGGTTTCTAAGCTTAATTTAAAGGTCATGGACGCAAAAACTCAGCTTAAACATGAGCTCGAAACTTTAGGTAAAATCGTTTATGAAAATTTCGGTGACGACATTCAAGACAGCGCCGAGGTTGCAACTCAAATTCAAACCATTAAAGAACTTTACGCTAAAATTGAAAGCCTTAAATCTCAAATTGCTTTCATGAAAAATAAAATTCTTTGCAAATCTTGCGGTAATCAAAACGAAGCAGGTTCGCTCTTTTGCGCTAAATGCGGCGAAAACCTCAAAGAAGAAGGCGTGCCGATAGTTGAAGAAACCGATGAAGATGATGATTTTACTGAATTTGAAGATTAAAATTAAAGAGTGTGATTAAAATTTTAAGGAAAACTCTTAAAGTCGTTTCATCGCTGGTTTTGGTTGTGTCAATTGGAATTTTGGTCAAAATTTTAGTAATTGACAGCTACCTTTCCCAAAAAGCGGTGAGTGAAGTTCAGGAATTATATCATCATCAAGATAGCAGCAGCGGCGAAAATGAAGAATCCAACCAAGAAAGCAAATTTTCGGAACTTCGCGAAATTAACCCCGAGATTTGCGGTTGGATTTCAATTTCCGGCACCAGAATAGATTACCCTGTTTTGCAAGGAAATAAAAACGAAACTCATTTTTACCTGGACCACAATTACAAGCGTGAGAAGTCGAAATACGGAAGTATTTTTTTAGATCCTATTTGCCAACTGAGCGAAAATCCAAAAAACTGTGTGATTTACGGCCACCACATGGCTGATGGCCAAATGTTTGCGGATTTAATGAAATTTTCATCTCTTGATTTTTATAAACAGAATCCTTTGATTAGCTTTGAAACAATTTACGATAAAAACGCAAAATGGAAGATATTTTCTGTTTTCAAAACCAACACTTTAGCTTCGCAGGGCAAAATTTTCTATTATGTTGTTTCCGATTTTGCCGATAATAACAGTTTTCTTGATTACGTTTCGCAGATTAGAAAGCGCTCGCTTTTTGACATCCCTGTGGACGTTAATGAAAACGACAAGTTAATCACTCTTTCAACTTGCTCTTATGAATTCCAGGATTTCAGAACCGTTGTGGTTGCAAGAAGAGTTAGAGAGGGCGAAGATGAAGCAGTTGACACTAGCCTTGCGGCGGTGGCTAAAAATCCGCTTATGCCGCAGTGTTGGTACAAAAAGCACGGAGGTTCCCCGCCTGCGTGAGGATGAAAGTTGAGGTGAATTAAGTTTGGCAATAAGAAATATTTTGCTCGAGGGCAATGAGCTCCTTTATAAAAAATGTAGACCAGTTGAAAAATTTGACGAAAAGCTCGGTTTGCTTATCGACGATATGTTTGAAACAATGGAAAAAGCTCAAGGTGTTGGCCTTGCGGCTCCTCAGGTTGGAATTTTAAGAAGAGTTGTCGTTATAAAAATAGACAGGCCTATCGAGCTTGTTAACCCGGAAATTATTTACACTGACGGCGAACAAAGAAAGGAAGAAGGCTGCCTTTCTATGCCGAATTTCACGGGAATAACTTTGCGGCCAATGTTTGTTAAAGTTAAGGCGCAAAACCGTAAAGGTGAAGAGGTCAGGTATGCCGGCAAAGCTCTGAGCGCAAGGGCTTTTTGCCACGAAATAGACCACTTGGACGGAATTTTGTTTAAATCCCGTTTAGCAAAATAAATAAAATAAATTTAGTATTCTCGCTTGCCATTGTTGGTGGGCGAGAATTTTTTTAAGCGTGTGTTTTATTTTAGCGAAGTAAATTTTGTTATTTTTATTTAATAAATATATTGAAAAAAATTGGTTTAAATGATATAATCTTCACAAAATAATATTTAGGCACAAAATATTTAATATTCAAAATATTTATAGAGAATGGTGGTTTTTATGAATAACAAAATTTTCAAGAAAAAATCCTCTTTTTATCTTTTTGGTGCGCTGGCTCTTTTGCTGATTTTGGCTTGCGTGGGCGGCTTTTCCATTTTTAATGCTTCGGCAGCAAAGGTAAAACAAGATAATGTTAAAATTACTAATAATTCTTCAGGAACTCCAGGGATAACTATTAAATATAAAAAAGAAGCGGATAGTGATGATTCTTATGTAATTCTTGGAGAGGATGCCATTTTTGATAAGGGTACAGCGTTAGATTTTGCTTTGTCTATTAGTGATGGTTACACAGGTAACGTGGGCGATTTCAAAATTACTGTAGACTCAAGTGCTATTTATACAGACGAAGACAAGAAAAATTCGAATGTCACTTATACTTGTGATGTTAAACCTTCAGGTGGTGGAAAATTTAAAGTAACTTTGCCTACTTGGGCAAAACCAGCTGATAGTACTGATGATAATTATGGTAATAATCATTATTACGCCTTAGTAAAGCTGAGTTTTACTAATGATAGCATTAAAGAATTGAAAAATTTGAAATTTAATTCTATTTCATCAAATTATGATTGGGTTGATATTAGTAATCAATTTGAAATTTACAGCAAAGTCAGCAAAGTCGAAGATGGCAATGAAGTAATAAATAATGGCACCAACTTTAAAGTTGCGCAGGGCAGTGAGACCTTCCCTTTTTATATTGAAATGAAAGGTGTATTCAAGGAATGCTTGGATAGTATAGCTTTTACCGCTACTCACACGCAGACAACAGATGAAGAAACAGGAGAAACAGAAGATTATTATTATGAAATAACAGGATCGAACAATAACGATAGTGACAAAAAAGTCTTTGTGGATAAAGACGGCAATGAATACGAGAATAACTATAATGTGGAAGTGTTTTCATACACTGATAGTGGTGTGAAGCATAGACTTAGATGTTACACTGAAAAGAAAGATAATAATATAGTTCCAACTAAATTAGTAGACGAAAAAAACACATCATATGATTATAATAGTGCTGATGGAACATTTGGCAATTCTGGTATTAAATATGACTCCATTAATCGAACCCTCGCAAATGTAGATGCGAATTCTACGCGTAAATTTAAAATTGAGGGGCATATAGTTTACATTAACCCTGCGGATAAAGATAAAAATGAGTTTTTCTATGAAAATCAAAAACTCGTAGATTCTAAAGGAAAATCTATAAATTGCAAATACAGAAAAATTGCATTAAAGCTTTTTAGTCTTAATGATAAAGGAATCAAAGTAACTGAAGGCGGAATAAAAAGCGATTTGAATGTAAATTTTAGCATTAGCAATGTTTCGGGCCATGTAAACCGAAAAGTTACGGTTAATGAAGTAACTGATGCAGATAAAAATACAGTTAACCTTAATGACAATCGCAATGTTGACGTGAAAATCGCAGTGCCAACTAAAAAAGATGAGAAGCCCGACTGGAATAGTAATTTAAAATTAGAGCAGCAAAGCGATGGAAAATATAAAATTGTTGATACAAGTAACTCTGAAATAATTTCGGTTGATTATGATGAAAATACCACATCTTTTATTGGTAAAGACAATGTGAAATATACCTTCGATAAGGATAATAAGAAATTTAAAGATGATGGTGGAAACTCGTATGGTTATAATGAAACTACTAAATCTTTTGTCGGAAAAAATGGTGTAAACTACACTTATAATTCAGAAACCAAAAAGTTTAGTTATGAAGGTAATTATCTTAATGTGGCTGTGCCTTATGGCGAAGGTTCTGTTTATTTGTTTATAAACCCTACCAACTCAGGATGGTATAAAGGTTCTGACGTAAAAATTACTAGCGGCAATGATCAAATCGAAAATCGTGTTGAAGAAAAAGCCCTTAACACATTTGTGGATTCTGATGGAACTGAATACAAGTATGACACGGTTAATAAAAACTTTACTGGAAAAAACGGTGTAACTTACAAACTTGGCACCGTATTTAGATACACTCATAATAACACTGAATATACATGTTATTATGACGAAGAGAAAAAGACATTTACTGGTAAGAATGGTATAGTTTATACCTATGATGAAGACAAAAAAGAGTTTAAATATAGAATTGGTTTTACGGAATATACTAGTAATAATTATGATGGAACTTCTTTTACAGGAAATAATGTGACATATACCCGTGGTATGGTATTTAAAAGCAGTGATGGAAATACTGTATATGATTATGACGGTAGAAAAATAACTGATAATGGAGCAGTAGAGTACCGCATGTTATTTTATTATGAAATAAAAAACATAAAAGATGATGAAACAGCAGTTAATGTTACTGGGTTTAAACTTGAAAACTTGAATTTTAACATAACTTTTGGTGGTGCGCCGGCAGGAACTAGCGACAGAGTTACAATTTCGGTTCATAAAATTGACAAAGACGGAAATGAAGTAGAAAAAGAAATAGAAGGTTCGAATAATAAATATTCAGGAATAACCCCGTATGGATTTACTTGCAAAATTGCCGCAGGAAACAGTAACAATAACAATAAAGTTGATTGGCAAGACGTTGACCTTGATAAATTAGAATGTAGTTTTTCAGAAGAATTTTCAGAAGAAAATTATTCAGAAGAAAGCGGTACGGATAACATTAATGGTAATAAGGTGCCTTATAAAAAATTTACTATTAAAGGCATAAAAAATGATGTTACGCTGAATATTACTAGCGTGCCTTATAAAACCATAGGCGTATGCTTCCATGAACCTAAGTTCGATGCGAATGGGAACTTCACAGGAATTTCAGAAAAAGAAATTGACGATAAAGACAACCCAAAAGCAGACATTTATTTAAGCAATTCATCCGTTAAAATTTCGTCTTTTTCAAGCGGCCAGAGCTGGAATTTCGACCTTAAATTCAAGAATGAATATGAGGCACAAAACGATACCTTGGAAGCTTTTGTTTATCCTTTGGATAAAAAAGAAGAGGCAGACTATGATGAAACCACGAAATCTTTCACGGGTAAAGATGGCATAGTTTACACTTATGATGAAAATAATAAGAAATTTAAATGCACTTATAACGGCACTGACTATGAATATTCTTATGATGAAAGCACGAAATCCTTCACAGGTTATGGCGGAATTAAGTATTTTTACGATGAAGCAAATAAAAAGTTTGCAATTTATGTATATATTGAGGGTAAAAGTCTAGACAAAAGAACGTATTCTTTCAGTGTTCCTGAAGGTATAAGGAATTGTGAAAAGGTTGTAATTGTTGTTAAAAACATTGTTGAAAGAAGGATGCAAATTCAATTTAAGGTTAAGGAAGATTATGTTTCCCCGGGCAGTGATGGCAAATATGATCTGAAAGATTTTAAAATTGAATATATAAGACCGGATAGCTATAAAAAAGACGAAAATGGAATGTATGTTCCAACAGTAGAAGTAAAAAATGGCATATACGAATACAATGACAGTTGTTGGTCGACACTAGATAACATTGGATGGACGAAAAATGACAGCGGCGATATTCTTTCGGCAGTGAATAAAATTATTCCTTACAATGGAATTTTGGTGTTTAGAATAACCCTTAATAATGACGACAGCAAAGTTAAATATATTCTTGATGATAAAATTGAAATTGCTGCTAACAGCATAGTGGAAAAAACGGTTATTGACCCGGCGGATCCAAGCAAAAAAGAAGATGTTTGTTCTTGCATTCAAGTGGTTGTGGGCAGAGGAGACGGCATAAAAGAAGCAATGATTGGCAGAACAGGAAGCGTTTCCATCGGAGATTTGGAATCTTCAGTTAAAGAAGTAACTTTTAAGTTTTTTGGTAAACAAGATGAAAATGGCAACGCAAGCGAGCTTGACCCCGGCACGACTCATGGAGGAAATATTCTAGAAAAAGTTACTGCTTACAGAATTAATGAAGATGCTTTTTCTCGTTTAACAGAAGACAAGCTTTATTCCACCAAGATTTTGTATCAATGCGTGAGAAACGACAGCGGAACAGTTGAAAATACAAGAAATTCATATATGCTTAACTATAAAAAAAGCGGTAACGTAATTGCGCTGCGCACTCTGGCGGGAATAGATGTCAATAGCGTAACATGCACTATCAATGGCAAGTTAATAGAAAACACTGACAAAAACATAAATAATATGGATGATGACAACAACGGAAGTATTGTGGCGTTTAGAATTCCTGACGACTATGTTAACGCATATTCTCCGGAAAATCTTACAATCGAAATTGGCGGAATTGACATTAAAAAATACAAAATAACTCTTGACGGTTTTTACGAAGTTGGAGTTGAAAGGAAACTTTCAAGCGAAACTGACTTCAAGAAAGTAGACTCGAATCCTTTTGAAGTTGACTACGGCGAAGATTTTGAAATTAAAATCATTGGATCATCAAAAGATTCATACGAAGGACTTTTTAACAGAATTTCTTTGGGAAGCGGAAGTACACTATTTCTTAAGGAAGGAACGCAAACAGGTGCAACGGCGCTTGAAAAAACCAGCGATGGCGGCTTTACCTATATTTTCTTCGTTTACAAAGTAAAAAGTGATTCCACGATTAAATTTACAAACGAAATTAACAATACTATGCTGGATTTTGACAACATTGACGGAATGGAATTTTACGAATGTTCAGGAAGCAAGGATGAAAATAATTTAGCAGTGCTCGAAAACAAGAAAATTCAAGGTAAAATTTCATGCGCTTATGGCACGAAGTATAGTTTCGCGGTTGGAGCTTCCACGGGTTATGATTTAAGCTCATTTAACCTAAGCGCAACTATTGAAGGCTCTGAAGCAATTCAAGAAGGCTCAACTGAGTTTTCGAATATGTTTAGTGTTGACACTACGACTAACCCAAACTACAAAATTTACACTATTATTAACAGAAACACAGTAGACAACAATACCGTTGAAAGTGGCGTTCAGAAGAGCATGGTGATGTCAGGCTTTATAAAAAAAGAAATGAAAACAGTAACTTTCAAAATGCCTGTAATTAAGGATGATATTTCGCCAGAACCTGTGCTTAAATATTTAGATGAGCAAGGCAACCAAATTTCTTCAGTAAGTGCAGAATATGGTTCGAACTTAATTTTCAGCATAGAATTAAACGAAAGATGCAACAATTCAGGCATTACTGTGGGGCTTTACAAAGGCGAGGAACTTTTTGAAACGTTGCACATGGTTTCCGGCCATTACAAAATAACTAATGTCACAGAAAACTACACAGTGCAAGTTTCAGGCTGCAATATAAACACTTATTTCGTTAACTTCAGCAAAAATGATTACGTTGATTACATTTTCGTTAAAGATGGCGAAGACACGGAAATGCAAGACAACGTGGTAGTTTCTTACGGCAACAGCTGCTACTTTAAAATTAAAGAAAAAGAAGGCTACCAAATGGGCGAAAGCACGGTTGTTCAAGCAACTTCGGCTTCGGGCCAAAAAATAACCCTTGAAAAGAATTCTTTGGGCCAATATAAGCTTACTAATATTAAAGATAACTACACCATAACCGTTGAAAATATTAACGAAATATTTTATAGATTGAAATTTATTCCTATTGACGGAGTAACTTACTATAATGAAGTTGGCTCAGTTATCACAGGTGACTTCAAAGTTAGTTATGGCAAAAATTTTGAATTTTCAATAAAAATCGATGATGCTCACTCGGAATCAATTCAAGGCGCTTATATCGTAACGAATGAAAGCAGCCAAAGCGAAATTAAAGTTCAAAAATTGGCTTCTGACAGATACTTGATTCAAAATATTACTCAAGATATAACCGTTAGAGTGGCGGGCGTGAGCAAGAATAAATACACAGTAACACTCACGAAGGATGAAGGAATAGACTATTACAATAAAGATGGCAAAGTTATAACCGGCGAGAATGAAGTTGAATACGGCGGAAGCCTGAACTTCAAGGTTAACCTTTATCCGCTTTATGCAAATTCAAACATCAAAGTTATGCTTGGAAATCAAGAACTTTCAGCGGACGACAATGAATTTTACACGGTTGAAACGGTGACTGAAAACAAAACTGTAACAGTCGTTGGAATAGGCAAGACTGATGTGGCTGAAGTCATTGAAACCATTAACTCACTTCCGACTGATATTAAAGACGACACTGACCTTGAACAGATAATTCAAGCGGTGAGAAACTACAATAATTTAAGCGATGCTGAAAAATCAAGCGTTGGAAACTACTATGTTCTTGAGCAGCTGCAAAAAAAGGTTGCGGACATCATTCACACTTACAACGGAGTGACTGCTGAAGGCCTTGACTGGAACATAAAATTGATTGCAAACCCGATTGACACCGACCTTGACGCTTGCACGAGAATTTACGGCAAACTTAGCTCGGAATATATTCTCTCGCTTTATGATGTTTACCTTTGGGACACCTTAACCGAGCGCAGATATACTCTTCCTGAAGGCAAAAGCATAGTGCTTCACCTTCCGACGCCTAACATGACTTATTTTGAAAATCCTTCGGGAATTCACGAAAATTCAGACGGTAAACTCAATTTCTTAACTCTTAACATTGGCAACTCCGTGACTTCGCTTGAGACTTCGTCTTTAAGCCCAATCGGAATAGTTGCAGATAGGTCAATCCAGCCGGGAAGATCTTCTCTTATAGACGCAGTTGATTCTAATGTTTCCATGCTAACGAATTACACTCTTGGAAGCCTTAGCGGTTCGGGCAATAAGAAAGAATCAAATTACTCCGGAAATAAAAATAATTCTTCAAATAGTTTTGATGAAGGCGAAGCTTTAACCGGCGGCTCAAATTCCGCAGCAAATAAATTCAGAAAGACCGATAACAGCACAACTCGTTTGGGAAGTGCGCTTAAGCTCATTTTGATTATCATGATTTTGCTTATATTAATTGCGGCTATCTGGGCTATAGTAAAAAAATATAGGGATAAATCAAAAAAAGCCAAGAATAATGACGAATAATACAGATTTAATTGAATTTGAGTATTGATAACCATAAAATAAAATGTTATAATAAAGAATATTTCTTATTATTAAAAAGAGGTGTTGGTTATCATTTCCAAAATACCGGGAATACTCAAAAAGCTTCGTTTGGATTGTGGATTCACTCAAGGCAAGGTTGCTGATTTCTTAGGTATAGACAGATCAACTTATTCTTACTACGAATCAGGGAAGATAAACCCCGACGTAAGAACTATACTTAACCTTTCAAAAATCTATGGAGTTGATTACACTGAAATTTTAGATGCCGATGCTGAAATGGTATGTTCCGATTACGCTAAAAACGGTGGCAAGTCAAGTGATGACTGCATTAATGAGGATAAATACCTTAAGTATCAAGAAAAAAATATTTCGCTCGGCATCAAACTTCTTTCTAAGGAGTCGCGCGATGAAATTTTAAAAGAGATTTCAAGCAAAATTAAAGAAGAGAAAAAAGCCAAAAAACCTAAAGATTGGTTTTAAGGCTAGAGTTTTAGAAAGCTTACGGCAAGCTTCTTTAAAAGTTTTGAAAAATCTTTTTTATCCACGCTGCTGTGGGTAACAACATCAGAAATGCAAACGATATCATTACCCTGGCGGTAAATAATTTCACCGACTTTCTTTCCTCGGATTACAGGTGCTTCGAGTTTTTCATCGAGCACTAATTCCGGGGAAATTTTTTCTTTATTTTTATTAGCTACTAAAAAATTCTCGCTTTTAATAACCGAAAGTTCGGCGCAGCTTTCTATTCCGTTTTCAACTTTCAAATATTTAGGCACCTCAAAAGGAGGAGGACTCGAAAGGCTATATTCTGAAAAACCGTAGTCAAGAAGCTTGGTTACTTCAGAGTTTCTTTCTTTAACGTCCTTGCAACCGAGAACCACTGCAATCAAGCTCATTTTGTTTTTTTCTGAGCAAATGCAGGCGCAGCTCCCGGCCTCTTTTGAAGTGCCTGTTTTTATTCCCGTCGTTCCGGGGTAAAGTTTTATTAATTTATTCGTGTTTACTATTTGAGTTTTGCCACCCCTGATGTGGTCTATCCACTTTGAGGTGTAATCGGCGGCTTTTTCGCATTCGAGAAGCGCTTTTGCCATGAAGGCAATGTCGTGCGCCGTGCTTACGTTGCCGTCGATATCTTCTGCTATGCAGTTTTTAAATATCGTGCTTTTTAGATCATATTTCGAAGCGTAATTGTTCATTTCCTGCAGGAATTTGCCTTCATCGCCGGAAATATGATCCGCCAGAGCTATGCAAGCGTCATCAGCCGAAACAAGTGCAATTGCTTTTATCAAATCTTCCGTTTTCACGGTTTCGCCTTGCTTAAGCCAAATGTTAGAGCCGCCCGTGCGAGGAATTTCTTTGCTTATGGTTACTTTGCTATTAAAATCTTTGATCGTATCAAACGCTATGAGCAAATTCATCATTTTCATGAGTGATGCCGTGTAGCGCACTTCCGAAGGATTTTTTTCGAATAAAATTTTCCCGCTTTTGCTGTCTATCAATATCGCTGAAGGAGCAGAAACATCGAACTCTTCGCCGGTTTCTTCGTTTGCAAAAATAGTTAAGGGGTAAAAAAGAAAAATCAGGGAAATGATTATTGTGGACAAAATAACCTTAAGTTTCATTTTAAAACCTCGCTTAGAAATTGTTATTTTTTAAGCTTTAAAAGCACATCCCATAACGTCTTTTATTTTGTGTTTCACGAGGTTTTTGATTGCTACTCTTGCTTCTGAGAGGTAACCTCTTGGGTCAAATTTATCAGGGTTTTCCACGAAATATTTTCTCACAGCGCCTGTCATTGCAAGCCTTAAATCAGAGTCAACGTTTATTTTGCAAACCGCTTTTTTAGCAGCCATGCTGAGTTGATCTTCCGGGATTCCTTTTGCGCCGGCTAGGTTTCCTCCGAACTTATTTATTTCTTCAACCAAATTTGGCAAAACGCTCGAAGCGCCGTGAAGAACTATCGGCAAACCAGGGCATAAAGTCTCGATTTTTTCAAGTATATCAAATCTAAGTTCAGGGTTTTGGCTTGGCTTGAATTTGTAAGCTCCGTGGCTCGTTCCGATTGCTATTGCCAAGGAATCAATTTCGGTTTTTTCGAAAAAGTCTTTTGCTTGCTCAGGGTCGGTGTAAAATGATTTATACGGCGGGACGCACACTTCGTCTTCTATTCCTGCAAGGCTTCCGAGCTCTGCTTCCACTGTTACGCCGTATTTGTGAGCGTATCTTGCAACTTTAAGGCTCAGCTCCGCATTTTCTTCATAGCTAAGGCTTGAGCCGTCAATCATAACGGAAGTAAAGCCGCTGTCGATGCATTCTTTGCAAATTTCAAAAGAATTCCCGTGGTCAAGGTGAAGCGCTATGGGAATATCCGTCGACATTTCAGCAGCTTCTACTAGTTTTCTTAAGTAGTTCATTCCAGCGTATTTTCTAGCTCCGGCAGAAGCCTGAAGAATAAGCGGCGAAGACATTTCGTTTGCAGCCTCGGTCACCGCTTGAATTATTTCCATGTTATTTACGTTAAATGCTCCAACAGCATAGTTTCCTTCGTATGCCTTTTTAAGCATTTCCTTTGTGTTTACTAAACTCATAATTGCACCTCTAAAATGTTTTTAACTGTTTTTATGCAAATATATATTATTATAATTATGTCTGTTTTGTCAAAATATAATTTTAAATTTTGTATTGACTTAATTTTTGTTTTGGTGTAATATCTTCTTAGTTTGGTTGCTACTGTGGCTCAGTTGGTAGAGCAGCTGATTCGTAATCAGCAGGTCGGCGGTTCGAGTCCGCCCAGTAGCTCCATCGAAAAAGCCAGTGTTTAAGCCAAATTTGAGTTTTGTACACGTAGGATTATTTCCTTAAAAGTCCAGTTTGACACCAATTTTGACACCAATACGAGGTTTTTTGACTCCAATTACTAATAATTAATTTTTATTTTGACACCAATAATTGGTGTCAGTTTTATTTGTTATTATTCGTAAAGATATAAGCTACCTTTTCCATACCTATTTTTTTATATTCTTCAATTGCATGGCAGTATCTATTTACAGTAGTTGAAGTTTGAGCGTGACCTAAAATTGCCGAGAGAGTGTTTATATCCATTGCATTTTCTATTGCTCTAGTTGCGGCAGAGTTTTTACTAAATTTTAAGAAAAAAATTAATCGTAATTTTATGCCATAAATATTTTTAGTTAGTTAAATAGTCACGTTAATATTACAATGCATGTTTAGTTTGAAATTTTATAAAGTCAATTCAAAAAATCATTTTTAGTTATAATAAGTCGTCTTCAGAGTTTAAAAATTTATATGCTGGAATATCAAGAACACATGCTATGTCAAAAAGCGTGTCTAATGATATGGCTTTGTAGATATTTGGTGCTTCTACATGACTAATAAATGTGGGCGATTTCCTTATAGATTCTGCTAAACTTTCTTGTGTAAAACTCCTTAGTTTTCTGTAATAAGAAATTTTTAGTCCTAATTTTTTATAGTAATCTTTGTATTCTTCTCTCATTTTAGCTCACCTCCTGTAATAACTAAATGTTATCAATTTAATAAGAGTATTGCTACTAACTGAATGTAATGCTATACTATCCTGTTTATAGTTAATAAAAAATATTTATAAGATTATGCAATAATGAAAAAATAATTGATATTTAAATATCAAAATAAAGAAACAGTATCGTAAAATTTAATCATTATAGATAGTTCAGGCGGATGATCTATAGCAAAGCAAGAGGAAATTATATAAAATTTAGAATTTTAACTAGAGGAACAGCAGGAAATTCTTATTATTCAAATTATAAAGAAACATCTGCAATAAGAAGAAACAGTAAACCTAATCCACCCACTGAAATAAAAACTTCTTTACTTAGCTATGTGTTAGGAGAATCCCTTACTATTTCTTGGAATGAAGCTAAAGATATTGATAATAATATTACTGCTTACAACTTGGAAAGTAGAAATTCCACTGATGGATTTAATTGGAGCGAATGGACTTCGCTTGCTGAAAAAACAGACAAGCTTTCTTATACATTCACACCTTCTGCATCCTTTTTGCAAAATCAATCGTTTGTACAGTTTAGAGTTTATTCCGAAGATTTGCTCGGAGCTATAAGTAGTGAAGCTATTCTTTCAGAAATCGTACAAAGAGATGATAATACTGGAGTAAGGTTTGGAATGGATGACAAGTATAAGAAAGCTTATTTATATGTAGGTAATAATGGTAAGTGGGTAGAATATGATGTTTTCGCTGGTGTTTCAGGGAAATGGCGAGAAGTATGAATTTATTATCTATATTTAGATTTTTTTCTAAATACCCATTACTCATAAATCCAAAGTTTACTGCTTGTATAAAATTTTCAGGTATACACAACTCGTTTTTTTCAATTGAATATGCAGGGACCTCAAGAAGCCTCATTGGGTCATTTTCAATTACATTTATAGTCTTTTTCGTATCCGTATCTACAAAGTCAAAATTAGTTTATTTTATCATGTACGGAAATTTTTTGAATGAATTTCGAGCCTTGATTTTTAGGTACATTTAGTTTATAATATGTACTTGAAAATAAAAATTAAGAGGTGAAAAATGAATAAAAAAGAAATAATCCGAAAAATTATAAAGGATAATAACGGAATTTTATTATCTAAAAATCTTTCAGACAATGATATATCTCTTCAATATATAAGCGAAATGGTAAAAGATGGTGAAATTTTCAAATCAGAAAATGGTGTATATTTTTCTACCGATACGTTCGAAGACGAGATGTTTACTATTCAAACAAGATACCCAAAGTGCGTATTTTCTCACGAAACAGCTTTATATTTGCATGATTTAAGTGACCGTGACCCTCTTGAATACTCTGTAACTTTAAGTTCTGATTCAAATAGAAGTTCAATAAAAAAATTCAATGTAAAAGTTTACTCTATAAAAAATGAACTTTTAAATCTTGGTATTATTACATTACCAACTGTGTTTGGGAGGAAAATTAATACATACAATCCAGAAAGGACTATTTGCGATATTGTAAGAAATAAAAGTCGGATTGAAATTGGAATTTTTTCTGATGCTATTAAAAAATATATCACACGAAATAACAAAAACATTCCATTGTTAATGCAATACGCTGAAAAATTCAGAATACAAAAGAAAATAAGAGAATATTTGGAGGTTTTAATTTGAACTCATCACGATAATTAAAAGCTAAAATTAGAAATTTAGCAACAGAAAATAATATTTCGGCACAAGTACTTTTAAGAATTTACATGATGGAACACCTGCTTGAAAGAATTTCCGTTTCACCATACAAAGATAAATTTATAATAAAAGGCGGTATTTTAATATCTTCACTTTTAGGAATCAGTAAACGTGTTACTGTCGATATAGATACTACTGTGAGGAATCTAAAAATTGAAAAAGACAATGTTTCTAAAGTATTTAACGAATTAATATTAATAGACATAAACGATGGTGTTACATTTGACATAATAAAAATATCAGATATAAGACTTGAAGATATATACCCCGGTATGAGAATATCTATTGTTTGTAATTATGAAGGACTTAAAATCCCTATTAGTGTAGATATTACTGCCGGAGATAAGATTACTCCAAAAGAAATAGATTATAAATATCCTTTAATGTTTGAAGATAAAAAAATAGACATTTTAGCTTATAACTTAGAAACTGTTTTAGCTGAAAAATTACATACAATTTTATCAAGAGGAATTGCAAGCACTCGTCTTAGAGATTACTATGATTTATGGATTTTACATAAATTAAAGGAAAATGAAATTAACAAAAAATATTTAAAAGAGGCTCTTTTGGCTACCACACAAAAAAGAGAAACTCCACATATACTAAATGAATATTCATCAATACTAAATCAAATAAAAAACGATAAACAAATAAGTACCTTATGTAGTAAGTATCAAAAAGAATACTCATATGCACAAGGGGTAGAGTTAAACGCTATATGTGATTTGATTTTAGAAATTATGGATTCTATGCTTTGTTAGAAATAATTATATTTTCTGCGTTTAAAAAGGCAAAGATTTTCTATCAATAAATTTAACTGAAAGCATAGATAATTCTTTAAATAACTGTGAAAACATGGCGAGAGCATCGGCAGCATCGTCATGTTTTGCTTTTACTGTTTATCAATAGATTCTTCTAGGTAAGGTGCAACTAAAAAATATCTTCCCTATTTGAGGAACAATATCAGCCTTATTTTTAAAAATATATGATGTTTTATTCCGCACATAGATAAAAATAAATACTCATAATATTTTGGTATATGAATACTTTATCTTTTTTGTTGTCTAGATGTTGAATATATATTTGTCGATTAGTTTATTAAGTAGCCTTTTTGTTCCTAGCTAATCATAGATATTCTCCTTTTCTGCAAATAAAATAATTATATTTGCATTTAAGCAGTTAAACTGCAAGTATTTTAAAAATGTAACCCTTTCTCGGCTAAAAGATAGGATTACATTTATTTTTATGTTT